>JBARPB010000090.1:0-7353 GCA_049642705.1 Candidatus Omnitrophota bacterium
GTGCACGCTAAGGGTGTAAACCTTGTTTTCCAATATTACGCCTTTTATCTTTAGCTTTTTCTTAAGCGCCCCGTAAACCCTTTGTATGATGGGCCGCGAGGCGCGGGCTTTCGGGTTTACGTATTTAACGGCGGGGCCTTCAAGTTCTATGCCGTGGTTTCCGATATAATAAAGCGATTTAAGGCCTATCAGGTTTTTTACGTTTTCTAATATCCTGCCGCTTACTATAAAAATGCGAATTCCCTTTTTCCCGGCAAGCCGCCGCAATACCGCTTTTGCTTCTTTATCGATCTTCGCCAGCGGCGGTCTTTTCTTTATGGGGGTGAGGGTGCCGTCGTAATCTAAAAAAAATATTATTTTTTTAGCGTTTTTTATTTTTCTTTTCAAATCTTTTTTAGTTCTTCTAAGAATTTTCCCGCCCATTTATAGATGTTGTTTTCCCTCACGACGTTCCTAAGGCGCTTCATCCTTTTTTCTTTCGTTTCCTTCGGGAGCTCTATTGCCTTCTTTATCGCGAGGGCAAAATTTTCCCTGTCGTAGGGGTTCACGAATATAGCGCCCTTAAGTTCTCTCGCGGCGCCCGTAAACTGGCTAAGAAGCAAAACGCCGTCTAAGTCGTTTTTTGCCGCAATGAATTCCTTGCAGACAAGGTTCATTCCGTCGTGAAGCGGGCTTACAATGCAGGCATCTGAGAGTCTGTATAACGCGGCAATTTCCTTTCGCGACATGTGGCGCCTTGCCAGCGCCACGGGAAACCATTTCTCGGTCGAGTGTTTCCAGTTTACTTCTTCGACGAGGCTGTTCAGCCTGTCGTTAAGTTCCTTATATTTATCTATGTGCATCCTGCTCAAGCCGCCCTTTTGTATGAACATGATTTTCCCCTTGTACTTGGGGAATTTCTCCAGAAAACGGTCCACCGCCTGGATTTTTTCAATTATGCCTTTTGTATAATCAATACGGTCAAGCCCCATTATAACGAAAACATCGTCGCTTATCGAAAATTCGTCCCTCAGTTTTTTCTCCGTATCCCTGACTTCTTTCAAGTCGGCAAATTTTGACAACTCATCGAAATCCACGCTGATCGGAAACGCCCTCACGAGGGTTTCGTGCCCGCTATAAGTTACGGAGGTTTTTTCTTTGTCAACCCTGGCTTCAAGTTCGTCCCTGACGGTTCCGATAAAATTGCTGCAGTGGTGCCTTATGTGAAATCCGAGAAGGTCATTTGCGAGAAGGCCTTTTAGAATCTCCGCTTTTTGCGGGCATATCCTGAACACTTCCGGATTGGGCCATGGTATGTGAAGAAAATGGGCTGTACGAAGTTCTTTATTTTTTTCCTTCAGCATCTTGCCAAGAAGCATAAGGTGGTAATCCTGTATCCACACAAACGCTTTCTTGTCTTTGATCACCTCGAGTATTGTGTCGGCAAACTTCTGGTTTACTATCTTGTAATAAGCCCAGTCGATCTCGTCGAAACTGGGCCTTGTATACGCCATGTGGCATAGGGGCCATATGGCCTTGTTCGAATACCCGTAGTAATACCCGTTTTCCTCGTCTTTGGTAAGCCAGATTCTTTTCAGGGTGTATTTGGGGTCTTCGGGCGGGACCTTTATCTCGTTCTTTTTGTTTACAACGTCCCTGTCAGCACTCGAGCCGCCGTATGCAACCCATGTTCCATTGCAGGCCCTCATTACAGGGTCCAGGGCCGTGACGGCGCCTCCGACAGGCCTTATATACTCGATTTTGCCCTCTTTATAAACGTGGATATAGGGCTCGCGGTTTGAGGCAATAATTAAGAGCCGGTCACCTAGTATCTTCTCAATTGTCTTTTTAAGTTGCGTTGTACTCCACATATGTTCTAATTAGTATATAACAAATCTGCGGTAGTTGCAAGGAGAAAGGAGAATTTGGGGAGTCGGACTCCCTAAATTTTTCTGTAGGATGTCTTTGACCTTCTTTAACCAGGCCTGGTCGCCGTGGCGCGCCTTTCGGAAATGCCAGTATTCGGCGCCCCACAAAAGGACGGTATCGATGCCGAGCGATTTCATCTCATCAAGCGTCGTTTGAATCATATCCGGCCGGATACTTACGGGCCTTTCGGGGCCTTTGTGAACCAGCTTGCCGGCTTCCCAGGGCTCCGCCTGAAGTTCCGTAATCCAGATTTTCTTTCCGCAACGCTCCGTTTGTTTCACGACCTCCGAAAAATACTTAAGGCGCTCCGGCCGGCGCGTCCGGACATAGTATTCGAACCGCCAGAACTTCTTGCCCACCACGGGATAAATGTCTATCCCGAGAATATCGCACAACAGCGTACTATCCCTTATCGGTGTCCTCGGCGGAATGAGCCCTATTATAAATCGAATAAAGTTGTTGGGATAGGTTTCTGTGGTGATAAGAATGGGCCTCCTGTGGGGATCCAGGCTTCTGACCAGGTTGACCTCCTCTTTAAGAAAATCCTTGCCTATCCACCAGAAGTGCGGCCCGAAGCGACCCAGGGGTTCGTTCTCAACCTGCCAGCACTCGATAATGGGTTCATTTTTATAACGATTGACTACTTTTTTTATGAATTTTAGAGTCCTCTCCTTAAGAAGGGGGTGCCTGCCTAACTCCTGGCCGGCTCTAAGGTCAAGTTCCGCAAGTAGCCATTCCGGAATGTGGTACTCTGGCCACCTGGGGGCTTTCATCCCGACGGTGAGGACGACCGGGATCTTTCTTTTTTTTGCTTCCTTTATCTGCCAGTCAAGAGAACCGAAGTCATAGGTATCTTTTTTCTTTTCGATTCGGTCCCAGTAGGCCGAGAGGCGAATAATATCGAATCCCATCCCGAGGATCGATAAGTAAACCGCTTTCCAGTCCTGGTCCAGGTATTCGCTTTGTCTCGGGCTGAATGTCGTGCCGATGCCGAGCGGCTCGGCTTGCGCTGCGGCTTGGATGAAGATAAGAATGAGTATTAAAAGCCGAGTAAGTTTTTTCATGTTTTACAGCCGGATTATTCCTTCTTCTTCTGCGCTACCCAGAACTCCAGGCGCTTGCCCAGCATGAGCCTGGTCTGCGCGTCAAGGGCCGGGATGGCGGAGAGGAATAAAATAATGACCGGGATGAGAAGCCATTGAAGACCGAAAATTATCCTCACGAGAAGCGGGTGTTTCATTTTCTGCTTCGGCAAAAGGCATATGCTTAAAGCTATGCTCGTGATAAGCGAAAAAGAGGCGAGGTTAAATATGGTGGCGTCAATCCTGGGCGCGCTATAGTAAAGGACGCTTTCCCGAAAATGCCGGCCGGCGAAGAGTAACGGAAGCCATGCGATTACCGTCAAAAGGAATGCCCAGGTAGCCCACGAGATATGGCCTTCGAACAATTTAAAACTGAGCCTTATTTTGTTAAATAACGATATCTTTTTATTTTTCAAAAAAGCGCGCATCACGATGGGAAAGTTCTCCACGCCCCAGGCCCACCTTCGTTTCTGCTTGTACTCGTTTACAATCGTTTTCCACCAGGTGTTGGCCGCCACGATATCCATGGAAACCGTCGTGTACATGGGGATAACCCTGTAATTCCCGTCGAAATGGATATATGACTTCCAGAATATCGCCGAGTCGTCCGAGATCATGTCTACAGGCCAGTACCCTACCTCGACAAGCGCCTTGAAACTCATGCTGTGGCTTGAAAAGGTAACGAGTTTTTCGGGATTGGTCGCCTCTATCAGCTGGAAAAACGAGGAGCCCGTTTCCAGGACCCTCGCGAAGCCGGGCACGTCCCAGATGTTGTTGTAATACACGGGTATCGGCTGGAAACTTGAGCGCGTCCTGTCGGGGCAAGCCATAAAACTGTAGGTAAGGCAGGCGAAATACTGCGGGTTCACGACGGTATCGGAATCAAAGCATGAGACAATTACATTCTCGAATGAAAAGGATTTCGCTTTAAGGTATTCCGCGGCCGCTTTAGCGGCATTTGTTGCGTTGGCGCCCTTTACGCGGGCCTCGCCCGGAAGGCCGTCTTTGTGTATGGCCACCAGCAAATCCAGGAACTTCTCTCTGTATTTCGCCCGGATATCTTCGGCGCCTTTTTTGACCTCCTCTTTCGCCCTTTCTTCCACAGCCAGCACGACCAGTATTTTTTCTGATGGAAACGTCCCACCGGCAATACTCTGAATCCCCGGCTCCACGATATCCTTAGTTTCTTTCGCTATAGGTATGATAACCAGGTGATAAATATCCTCGAGTGACGGGGGCTCGGCGCCTTTCGTCTTGTTCTTTAGGTCGCGGGCCCTTTTCATCCAGTCCGTATTCTTTTCTCTGGAAAGCAGGAAATAAGAAATTATGAGGAATATCGTCAGATATGCAAGTTTGAGCAACCAGTAAAGCAAAAACGCGATAATTATAGCCACGGCGATAAAGGGTCTCGTAAACGAAAGGACAAACATGCCGATGAGGATAGCCCAACTTGTGAACCCGGGGATAATCTCGAAAAAGCGCTGCAGCGCCTTTTCTCTGCCTTTTATGCCGTGCTTTGAAAAATTGAACTTCATTGCTTTGCGGTCCCTCCCTTTCCGGGAACGATCTCGGCCGAGGCAAGGCTGCCGTTCGAAGCATCGAGATAATACAAAAGTCCGGTCTCTTCCGAATAAACAATCGCCGTTTTTTCCTTAACCCGTAAAACACGATCTAAATGCGGCTCACCGTACGGCTGGAGTTCGATGAGGTAAACGTCGCTTCCGTCGCGGAAAAGGACATGCGAGGCCTCGTAAACCCAAAAGGCTTCCTTGATGTTCTTTCCCCCTGTAAAAATCCAGTTAAGCCGGGGCCCTTCCTCAAACGCGACGTCGCCAGTTACCTCCGTCGAAAAATCCAGAATACCGACCCTGTCCTTCTGCCACAAAAGAACCCTCTCGCGGGGTTTATCGAACTCGATTCCCTTTACACCCTTTTCGATAAACCTGTACGGGAGACGGTTGGCCAGAAGCTCATCCTTTTCTCCTCTAAAAAGAATTATGCTTTTCAAAAAAGGTATAATCCTGAAAACACCGGAATCACCGAAGATGGAAGCGGCGAGCTTTTTATCCTCCAGTATTTTGTTCACGTTCTTTTTTTCGTAGTTCATCGAGGAGAGGGTGTTATCGACTGCGAGAATGTAAACAAGCTTTTCGGCAACGCCTGCGCCGCGGGCCTCTTGCGCGAAACCGGGGTATAATGCTTTTGCCTTAACGTCCAGCCGGTTTACGGAGTTTTCCTGAAAAGTAAAGATGTTATTTTCGTCCGCCGCATCCCACATCACCCAGCGCGGCTCTTTCGGGAAAAGGTCGGTGATATCCGATAGGTCCGGTTCTTTTCCGGAGAGGCTAAACCACAAAAAAAGTTCCCTTTTGTCTTTCGTGACCAGCCAGCCGAGTAGAGAGGAGCTTTCCCTTGCGGTGAAAAGTGAGAGAATCCTGCAGTCCGCGTACTGCGAGCCGGCAGGGATAAGCGGAGTTTTATTTTTTCCCTTGCAGTCATAAACGGCGTAATCCCCGGCCGAGGCGCCCTTGGCGAGGAGTAAAAATTGCGTCCCCGGCAGGGCGGTTAAATCTTCAAAATTACCGGCAAGCAGCGCTTCGGTCTTGCGTTTCCTGGGAACAAGGAGTATTTTGCCGAGCGCTGTTGCCTCGCCGGCCTTCACCGGCAGGGTATCACGCCACACCTCGTAGTTTTCCAGAAATATCTTTATATCGTACTCTCCGGGAAGGAATTTATCAAGCATGGCGGGCGTCGTATTCTCCGCAACTTCGCCGTTTACGTATATCGACGCGCCGGCAGGCAGGGTTGAAAGGTATATAATCCCCGTTTTTACGATGTGTTCTTCCGCCTCCGGCTTAAAGATATACCCGAGCGAGTATAAAATAATCAGCGGGCAAAGTACGAGGTAAACAAGGACAAAAATGTAGAATACAATTTTACGAAGGATAAGCATCTATTACTTTTTTCTGTCCAGGATAAGCCAGAGTATAGAAACAAGAAATATAAAACAGAGCGCGTACATAGTGTTCCAGAGGCCCGATTCTATGCTTACTTTTACGGCAATGCTCTCGACATTCGCGGTGTGCAGGTTATAAAGCCCCGCCAGCGAGACGACGCCGCTTACAACAAGCATCAGAATGACGTAAATATTGTTTTTCAGGCCCAGCACGGCTAAACCTGCGCACAAAATCCCGAGTAGCGGCAAGAGATACACCAGATAGCTTTTCCACTCCAGGCCCTCCGCGCTCTTGAACATTATCCCTACGAGCGAGATTGCGACTTTCGAGGTCTTGTCATTGACAAGCTTCGGGATCTGGTAACCTGTTACCGTTGTTTTCACATCTATGTCGCCGAAACTGCTTATGGCGCCTGTTACCTTTTTCAACCTGTCAATTACCTTGCCCGCAATAGGGGTATCACCCAGCTTTTTGTCGGCAATGTCGGTCAATTCCTTTGATACGCCCACCGCCGAAACGCTAACCTTCGCCCAGGGTAGGAAAAACGAGATCACGACAACGACGCTTGCCGCAATAATTAAACACGTAAGAATCCTTTTCATCGCATTTGCCTCCTTTCGTTATATTGCTAGTATACCTAATTATGTTGCGATATGCAACCCGACTATAGCACACTCGAGAGAAGCCGTTTCGTATAAGGGTGTTTCGGGGATTTGTAAATTTCGTTTCGTGAGGCAAACTCCACGATTTCGCCCTTATACATCACCGCGACATCATCCGCCATGTATTCGACAACAGAGAGGTCGTGCGATATGAATACATAGGTCATTGCGAGCTCCTTCTGAAGGTCTTTAAGAAGATTCAGTATTTCCGACTGGATTATGACGTCGAGGCTCGAGACCGGCTCGTCCAGTATAAGAATGCGCGGTTTAACGGCCAGCGCCCTCGCAATCGCAATCCTCTGCCTCTGGCCTCCCGAAAACTGGTGCGGGTATTTCTGCCTGTCTTTGAAATTTAAATAAACCTTGAAAAGCACATCGCGAAGGATTTTTTCCTTTTCGGTTTTTTTCACTCCTTGTATCACGGGCCCTTCCAGAATTATGTCCTGCATATGCATGCGCGGGTCGAGCGAGCTGTACGGGTCCTGGAAAACGATTTGTATTTCTCGTGCGGGGACACTCGGCGGGGACAGGTGTTTCTGCGAGGATATTCCACGCTGAAACACCTGTCCCCGCACGAGTTCGTGTATCGCTCTTGCGAAGTCCTTCGTATACGTGGGCGTACCAACCTGATCATCCACAACTCTTATCTCTTTTTCTCTCTCGGCTTTTTTTAAGATTGCTTCGGGAAAATTTTTCCCGTCTCTACCATAAAGCCATCCCGATCGCACTATCGTATATTCATTA
>JBARPB010000091.1:0-23511 GCA_049642705.1 Candidatus Omnitrophota bacterium
CCCTAAGTATACCCTAAAAACAGGGTAAAATCAACGTATTTTCCGACGAAAAACTGGCTTTTTCCCGACGAGAAAAGGTTGTTACACTTTTTCGACAATTAATTTACATTACTGTGACACATCAGTAGTTAAATTATGTTATATTAAGCCCACTTATGTTACAAAAGACAAATATAGTATTTAAATTAGTCGCTATAACTTTAATAATAGCGTTTTCCTTTGAGAATATCCTCTGGGCGAACCCGGAGGTGTTGCAGGGAAAGCCTTCTTCGAATACACTTCAAGTCCCGAGTCCTTTCAAGCCACTCGTAAACCCGCAATATGGCCACCAATTTCTTCTAACGGCTTTTATTAGAGGAGTTATGGAACATTTTGGTGGGGTTGAAAACATCAATCTTCGCCTTACTCCAAGACCGCCAAGACCGTATGAAGGAATTCAACTTGTTTTAAACTTTAACGAAGAAGACGAACCCGGCAAGTATAAAGAAGGGGATAATTGGATTGTCCCTTGCTCTATCAGAGATACCAGAGAAAATTATCCCCCCTGGGAATACGAAGCAGTTATAAGTCCGGATAAATCTATTTCTTTAAGAAAACCGGGTAAAAAAGAACCCTCCTCCGCTAAAGCTCCGGAGGGTAAGTCCCCCGCCGCAGACTTTCAGGACAAAGCCAGAGTGCTCGAAGATTTTATAGATGGATTTTCTCTTTCTTCCCACCAGGTCCAGGACGGCACGATTTACATGGCGACGCCCTATACGGCAGTCATAGCCACTTTTGACGAGTTACAAAGGCATTTCGGCGATTTAAGCGGCAAGCGCCTTTTGGATCTTGGAACAGGCGATCTAAGAGTATCGCTTGTTGCTTCGAATCTATACGGCATGAAAGCCACGGCTGTGGAGAAAGATTCGTATATGTCCGATATAGCCAAAGAGAGATACGACGATGCGCTAAGGGAGGGCTTTGCGGATAAAGATGGCTTGCAGTTGTTAACCAATGAAGACGCATTTGAACTTTCCTGGGACGATTTTGATATCGTATTCTTTTTCTATACACAACCAGCGGGAGAAAAAGGAGAAGAATTTCGTAAGAGGCTTCAAGATAAAGCAAAAGAATTAAAACCGGGCAGTGTTTTAGCTATCTTGTTTACGGGAGGCCAATTAGCCGCTAAAGAAGATAGATTACCGGCCTTAAAACCGATTTTGTCATCTCCACAAGAAGTATATACCGGAAGGTCGGCCCTTTACACCCGGTTTTATGAACCGGGTATTCCGCCTGCCGAAAAAGCCGCTTCTGCCGAAGAGGCACGGAAAGGACCGTTCCCGAAAGCGCCCCCGGAATCTAAACCGGAGAAACCCTCGCAACCATTGAGATACGAGCCAATTATTCCTGATAAGGTTCCAAGCGGATTGATTTTTGTATTCGATATAGGCGGCGAAGCGGTGATAAAAAGCGCGTTTAGCTTTAACAGACGATTACTAGGCGAGGTAATTCAGTTAGCGCCGGATGACTCGGCCGCAAAATCGCTAAATGCCGAGGAATTTGATATGTCCAGCATTGACGACATCTTGGACCCGCGCCTACAGGCAGTGATCAAAAACTGCCCTTCAGAACGCATCGCATGCATAGACCATTCGGAAATCGGTCTCGGACGGAAAAAAATATATTATTTCCTGAAACCTGCCGAAGGCGAAAAAGGCAAAGAGCCTATCGCAGAATTAATGGCCTGTTGTGCGAAATTCCTGCAAGGCATAAGCGAGGAAGCTATAGAAATAGTGTCAGCGCATCTAATAGGGTCTTATGCGGGTGGGTTCTATTCGCCCATAGACGATTTCGATATATGCCTGGTTACAAAAGAAAGAATTGACATAGACAGGTTAAGGGAGCTCGAAGTGAAATACTGGCGCAGTTCAATACTGCTTGAGGTCCGTAATTATTCTGAAAATGAACTAGCGCAGGCCTTAAAATTGATAGAAAAGGAGAGGAATAAAAAGACCGGAGTTATCGCGGATACGACATTTAACGACGAAATGCTCCGCGCGATAAGAGTGCCGCCCGAAACGAAATTTACGGTTAGGGAAATACAATTAGCCAGAGAAAAGGTAAAAGTACATCCGGAGTTAATCGGTTCCACGAGGGATATTTTAAATAGGGACGCACCCCATTTAGATGGTAAACTTAGTGACGGTGCCGCTTTACCGGAAACAAGCAGTAAACCCGACCCCCGCTCCCATAAGCCCGGCTTTGCCTTAACCCCCCTTATGCTTGCCGTGGCAGCCGCTGCGGCAGCGTTAGTAGCTGCAGCGATTCTTGCGCCGCACATTAGCGCGCATAGCGGGTGGTTACATACGTGGGGAGAACTTGGAATTGCCGCAATCCTTCCTTTCATCCTGCCTATGTTTGGGATGGTGGAATCCGGCAGGGATGGAGGAAAAATAGAACCGTCCCCATTATCACCTAATAGGATAGTAAAATTTGGACATGAAATGGATTTGTATTTGGCGTTGCATACCTTAGAAAAATCCCAACCCGCCAACGATGACCGCATTAAGCATTTTAGATACCGTTTGGAAGGCGGCTTTCAAAACGAAGAATCTGTAAATGTTATTGAAACCGATAAAGAAGAAGGAGAGCTCTCCGTATACACGGATGGCGTGCATAGCGTGATATTGGTGGAAAATCTGCGGCCTAACGAGCGCATAGCCACCTCGGGAATAAAAACCTGTGTTGGATGCGCTCTTTACGCTACCACTCCCCGCGGCACGCTTCACGGAGTCGGGCACTTTTTCGCGGACGATAATATAGGTTGCCTCGAGGAATTCAAAAAAGAAGCCGAAAGCTTTATCAAAATATTACCGGAAGACATGAAAGGGCTAAAGGTTGTATTTTACTACTATGACGGAAACAGCGACAAACATGGGGACTTGCGAAGAAAAGAAATCAAAAACCTGATAGAAGCGTTACAAAAGAAGTTTCCTTTCGCGAAAATAATCGAACATGTAAGAAGTAAGAAAAATAGAACCAGCATGGTTTTATCCCGCGATATGTGGGGAATTGACATTGGATATACCGAGGCCGATGTGCATGAAAAAATAGCGCAATTTTGGGAAAAAACCCCCGCCGCGGCGGAGGAAAGCAGAAAACAAGACAAAGAACCTGGCTCGCCGGCAAATATAACCAACAGAAAAGGTGGTACTATATTAAGTCTTGATTCTGCCAAGCTGATTGAAAAATTAGAAAAATGGCAAGGGCTTTTAAAGAAAGTATGCTCCTTAGTTAATGAAAGCGATGGCGTAACTATCTATTTAGTTGGCGGTTTTGCAAGAGGCGAGATTACACAAAGTTCAGACCTTGATATAAATCTCGAACCTGGGACAAGGATAAAAAGTCCTAAGGAATATCCTCAAGAATTAAGAAAGAAATTGGAAGGGTTGAAAAAGAAAATCGAAGGCTTACACGAAGATTTGCAAGTGTTCTACGAGCCTGTTTATAGGCCACATGCGCGAATAGATAGGTCCCAGCTTGAGAAAGACGACAATTATTTATTAGGGCTTTATGTAATGATAAAAGGAGAGACTGTTCCATATAGCCCCACCCTCGCCGACCCCCAACCCGCCGCGGCAGAGCGCGCTGAACCTGCCCACCCCTCGCCTATGGATTCGTTTAAAAAAGACGAAGAATCTATTGCAAGGGCAAGAAATGGCGTAATCGGATATCTTAATTCTATTCTGGAGAAAGAAACAAGCGATTCGCATTTATTTAAAGAGCTATCCGGATTAGGCCATATTGAACCCTGGGAGAGATTTGAGCATTTGAAAGACATTGCGCCGCTCTGCGAGGTGATATACGGTAATGCGTATTTAGAAATTGTAAAACTTACCAGGAGTCGAGATCTCGTGGTTTCAGATGCCAGAATTTTTGTAAGGGCGATGATAGCTCGTCTCCGGAATCAGGACTGGCAGACAGTGTGTAATGAATTACCCGATGTAAAAGAAAAGTTGCTGGACTTTTTAAAAGCGACGCGCGAATTATTAAGAGAAGAAGCCGCCAATGGAAAGTGGGGCGGAGACGTACTCGTAGATTTAGAGTCTTTTAGACTTACACCTGAACAGCAAAAAGAGGCAATCCAACTTTATGCGACAGCGAAAATGGAAGCCCAACAAGAATTTGAGACAGCAAGTGGATTTAGCTGGCAGCAGCTGTGGCCGCATCGCATGGTAGACTTAGCTATTTCAAAGCTTGAACGACCAGGTGATGGTCGAGAGATGATCAGTGGCGCTATTGCCGAAACAAGAAGTCACTTTGAAAATTTACGTAAAGAGTCCTATAGAGCAATTAATATTATAATACAGAATGTAAAAGATGGATATCTTAACATAAAGGGTATTTCAACTTTAGCCATGTTCCTTCCTTTCGAGGATGTCCTGACATTTTTGATTAAAGGAAAGAATTTAGTCATAACCTGGGATCAACGGGAAGGCCTTATTGATCATATTGAAATAAGAGATTTTGGAGATCTGGATTCCCACCATATCTATCTGGCAGAACAGAGTCTGGAGGCCTGGAAGAGAGCAATAAGAGAAGAAGTCGAGAAGGCTTCAAGAGGCGATTCCGAAGGCCGCTCCTCGCCTGGAACAGACAGCGGAAATCGCTCCCCCAGACCCGCTTTTACATTAACCCCGCTTATGCTTGTCGGGGTAGCCGCTGTGACAGGGTTGACGGGTTTGGTTATCGCGGCATCAGGGGAACTTCCGTGGGGAGCGCTGGGGATTTTCGCAGTGCTATCCAGTGCTTCTGCTATGTTTGGAATGGTAAAATCCGGCAGGCCTTTGGGTGGGGAAGAAATAGAACCGTCTTCATTAATTAAATTAACTACGGAGAGAAAAACTGGTTTTGAATTAAGAACAGAGGAAGAAAGACGAGAAATAAGGGCGAAAAATCAAGTGTATTTAAAAGAAAAAGGATGGTGGGATGAAATTAAATCGATTCGATATAGGCCGTTTTACATTTTGGAAGAGCCTGAACTTCCAAAAATAATGGATATAATAGCAGAAGAGGTAGAAAGATTTGAGATGTTCAGAAAACATATGGTAGTTCCAATGATTGTTCATCCGGATGACATTCCTAAAGTAACAGATGATGAGGTTGTTCAAATTATCAGAGATCATATCAAATCTTTTGCATATTTTTTACAGAGCGTATTTTATTATGCCCAAGGAGACCGCAAAAAAGGTGCTCTAGCATATAAAAAAGCACTGAGACAAGCAGAAATTGAACATCCAAAAGAGATTCAACGTACAGAAAAAGCATTACAAAAGATGCTCAAGTCGATACAAGCCATAGAAGATAGAGAATTAAGCCAAATAGCAGAAGAAGCATTTCGTGATAGTATGTCATATATAAGAGGTATAGTGCAAGCTCCGAATATAAGAACTAGCTTACTCAGTCTTCTTGTCAGAGGCAATATTAGCGAAGATTTATATGCGCTTGCCAATGAAATTTATATAAAAAGTTATGATTTTGAAAAAACACGCTTTTTGTTTGAACTCGGGTTATATTTTTACGATGACAAGATTGAACATCGTTATATTCCCAAAGATTTTGCTCTAAATTTAGCATTTATCGAACTGTATACCAATCCAGAAGCCAGAGGGGTAAGGCTAATTCAGTCTATCTTAGGTATTGTGCACGGTATGTTTACCCGGTGGGTGCAACTTCGGGTGTCAGAAGAGGATCAAATAGCGAAAGGCCTACAAACTCACTTCAAACGAATGAAAGATAGTACTATGGAGGCATCTAGCTATGTCCAGGAGAGTGGCACAGCCGTTGTCTTAGGAGCCGGTTCATTTGTGGTATTACCGCTTGTAGAAATGTTAAGGGAAACACTTCCAGACGGAACCTTGAAATATAAAAAGATTATCTTAGTAGAATTAGGAGTAGGGCTCTCAGAAGAAGCGCTTGATGATTTAATTCGTAAAAACACAATTACTCAAGATGAAGCAAGTAGAATAGAGATTGTAAATACAGACGCGTCTCTCATACTTGATAGATTAACTGCTCGCATTGACAAAATAATGCTTAATGCTCTACGGGATAAATCTAGAAAGTTTCCACGGCAAGAAATAGAAAAACTTTTTAAAGAACTTGCTGATCCTGCTCAAGTAGTTCGGTTTGCTCTACCCGCTGACGAAAGGCCGTTTAGCGAAAAGGATGTTATATTCTTTGGAATTTTTGCTATGGCAATACAAGATTTTGTTTCATCTATTAAGGACTATATTGGTATATGGTCCAAATTTTTCTACAAAGATATGGAAGATTGGGAAGTATTACGTCAATGGGATGAGGAATATAGTCGTAAAGTTCAAAAAAATGTAGCAGGTCTAATTATTGAAGATTTGTCGAGAATGTTAAGGCCCCAAGGCATGATATTCTTAGCGGATGGTGTTGGATTACAATATGAGAAAGATGGCAAAAAAGAACATACATATTTTTATGGTCCTGAAGGATTAAAAGCATTAGTATCTGGAAACTTACCTTTGCAGATAATTAATCGTGATTCATGGTCACGGCCGCTTAATGTTACGGGGCAGGAGGTGGATAATAAACACTTTCTTATTGAGTCACTCGCACTTAGAAAAGAGGAGCAACCTCATACCTCCCACACCCGCACCCCCGTTGGGGAAACCCCCGCCATGGAGGAGGGTTGGTATGAAAAGATAAAAGAGGTTTTATTTAAGAGATTAAGAAAAAGATTTAGCGAAGCCGATCCCAAAACACTAAAAGCATTTGCCGGGCTGGAGATCTGGTACTTGATAATAAAATGTATCGCCTATCTTCCGCTCGCTTTAAGTGTGGTAGGCGCCGGCGCAATTATGGTTGCTTGGCCGGCATCTGTTTTAGGCTATATCGCTGCCTCTATACTGTTTGTTTTCGGATACCTGATAGGAGGAGTCTTCAGGGGATTATTTACGAACTTATACTGGGCAAAGAAACACCCGGACGTTGATTCCGACGTAATCAGGAAGTTTACATGGTATCCGGTTTTTGGCGGACTTAGTTCAATATTTCTTCAATTGGGCGCGGGTAAATCAGAGATTCTTAAGAAGCACATTAAGCCCGTTATTGCACTTATTTCTGCAGTAGCGGTAGCATATCTCGGTTATTCACGCTGGCAGGCCATATCCGAATTTTTTATACGATTGTGGCACCTCCTCATGGGCAGTAAATATAGCGCTATCGGAATATTTTCAGCGATTGCCGGTGTTTTATTAATGGCTCCGCTTAATTTTGCAAAATCTGGCCCACTTTCCGGCAAAGAATCCACCGCCGCGGCGAAGGATGGAAAGAAAAAACATGCTGACGCAACCCCTGGCTCTCCAGTAAGATCTGATAAAGGGAAACGTCACTCGCCCCGTAAAAGAAAACCGAGCTTTACTGACGGCAGATCGTATAAACGACCCGAGAGGCCGTTAGACGTAGATGAGATTCTCCTCGAATTTCTGGGAACAAGAGAAGGCGGTTTTGGGGCTCTCCGAACAGACGAACGTTTATACAAGGACCTCGAAAGTGTGGTCGGCCATGAAGAGCTGGGAAAGAAAGTCAAATTCGCGCTACGAATCTTAAGGTCTAACCGCGCCAAACGCGGCGCCAGACGTGACGCCAAACCCGGCTTTATACTATCGTCTTTTATGCCCCTCCTCCAAAGTTGGCTTTGGATTACGGTGGCAGTTGGAGCTGTGATAGTTTTTATAGCCCGATTTTTGTATCGCAGATATCTAAAGATAGGCCGCAGTGGTTTCGTTCTTCCTATAAACGCAATAAAATATATAGGCATAATGGATTACTTAGAATTTCAAATTCTATATTTACGCGCCCTAATGATAATTGCGTGGACAAAGTGGAGCAAAGCCAGGATAATTAGGAAAAGATATGACTGGATTGATAGGCAAGCTGACCGCCAAGCGCTTCTTAAACTTCAACATAAATTAGAAGAGTTGGTTTCAATTAGAGTATCCCAAGAAGATTTTTTTGGGATAACTGCAATAAGTACTTATTTCAAGTTAAGGCAAAGCCGTAAGGGTCAATTGAGTATGGAGAAATTTCTGAGAGATCAGCATAAATATAATAGGTCTTCTCTAACAATCTTTGAAATACATAATGAAATTCGCAAAAAATTGCAGAAAATAGGTCCGCGTATACCCGATCATTGGTTTTCGCATAGGTTAGCAGATGCGTATGCAGCCTTTTCCAGTGAAAATTTGGAGAGACTAAAAGGCTATATGCAGGAATCGCAAACAGAAGAGTTCGCGCATAAGATTTTTGATTACTTGGCAGAACAAAAAGAAGACTTTCCCGGCGTGGAGATTGAAGGGGATGCCCGTAGCGGCATACGATTGGTGTATAAAGCAACCCCACCTCCTGCGCAAGTAGCGCAAAAGGGATTTGATCCCAACCAGGACGAGGACGGCGCTTTCAGGCCCGTGAAGCATGTTGAGGGGTTAGCGCGCCTCGCGCGTAACGTAGCCGCGAGGATTAAAGCTGCAATCGGAAGATTCGGACGGGCAGGCGCGAGCCGAGAACCACCTTCCACGCCGGGGGTGGCCACGCCGGGGGCAGAAGAAACCCCCGCCGCGGAGAAGGATGAATCAAAAGATTCCGGCAAAGTGAAACGTCCCACCTTTACGGATGTTCAGGAAATGCTTGACCGCTTTTCCGTACTATACGAGAGCGACTCTGATATTAAGAGATCTGTGGATGCTTTTAAAGAAAAAATTGGTAACCTTCAGACTGATGAGGCCGCTTTTCTCTTTACAACATGGCCTCCGGTTATTGGTCATATTAATATTTTGTGGGTTATGAGTGAGCTAGGCCCGTACTGGCAAGGAATGGTTAGCTGGAGACTAGGGTTACTTGGTCCGCAAATCGACAAAGGTTTAGGTGCATATAGAAATGCTCCACGTATTCCCGGAACAGAAATTCTTGTCGTAGCCGATGGTTTTAAAGATAAAAAAGTCCGCAACGCTATTGAAGCAATAAGGAAAGCACTGGATTTTATAAGACAAGTTTCCCCGGATTATTACAATTCTGTATTGCAGAATACAAAAGTTTTTTCGCTGGTAAACAAAGACTATGTTAAAGCTCAAGTAGCAAGCGATGAACCTGGATTGACCCACCTCTTTTGGCCACGCAATAGAAGAATCGAAGCTCTTGCCCGTACAATTGTACACGAAAACAATCACAATAAGTTTTTGCTTGAAGATCTTTCACCTGCTAGGTTAGGCGATCGAAAAATTCGTATTATTGATACAAAGGATGTACCTCCTGAGCTGGAATGGAAGTTACCTTTGATAATACCTACGTCAGACAGCTTTCTTTTGGAAATTCGCGCCTATTTAAAGGAGATAGAGTTCTTGAGAAAACTGTATACCAATCCTAGTCTCGGTAGATTGAAACGTTATATTCTTAAAAAGAAGCTTCGTCGCGCGTCACGTTTTATAATACCTTTTGTAGGCTATATGCTTGAGAGTCTCGAATCATTAGAAAAAGGAACACTTGATAAGGGAGATGAAGAGTTGGTCCAAGCACTACGTAAAGATTTTTCTGAAGAGAAGGAAAGGTTACTAGCGCTCGGCTTATATAAACCAGATTCTTTGCTCCGCATCCAGACCGTTGCGCAAGAAGCAAGATGCCTCAGGC
Organism: Candidatus Omnitrophota bacterium; assembly: GCA_049642705.1. GTDB lineage: Bacteria > Omnitrophota > Gorgyraeia > JABMRN01 > RBG-13-46-9 > CAZYPU01. Next base: position 9,694 of record JBARPB010000091.1, read on the forward strand.
GCTTTTTCAAAAAAGTATTTGAAGCTTTAGTTAAACACTTACATATAGACGAAGTAGAGGAGATGGGGATACCGCTAGTTATTAGACCTTTCTTTTGGTTAGCTGCACTTATAGATAAAACTTTCTTAAGGTATTGTTCCGCAGGTTACTGGGCTGAAGTATATGCGCACAGAGGACTTGAGTTAATCAAGCGTTTTCGTGGAGAAGCAGAAGATAAAGATATAGATGAACTTGAATCCTTGGTTGAGAAATATGACAAACTAATTCGCAATAATGACAGAAGATTTTGGTTGAGCTGGATGTTACGTTTTAGTCCTGTGATATTTTTAGTGGGTTTTGGATGGGACCTCACAGAAGCCGTTATTGCGAATCTCTCTTTAGGGATGACACTTACGGTATTTCTAAAAATAGCCTATTGGGTATTTCCGCTTTTCGCTATAGAGACTTTTGCCTGTTCCAGTTCTCACTATAGGTATTATCGGTTAATAGCTGAAGGCAAAACTGAACTGGCTGACATTATAGGAAGGAAAGCATCTGGACCGCATACATACAAGTTGTTTAAAGAAATTGCCTCAGAGGTAAAAAGGGAAAAGCAAAAACAAGCCGCAACTCCAGGTACTGCAAAAGATTCTGACAAGAGGAAACGTCCCCAGGACGAAATCAGCCGGGCGGTTGCGCAGATTAAAGTAGATAGTTATATCAAAGGCCACGAAAAAATCAAGCCCCACATAGAGAAATTTTTAAGAAGATTTATTGTTCCAGAGTCGGAGAATGAAGAGAGAATTCTTGTCGAAATCGAAAGGTTAAAAATATATTCAAAGGCGCGATTTGCACAATTCTACAAATACCTTTTTTTTGTAGCAGCAATATGTCCACTAACCTTCGCTGGCTTTATTATATCACTTTTATTTATATATCCTTTCCCAGCAGAAACATTTGGGGAAATGATTGCAGGAATCTTTTTATTTTCTTCTATTATAGGGGGCAGCATTATAGCAGGTATGGGGTTGATTCTTGAAGCTATTCGCTATCATGGTTGGCAAAAACAAAGTCTCCGTTCATACCATAGCAAGCATCCTTTGACTGGGCGGCCGATAATTTTGTTACGTGAAACCTGGACAGAACGTACAGTAATCCATGAGTTTGGTCATTTCATAGCAAATGCGTTAGTTCTAGAAGATAAACCAGGTTGTTTTGGAGAAGTACTTTCTCAGTTAACCTACGGAAGAGGGAAATATGATGGTCAAGCTCTTCAAAGGCAACGTAAAGAAGATATCGCAAAATATAAAGCTCTTCCTATCGATGAAGTTAGAAAGAGGTTAATGCAATTTCTTAACGAGCAGACCAGGGAAAAGCTAAGCTTTTCCGAAAGGCTTTTAGGCAAATCACCAAAAGACAATAGCTACGCCGGAGCCTACATAACAGTAATAGCGAAAGCTTTATTCCCCAACGATGACAAAAAAGCATTTGAATTTTTAGTTTCGTTGTTCAGGGAAGAAAAACCCGCCGCGGCAGAGCGCGCTGAACCCGCCCCGCCCACCGCCGGAGGCCCGGCATGCGAGCCGAACTCGACGACCGGAAAGTCGGAGTTAGATATTGCAACGCGTGTGCTTAATCAACAACAAGAAATTCTTTCTGGTATACCTCTTGTGCGGGAATTTCAGCGTGAACTACCCGGCGCTGTGCTCAGAGACGACGTAGCATATATACCACCCTATTCGCAAGAAGGACGTGAGCAATTTCCAGAAATCGATAATATAAAAAGAATCGCAGATGAGCCGTGGGGACAAAAATTATCATTAGACGATCCTAACCTACCGAAGCTTTTACAGTGTTACATCGAACGCCCCGCGCAGTCTCTTGTAATGCGGATTTTAAAACTGGGCGGCGAATCTATGTTAGCGAATGCCTATGGCCCAGGACTTAAGGGCGTTTTCTGGATAAAGGATAAGATTGTTTATTTTACACCCCTGCAAAAAGAGGATTTTATCATCGCCCCGCCCGCAGCTGAAGGCTCGATACGAGGTGAGAGGGAACCGAAAGCCGGAGAAGACCGTTTAGAGGCCGAGCTGGAAAAAATTCCTCCGGCTGCGGAATCCGCGGTTAAATGCGTAATTTTCGATTGGGGCAATGTAATCATGAGGTATGATTATGCGCTGGTTGCGAAATGGCTTCAAGATAAATTCGGAATTGACCAGGCCGCGGCGCTTAGGTTTTTTGAAGACCGTAACGCTAATCCGGAAAACCTCATATACCAGTATGAACACGGAGAGATTACAGGCGAAAGACTAATGCTTGAACTGAACAAATGGGCGAAGGAAGAACTGGGTAAGCAAGGTAAATTCTTTCCGGAAGAATTTACCTTGCAGGACGTAGAACATATACTCAGGAGTAACTACATCGGTGATATAGAAGAAACCATCCGCCTTATGCGCGTATTAAAGGATAAAGGCTACAAACTCCGCATACTATCCACTATAAGCCGCGAGTGTTATAAGAACTTCATTGAGCAATCAGAGGCCGCGCGGATATTGGAAGATCCGGAAAGCAACTTTTATGCCTCCGACTTGCAGGGTGTGGCTAAGCCGGATCCCGAAGCGTTTCTTCAGGTGGTTAATGAACTGCGGCTTGCTCCGGCCGAGTGTCTCTTCGTAGATGATATATTAGTAAACGTAGACGGCGCCAGAAAGGCAGGATTAGTCGGCTTTTTATTTAATCCGGATGGCGCAGAAGAAAGCATAAAGGGCATAATCCCCCTATTACAACATAAAGACAGCGCCCGTTTTGCGAAACGATCACCCGGCCCGGCCGCGACGCCGCCAGCAGGTATGGGTGACGGCGCAGCAGAGCCGGAAGGAGCCCAGGCCCGTCTTCCCATATCGAGTGGTTCAGAGAAGATAACGTCCGAAGGACAAGCTCCGGAAGGACCGCCTTCAAAGGCTCTGAAAAATGGCGAATTTGATCTCGATGAATTAATTAGGATGTTGAGGCTTTTCGCTACCATGGATACATATACGCCGCCGCAGCTAATTATTGCTAAACTGGGAAATAATATAACCGCACATGGAGGCCTGGCATTGTTTGAGGCTGTAAAAAGAAGCCTCCCTCTCTTAAGGGCGCGGGAAATTATCAAAGAATTGATGGAAGTATATTCTGTCGCGCACCCCGATTCTAAAGGCTCTACAGAAGATTACCGCGGGATAATAGAGAAGATGGAAGCTCCATTTGAGCCCGAGAGTATTTTGGACGGGACTTCTGAGCAGGTAGGGGTAGTAAAAAGCGGCAAGACATTGGAGTTCACGGAAGGAGTGATTTATCACGGAAGAGATGGGTTAGATAGAGTCATTCGCGATAATAATATTCCAGGCGATATCAAGCTCGGCAGAAATGCTTATTACGAGGCCGTGTATCCATTTAATAACACATCCGACTCTCCTGCCATATTTGTGTTCTCCGCAGAGTTCTTTAACAAGTTAGTGCGTGATAAAAAAGCAAACTTGAGGATACTTCCTCCTGCAGGACCAGGATTTACAGATCCTTATCCGACAATAACGTCGCCTGTGCCGCTTAATGATGTGATAGAGATATGGATTAGCGAAGATACGTACGAGAGATATCAGAAGATAATTTCAAGACCCTCGCCGGGGATAGAGGAAAGCCTGAAGCCAAAATTGTTAGAATTATTCGACTCTGGTAAGTTAAAAGTGGTGCCGGGCCTAAAGCATGCGGCCGTTGATAAAGGAGTGGACCAATACTGGGAGAATAATCAAAATGCCGTCGCAAGATATATGATGAAACGTGATCTGCTCGCGCAGATGCAGATGCCCAGATTTAGGATTGCCGGCGAAGTGGCCCAAGCAGCTCCACAGCCGTCCGCGCCGCAGCCGGAAACAATGTCACCTGGCAATACTCCTGCCAATGTATTTGACTATAGTGATCCCGCGACGGTAGAGGCCTATGAGTCGGAAGTTGACGGAGAATTCGCCAACGCCTACTTTTCTCAGCTCAACGCGATAATGGAGGCCTTAGGCCGAACGCGAGGGAAAGGTTTAGAGATAGGAGTAGGCACGGGGAGATTTAGCGCCTGGTTAAAAGAAGGGGTAGAAGGCATAAAGATGGTCGGAATCGATTTATCAGAAGAGATGCTTAAACGCGCCAAAGACCGCGGCATAAGCAGGGTCCTGGGAAAAGGAGAAAAACTCCCGTTTCCGGAAGGGGAGTTTGACTTCGTCCTTATTATAAATACGTTGGAAGCCGTTGAAGATGCGCAAGAGGTGATTAGCGAGGCAAAAAGGGTCTTAAAGAATAATGGCAAGATAATCGTCAGTTCAATCAACAAAGATAGCACCTGGTTTAATATCATATCCGGAAAATTTGAAGGCGGTAAAGAGAGATTATTTTCCGCCACCGAAATAATCGACTTGTTAAATGAAGAAGGCTTTACCGTTACCTCTACGCTTGAGACGGTCTTCGATTTCCCCGACAAATTAAAGTTTCCGCAACTCGCTAACAATGGTTTTCGGGATGGTTTGTATGTGGTAGTGACGGCAGAATGGAGAAATGGGGACCATTTATCGGAAGAGCCGTCCGCCGCAGACGGCGCCAGGCCTGAAAGCGAGGAAGCGTTTCTCCGTGCTCTTAGAGAAATAGAGATGAGAGAAGCTGAAGGGGAAGGAAAAGTTACTAAAGAGCAAGAGGGCGCAATAACCCAAGACGAGATCACAGAAGATATCATGAATAGAGGCGAGTACGTCCCTATATTTGATGAAAGAGGCCGTGTAGTTCGCATTGTCCCGATTATAGAATTTATAAAAATTGCCCCGGAGAAAAGAGGCATTATGCCAAAAAGAAGAGAAGGTGGAGGAATTCGGTGGTACGAGGCACCCGAAAGCGGGGTAAGAGGTTTCATCCGCGACCTTAGCCAGCCGGAGCAGTTGACGCAGAACATGGTTGAAGCAATATTTTCGATCATACTTTCAGGGAAGAAGCTTGTAATGGTATTTGACAATCGTATAGGTGAAGGCCGAAATGTTTCTCCTTTAGGTGTTATTAGAAAGGTAAAAGAACTCAAAAGAGAGCCAAGGTTTAAACGGCTTTTGAAGAATTTGGTAATCATCGAAACGCAGGCAGGGAAAATTCACAATAAAATCCAGGGATATTTGAATGAGCAAAATACCGAAGTATTTATATTCGCCAGAGCGAGTGAAAGAACGAGGCTCGAAAACTTCGAATCGAAGCCAAGAGTAAGCTCTTTCTACATCGATGAGAGCAAATTTATAACCGATGCTTATTATCCACTTGTAGAAATCGCGACAATAGCACTGGCAAAATATCTGCATAACCTCGACTCGGTTCTAAACAGCTTAGAACTATTAGGAATAGACCTTAATAAATTGAACATAGATTCTATAGTTCCAGCCCCAACAGGCGCTTTAATATTTACACTCTTACCTAATGCCAAGCCATACGACAAACAAGACCTGATGAGAAAATATGCAAATCTAAAACGCCTCCTTATAGCCGCATAGTTAGAATATAAAAAAGGTAGTTTGTTGGACTTGACGCTTGCCTAGTTGTCAGGTATACTTGAAGTGAATCAAAGAAAGGCTTGAAGACCCTCGGTGGTCGAAGGGCCGTTTTTTATTCTCAGTAATTAAAAAGATTTAAAAAGTGCTTATAGGAAGGGGGCCCGAAATGAGAGAGCTAATATTCAAGAACCTGACAACCCCTACGGCACGAAAAAGGGATGTTTCAGTGGAAGAAATCGTGGAGAGAAACGGCCTGGTTTCTTCGACAACGAAAAGGTCTATCTACTTTGTACGCGGCTCCCACAGGATTAAGTCCAGGGACGAACTGAAATACTGGATAGACAAGCGAAGAAAGGACCCGGATCTCAACAAGAAGTTCTTTCATATTCTGCGCGAATACTCCGATCATGACAAGAAGGACAAATTGATATGCAAGATGAGGGGCTCTTTCTACGTGATTTCGGGCGAGTCCGTATATAACATAGTATTTGTGCACGCGATAAAGATAAAAATAAACAAAGCGCAATAAGGAGAAATAAGATGGATTTACATCATCTGCACCTGGAAAACGCAAAAGGCTTAATACACATGGCGATATTTCTCGTGGTTCTTTTTAAGATCCACGTGATCGACAGGAAATTGAGCCTGCTTGAGAAAACAGTCACAAACAAATAAAGCCCGCGAAAATAATAAAACCGGGGCTTTTGGGGGGAGCATAGAGTCTATGCTCCTCTTTTTTTATTCAGAAAAGTTGACTTAGTCTTGTATATATGTTATTATTTGGCTATACTATGAAGACGGAAATAGCGGTTATTGGAGACGGCGGATGGGGGACGACTGTAGCCATACTTCTTGCGAATAAGGGTTATGACGTTACGTTGTGGGGCGCGTTCCCCGATTATATAGCTCTTTTAAAAAAAGAAAGGATTAACCATAAGTTTCTTCCGGGGATAAAGATACCCGAAAAAGTCCGCCTGACACAGGACGCGGGTGACATAAAGAAAAACGCGATAGCCGTAATCGCCATACCCTCGAAGTACCTGCGCCAGACCATAACAGGGTTCAAGGGCAGAATCGGTGAAAAGGCGGTTTCGCTTACTAAAGGCATCGAGGAAGATACGCTTAAGAGGCCCTCCGAGGTTATATCGGATGTTTTGGGCCCCCTCAAAATAGCGGCTGTTTCAGGGCCGACAATATCGTTCGAGGTAGCGCGCAATCTTCCGACTACTGTTGTGGCGGCTTCCGGGGACGAGGCGTTCGCCGGGGAAGTGCAGAATATTTTTACAACGCCAAGTTTCAGGGCATACACATCAGGTGACATAACAGGCGTAGAGCTGGGCGGCGCTTTGAAAAACATTATCGCTATCGCAGCCGGAATTTCTGACGGAATGGGCTTAGGCGTAAACGCAAAGGCAGCGCTTTTGACGAGGGGCTTGGCGGAGATAATCCGGTTGGGAGTGAAAATGGGCGCGCGAAAAGAAACCTTTTTCGGGCTAAGCGGCCTGGGCGACCTTGCCACAACGTGCATGAGCAGCCATTCGAGAAACCGCTGGTTGGGCGAGGAAATTGCGAAAGGTAAGAATCTGAAGGATGTCTTAAAAGAGACCGAGATGATAGTCGAAGGCGTGACCACGACAAAGTCTGCTTACGAGATGTCCAAAAAAATAGGCGTAGAAATACCAATAACACAGAAGATTTATGAACTTTTATATCATGGTAAAAAACCGAAGGATGCTGTCAGGGAGCTCATGACACGGGCGCTCAAATCGGAGGATTTATGAAAGTCGTTAACGTAGGGCTTATAGGGTTCGGGACTGTCGGAAAGGGCGTGGCAAAAGCGCTTCTTTCGAAAAAGAAAATTCTCGAAGCTAAGACAGGGGTCTCTGTAAGGTTGGCCAGGATTGCTGACAAGGACTTAAGGTCCAGGCGCGGCGTGCGCGTTCCGAAGAAACTTCTTACAAAAGACGTAAACTCCGTGATAAAAGACAAAAACATAGATATCATCGTGGAGCTTATAGGCGGCATTCACCCGGCGAAAGAGATTATCCTGAGGGCGCTCTCTCTCGGAAAGGGCGTTGTTACGGCAAATAAAGCGCTCCTTGCCGAATACGGCAAGGAGATATTTACCGCGGCATCACGTTTTCAGAGTTCGGTAGGGTTTGAGGCAAGCGTGGGCGGCGGCATACCGATTATAAGCCCTTTAAAAAATTCACTGGTGTCCAACAACATCCAGCTTATATACGGGATACTTAACGGCACCTCAAATTTTATCCTTAGCAAGATGTCCGAGGAAAATTGCGCCTTTCGCGAGGCGCTAGAGGAGGCCAAGAAAAGGGGCATAGCCGAGAAAAATCCGAAATTGGATATAAACGGTGTGGACTCCTGCCACAAACTCGCGATACTCGCTTTATTGGGATTTGGCTTTAGCGTCAAACCAAAAGACATCTATGTAGAAGGCATCGAGGGCCTGGATCCCGCGGATATACAATACGCCAAAGATTGGGGGTATGACGTTAAACTCTTGGCCATAGTTAAGAAAGTCGGAAATGTGCTGGATTTAAGAGTCCACCCGACCCTGATTTCCTTAAAAAGCGTCCTGGCTAGCGTGAAAGGAGAAAACAACGCTATATTTGTCAGGGGCGATATGGTTGGCGAGACGCTTTTTTACGGTAAAGGCGCAGGCAGCCTTCCGACCGCAAGTTCCGTGGTAGGAGATATCGTGCAAATCGCAAAAGGCATAGGGGCAAAAAGAGAAATAAAACCCTTTAGGATCGAGTTTGATAACAGCCTGAAAAAAATCCGCAAGGCCAACGATTTGAACGTCAGGTATTACGTCAGGTTTTCCGCCATTGACAAGCCCGGCGTTTTAGCGGGGATTTCGAACGTACTGGCGCAGAATAAGATAAGCATAGCCGTCGTTTCTCAAAAGGAAAGGAAAAAGGGCCAGCCGGTCCCCATAGTAATGCTGACGCATTACGCGAACGAGGGAAGGATGAACAAGGCGCTGGCCAGGATAAACAGGCTACCGTTTATAACAAAAAAGACTGTAAGAATAAGAATCGTGAGGTAAACATGGGTGTAATAGAACGGTATAGGGATTATCTGCCTGTAACGGATAAGACCCCCGTAATTTCATTGAACGAGGGGAATACCCCGCTCATAAGGGCAAGGCATATCGAGGGCATTGTCGGTAAAGGTGCGGAGGTTTACCTCAAATACGAAGGGTTGAACCCAACCGGCTCGTTTAAAGACAGGGGCATGACTGTTGCCGTTTCAAAAGCTATTGAGGAAGGCTCAAGGGCCGTTATATGCGCATCAACGGGAAACACCTCCGCTTCCGCGGCGGCATATGCGGCACGCGCTAAAATAAAATGCGTCGTTCTGATACCGGAGGGTTCGATCGCGCTGGGAAAACTTGCGCAGGCGCTTATACACGGCGCCCAAGTTTTAGCGGTAAAGGGGAATTTTGACGACTGCCTGAAACTCGTAATAGAGATTACCGAGAAGCACCCGTTTACCCTGGTGAATTCGCTGAATCCTTACAGAATTGAAGGGCAGAAGACAGGCGCTTTTGAAATTTGTGACATTCTGAAAGAAGCACCCGATTACCACGCCATCCCCGTAGGAAACGCCGGCAATATAACCGCTTACTGGATGGGTTATAAGGAATACAAGGAAAAAGGTAAAATAAAGAATTTGCCGAAAATGATCGGTTTCCAGGCCGAGGGCGCCGCGCCCATAGTAAAGGGGCGTGTCGTGAAAAATCCTAAGACCATAGCGACCGCGATAAAAATAGGAAACCCGGCAAGTTGGAAGAAGGCGGAAAGAGCGCGCGATGAATCGGGCGGATTGATAGAGGCGGTAAGCGACGATGAGATTTTAAATGCGTATAAACTGCTTGCCTCGAAGGAAGGCGTATTTGTGGAGCCCGCTTCGGCCGCAAGCGTAGCAGGGGTTTTAAAAAAGGCAAAACAGGGTTATTTCGAAAGCAAAAAATCGCGGATTGTTTGCGTATTAACCGGGCACGGCTTAAAAGACCCGGATAGGGCAATAGCGAGCATCGAGAAGCCGAAGGTTTTACCCGCGAAGCTGGATGCCATTGTAAAAGAGATTGGTTTTTGAAATTCGGGGCGTGGCGCAGTCTGGTTTAGCGCGCTTGCTTGGGGTGCAAGAGGTCCGCGGTTCGAATCCGCGCGCCCCGACTCTACAAGGAATTAAGATGAAGTACATAGTTTTGGTTGGTGATGGGATGAGCGACAGGCCGCTCGATGAATTAAACGGCCGCACGCCGCTCGAAGTTTCCCATTGCCAGAATATGGACGAGATCGTAAAGAGTGGCAGGATCGGCACCGCCCTCACTATCCCTAAAGGCATGACGCCTGCAAGCGATGTCGCGAACCTCTCAATACTCGGCTACGACCCGAAGAAATACTATTCCGGAAGGGGCCCGCTGGAAGCCGAAAATATAGGGGTGGACCTTGGCAAAAATGACGTTGCGTTCAGGTGCAACCTGGTTACAGAAGCCGGGGATAAAATGGTAGATTACTCGGCAGGCCATATTACCACGAAAGAGGCAAAGGTCCTTATAGAAACAATAGACAAGGCGCTCGGCAATGAAAAAATAAAGTTTTATCCCGGCATGAGTTACAGGCACCTCATGGTGCTAAAGACGAAGTTCAAGGAAGAGGCGCGTAAATTCTCTAAAATAAAGTGCATGCCACCGCACGATATCGTGGATAAAAGTGTAACAAAGAACATGCCGCAGGGCGACGGGCAGAAGATCCTGAGAGGCCTGATGAAAAAATCCAGGGAAATCCTCGCGCATACAGATATCAACAAGGTAAGAATCGACCTGGGCGAAAACCCCGCCAGCATGATCTGGTTGTGGGGTCAGGGCGTAAAGCCGGATATGCCGCTGTTTAAAGACCTCTACGGCGTAACAGGCTCGATAATTTCAGCAGTGGACCTCATTAAAGGCACGGGCAAGATAATAGGCCTGGAAGTGATAAATGTGCCCGGCGCCACCGGCTATTACGACACCAATTATAAGGGAAAAGGTGAATACGCGCTTAAGGCCCTCGAAAATAAGAATTTTGTATTTGTGCACGTGGAAGCGCCCGATGAGGCGGGGCACAACGGCGACATCAGGGAGAAAATAAGTGCTATTGAGAATTTCGATAAATTTGTAGTAGGGACGATCTGGGAAGAATTCAAAAAAAGAAATGATTTCAGGATAATGGTTTTGCCGGACCACGCTACCCCTATATCGGTGAGGACACACACTACTGACCCGATACCGTTCGCAGTTTGCGGCGAAGGCGTTGAACCCGACAGGGCTTGCGTTTTTACAGAAGCTGCGGCTCGGGCTACCAGGTTTACTATCAGGGAAGGCTGGCTTCTCATGAAATACCTGATTTACGCAAGAGTATAAATGAAGAAACTGATAGTTCAGAAATACGGCGGCTCGAGCGTCAAAAATATCGAGAGGATCATTGACGTCGCAAGACGCATCATCTCCTATAAGAACAGGGGTTACGACGTCGTCGTTGTCGTGAGCGCCCTCGGCGACACGACCGACGAATTGCTCAAACTTGCATCAAAAATAAGCAGGGCACCTTCAGAGAGAGAGCTCGACATGCTTATTTCAACCGGCGAGCAGGTCTCAGTGTCGCTTCTTGCGATGGCGGTGCACAAATTCGGAAAAGAGGCCATTTCGTTTACCGGCGCGCAGGTCGGCATAATAACCGACTCCTCTCACACGAAGGCGAGGATCCTCGATGTGAACGCGAAGAGAATACGGGAAGAGCTGAATAAAGGGAGAATTGTCATAGTCGCAGGTTTTCAGGGAGCGAACCTTGACCGGGAGATAACCACTCTGGGCCGCGGCGGTTCCGACATGACGGCCGTTGCGCTTGCAAAAGTGCTAAACGCCCACGTGTGCGAGATATATACTGACGTGGACGGTGTTTACACCGCGGATCCACGCGTAGTAAAAGACGCAAAAAAGCTCGATAGAATAAGCTACGAGGAGATGTTGGAACTCGCCTCGTTGGGGGCTCAAGTGTTGCAGGCACGAAGCGTCGAGGCGGCCAGCAAGTTTAACATACTGCTTCACGTGAGAAACAGTTTTTCTGATAAGGAAGGCACGTATATAACCAAGGAGGCCAAGGTCATGGAAGATGTGCTTGTAAGCGGAATAACTCTGAACAAAAATGAGGCCAAGGTAACGGTGTGTGGTGTCCCGGACCGCCCGGGCAGCGCCGCGCGTATTTTCAGTGAGATTGCAAAGGGCAACATCAACATCGACATGATCATCCAGAACGTATCGAGAACCGGCGCGACCGACGTTTCCTTCACGGTGGTGGCGAGCGACCTCGCCAAGACGCTCGGGCTCATGAAGAAAACGGCCAAGTCCATAGGAGCCGAAGACGTGACTTTTGACAAAGGCATAGCGAAAATATCCGTGGTGGGTATCGGCATGCGCAGCCACTCCGGCATTGCAGCGGTGATGTTCAGGGCGCTTGCCGCGAAAAAGATAAATATAGAGATGATTTCCACGAGCGAGATAAAAATATCCTGCATCGTGAGGAAATCAAAAGGTGAAGAGGCCGTGCGGGCTTTGCACAGGGCCTTCGGCCTGGGGAGATAGGCATGAAAGTCGAATTATACGACACGACACTAAGGGACGGAGCCCAGACTCAAGGGATCTCATTTTCTGTCTCGGATAAAATAAGGATCGCAGAGAAGCTCGATAACCTCGGGATCCATTATATCGAGGGCGGTTGGCCGGGAGCGAACCCCAAAGACGTTGATTTCTTCAAGAAGGCCAAAAGCCTTAAACTCAACAATTCCAAACTGGTTGCCTTCGGAAGTACGAGGCGGGCCAATACGGATGTCTCGGGCGACAGCACCATGAAGGGGCTTCTTGCTTCCGGGACCGAGACAATAACACTCTTCGGAAAGAGCTGGGACCTTCACGTAAAAGAGGTGTTAAAAACAACACCGGAAGAAAACCTGAGGATGATCGAGGAGTCTGTCAAGTACCTTAAGTCCAAGGGCAAGCTCGTGATGTTTGACGCCGAGCATTTCTTCGACGGCTACAAGGAAAATCCGGAGTACGCCCTGAAGACCCTCACCGCGGCCGAGAAGGGTGGAGCAGAGAGAATAATCCTTTGTGACACGAACGGCGGGATGCTGACTTCGAGTATCCTCGAAATTGTCGAGGAAGTAAAGAAAAAGATAAGAGTGCCTCTCGGCATCCACGCGCATAACGACAACGATATGGCCGTTGCCAATACCCTCGCGGCGGTACAGGCGGGCTGTATCCAGGTGCAGGGCACCATGAATGGTTACGGGGAAAGATGCGGGAATGCCAATCTCGTATCCATTATCGGCAACCTCAAATTGAAGTTCGGGATAGATTGTATTTCAGACCCCTCACTCAAGGCGCTAACGGAAACAGCACATTACATCGCCGAAACGTGCAACACGAAACTTAGCGACACGCAGCCGTTCGTCGGCGCAAGCGCCTTCGCTCACAAGGCGGGCGTGCATGTAAACGCCATAGTGAAAAACCCCAGGACTTACGAGCATATAGACCCCTCGAGGGTCGGCAATAGAAGGCTGCTCCTTATTTCCGAACTTTCGGGAAAATCGAGCATTCTTAAAAAAGCCGAAGAGATGGATTTGGTGCTTGAGAAGGAAGCGCCAAAGACAAAAAAGATTTTGAAAGCCCTCCAGGATTTGGAACACAAGGGCTATCACTTTGAGGCGGCCGAGGCCTCCCTGGAACTTTTCATGAAGAGGACTGTTAAAAAATTTAAGAAGTTTTTCGAACTTAAAGATTTCCGGGTCATCATCGAAAAACGCGCAAAAGGCAAGATTACCTCGGAAGCCACTATTAAGCTAAATGTCGGCGGCAAACTAGAGCACACGGCCTCTCTCGGCGATGGCCCGGTAAACGCCCTTGACAGCGCTCTGAGAAAGGCGCTTAAGGATTTCTACCCGTCTTTAAACGAGATGCACCTTACAGATTTCAAGGTAAGGGTCCTGGACGAAAAAGCGGGCACGGCGGCGAAGGTAAGGGTTCTCATCCAGTCGCAGGATAAGGCGGAATCGTGGTGGACGATCGGCGTTTCGGAAAATATTATCGAGGCAAGCTGGCAGGCGCTCGTCGATTCGGTGGAGTATAAACTCCTGAAGGACAGCGAAAGAAAGTGAACCTGTTTCAGGCGTGAAACCCGGATGAAACAGGTTCAGAAAACGATGGACATCCCGACCAAGTACAACC
>JBARPB010000092.1:0-9305 GCA_049642705.1 Candidatus Omnitrophota bacterium
ATTCAATAACGACCTGACGGGAACGCAGCAGAAGAATCTGGAAGATATAATAAACGTTAAGATCGTAGACCGCACGCAGCTCATTCTGGATATATTTGCAAGGCGCGCCAGATCCAACGAAGGCAAAATCCAGGTGGAACTGGCGCAGCTTCTATATCTCTTGCCGCGGCTTACGGGAAAAGGTATTTTACTCTCAAGGCTCGGCGGCGGAATAGGAACAAGGGGGCCGGGTGAGCAGAAACTGGAAATCGACCGAAGGAGGATAAAGGATAGGATAACGAAACTAAAAAGGGACCTGGGCAAACTAAACCTGCAGAGGTCCACCCGACGGAAACAACGGGCTAAGTTTTCGCTTCTCTCTATTGCCATCATAGGCTATACAAACTCCGGTAAATCAACCCTTTTAAACGCTTTAACCGAGTCACATGTTTATACGCAGGATAAGCTATTTAGTACCCTTGACCCTACCATAAAAAGCTTTGTCCTTCCGAATAACCAGAAGGTGTTGTTCGTTGACACGGTCGGGTTTTTAAACGAACTGCCCCATCACCTGATAGAGTCCTTCAAAGCTACCCTGGAAGAAGTGGTATGTGCCGATGTCCTGCTCTGCCTTGTGGATATAAGCCACCAAAAGGCAAAAGAGATGCAAAAAGCTGTTTTTGACGTGCTGGCGGAACTTGGTGCAGGCGAGAAGCCCATGATTACGGCCTTGAACAAGATTGACATGGTAGGCGAGAATGAAATACGGCGATTGACGAGGGAATTCAAAGACGCGATACCCATTTCCGCATTAAAGAAGATAAATTTTCAAGCCCTGATCGACAAAATCGTGCTGTACCTCAATAACATTGTAAAAACATACACAATTGTCCTGCCCCAGCGTAAAGCCAGCCTGATAAGCCTCATACACGAAAAAGGCCACGTTTTAAAGCGCGAATACCGCGGCGACGAGGTGCATCTCGAAGTCCAGCTCCCAGCGAGCCTGTACGAGAAGATTAAGAAGGAAATGTAGCAACCCGGCATTACCGCCTTCCGATTATTTTCCCTTGACAGAAGGTGAATTTGTGCTACAATAGCACATTAGCACTCTTTGACTGAGAGTGCTAAATTTATCTAAAAAGATGACAATAGACAGAGAAAAAAGGCAAAATAGGGTATTAGAGGCCGTTATAAAGGCCCATGTAGCGAGCGCGCTTCCCGTGGGTTCGAAGAATATAGCCCGCATCCTCGGCTTATCGAGTGCGACCATAAGGAAGGTAATGTTTGAGCTGGAAAGAGAGGGCTATATCACACATCCCTATACATCCGCAGGAAGAATACCCACCGACCTGGGATACAGAAGATACGTTGACAGCATGATGCACATCAGAGAATTGCCGCAAGAGGATATGCTATCGAGGTTGCGGGAGCACGTAAACCGGAAGAGATTTTTTGAAGAGGTAATCGAAGCGGCGTCTTCGGCTGTCTCGAAAATAACGAATTATACAGGCATCGCGCTCTCGCCGAGCAATAGGTTATATTTCGACGGCACATACCACATGCTTGAGCAGCCGGAATTCAGGGAACTGGATGCGGCGCGTGATTTTCTGAGAGCCATCGAAGAGGGAAACGAACTCATGTGCATCATGAACCGGGACCTGGAAGCAAACGAAACCGCGATCCACATAGGCCGCGAGAATATGTACGAAGAACTGCGCGGCTGCGCCATCATAACATCCACCTATAGGTTCAAGAAGCGCCCGTCCGGCAACATAGGCGTTATCGGCCCCATGCGCATGCGATACGAAGAGGTCGTGCCCATTGTGGAGTGCCTTGCCGAAATGATGACGGAAGCGCTTGAAGGGATTTCCGCGTGAACAAACACAAAGAAAAAAAACAAGCGAAAGAGGCCGAGGCCGTAGATTATAAAGATAAGTGGTTGCGCGCTCTTGCGGAATACGAAAATCTCAAGAAACGCATCGAAAGGGAAAAGGCAGAGACTGTAAAGTTTTCGAATCAGTTTTTGATAATAGAGCTTTTCCCCATAATGGACTCATTTGACAGCGCCTTAAAATCTATCGAAAATTCGAACGACAGGGAATCGTTTTTGAAGGGCCTCAAGATGCTCCAGGGTGAGTTTCACAGCGTACTCGAGGTAAACGGCCTTAAAAAGATTAAGACGGTAGGCGAGAAATTCGATCCGAACTTCCATGAGGCACAGGAAGAGATATTCGATAAGTTTCCGCAGGGCGTCATAGCGGAAGAGATAAGAAGCGGTTATACTTTAAATGACCGGCTCCTAAGGCCGGCACTGGTGAAGGTTTCGAAGGGAAAAGACGAAAAATCGGAGGTAAAAAATGGCGAAAGTAATAGGGATTGATTTAGGGACTTCAAACTCGGCGGCTGCTTTTATGGAGAAGGGCCGGCCTGCAATTATACCGAGCGCCGAAGGCGCAGGCATTGCAAGCGGCAAGGCCTTTCCTTCGTATGTGGCGTTTACAAAAGACGGCCAGAAGCTCGTCGGAGAACCGGCCAAGCGCCAGGCATCCATAAACCCAGAAGGCACCATAATGGCTGCCAAGAGGAAAATGGGTACGGATTTCAAATTTAAGGTCCATGGCAAAGAATACACGCCGCAGCAGGTCTCGGCGTTTATTTTACAGAAGATAAAGCAGGA
Organism: Candidatus Omnitrophota bacterium; assembly: GCA_049642705.1. GTDB lineage: Bacteria > Omnitrophota > Gorgyraeia > JABMRN01 > RBG-13-46-9 > CAZYPU01. The sequence goes on from JBARPB010000092.1 coordinate 2,657, forward strand.
CACAGAGAGCTACCTCGGCGATAGCGTAAACGAGGCCGTCATAACATGCCCGGCATATTTTAACGACAACCAGAGGCAGGCGACGAAGGACGCGGGCGAAATAGCAGGGCTCACGGTCTTAAGAATCGTAAACGAACCGACGGCAGCATGCCTCGCTTACGGGTTGAACAAAATAGGCAAGGAGCTTAAGATCATGGTCTTCGACTTCGGAGGCGGCACGCTCGACGTTACCATAATGGAAATGTGGGCCGAAGGCGGCTTCAAGGTCCTTGCCACAAGCGGCGATACACAACTCGGCGGAACTGATATGGATAAGGTGCTTATAGACTATATTGCCGAGCAGTTTAAAAAAGAAAGCGCCGTCGATGTAAGAAATGACAAGATGGCCATGCAGCGCCTACGGGAAGCTGCGGAAAAAGCAAAGGTAGAACTTTCGAGTTCCATCACTACCGAGATAAACCTTCCGTACATAACCGCGGACCAGACAGGACCGAAACACCTCACGATGTCGCTAAACCGCGCTAAACTGGAAGAGCTTGTCATGCCTATTATAGACAAGTGCCAGCACCCCATGGAACAGGCTATCGCGGATGCCAAAGTAAAGAAGGCCGACATAAACAAGATCATCATGGTCGGTGGCCCTACGCGCATGCCGGTTGTCCAGAAATTCGTGGAAGATTTTGTAGGCAAGAAAATAGAAAGAGGCATAGATCCCATGGAGTGCGTGGCGATGGGCGCGGCTATACAGGGATCTATCATAAAGGGCGATACCAAGGACGTTTTACTTCTCGACGTGACGCCTCTTTCGCTCGGGATTGAAACGCTGGGTGGCGTAACGACAAGGCTTATCGAACGGAATACCACTATACCGACGAAGAAAAGCCAGACGTTTTCAACGGCGGCCGACAACCAGCCTGCCGTTACCGTGAGGGTTCTCCAGGGCGAGAGGCAGATGGCAAACGACAATACGGAGCTCGGCAGGTTTGACCTGGTGGGAATTCCGCCGGCGCCGCGCGGCATGCCGCAGATCGAGGTAACCTTCGACATCGACGCCAACGGCATAGTCCACGTGCACGCCAAGGATTTAGGCACGGGCAAAGAGCAATCCATAAAGATAACCGCGCCCAAGAAGCTTTCCAAAGAAGAGATAGAGAATATGGTCAAACAGGCGGAGAAATTTGCCGAAGAGGACAAGACGAGAAAGGAGGAGGTAGATACGATAAATCAAGCCGATACACTCGTCTATACGGTAGAAAAATCGTTGAAAGATTACGGCAACAAGATATCCGCCTCTGAAAAAGAAAATATAGAAAAAAAGATAAAAGAAACCAAAGAGGCGATAGGCTCAAAAGATGTTAACAAGATTAAAAAAGTAGCGGAAGAGCTTACAAAGGCCTCTCAGAAATTGGGTGAAGAAATATATAAAGATGCGCAGAAGAAGTCCGCCTCCGCCAAGGCTTCGGCGGACAAGCAGCAGAAACCCGGAGAGAAGAAGAAGGACGATGTCGTCGACGCCGAATACAAGGTAGAAGACGAAGGAGACAAGGGCAAGAAGTGAGTAAACGCGACTATTACGAAGTACTGGGCGTAAGCAAAAATGCCACCTCAGATGAGATAAAACGCGCCTACAGGAAACTGGCAGTGCAGTACCACCCGGACAAACACCAGGGCGACAAAGGTGCCGAAGAGAAATTCAAGGAGATTTCCGAGGCCTACGAGGTCCTAAGTGACGCCAATAAAAAATCCACTTATGACCAGTTTGGCCACGAGGGCCTGAGGGGTGCTTTTGGAAGGGGCGGTTTCAGCTGGCAGGATTTCTCGCATTTCGAAGATGTATCGGATATCTTCGGCAGCCTCGGCGATATTTTCGGCGATTTCGGATTCGACGAATTGTTTGGTTTTAGCCGGCAGAGAAGGCCGAGGGGCCCGCGCCGGGGCAGGGATATCGAGTATGAATTAAAAATAGACTTTATCGAAGCCGTATTGGGTGCCGAAGAAAATATAGAAATTTCCCGCTACGATACATGCAGCGCATGCAGAGGAAGCGGCGCAAAACCCGGCACGAAAGATACTGTTTGTTCTAGATGTAACGGTAGGGGCCAGGTAAGCACGACGAGCGGTTTTTTCAGCATATCCCGGACGTGCTCCGGTTGCGGCGGCTCGGGCAGGGTCATAAAAAACCTCTGCCAGAAATGTAACGGCACCGGCAAGGTAAAAGAAGCTCGAAAAATCAAGGTTAAGATCCCCGCCGGCGTTGATACGGGAATAAGACTAAGGGTTGCGCACGAAGGAGACGCGGGTGAAAAAGGCAGCCCGAGAGGCGACCTCTACATCGCGATATACGTAAGAGAGCACAAGCTGTTCAGGCGGCATAATAACGATATATACTGCGACGCGAAGGTAAGTTTCACCCAGGCGGTGTTCGGGGCCGAACTGGACATCCCGGCGGTGAACGGGAAGGTAAAGATGAAGATACCGCCGGGGGTGCCAAGCGGAAAGGTTTTCAGGTTAAAAGGAAAAGGGGTTTCTAACCTGTTGTACGGTTCGGGAGTGGGCGACCAGCTGGTCAGGGTCACAGTTAATGTTCCCCAGCGCCTCACGGAAGAGCAAAAAAAACTTCTTAAAGAGTTCGCGCGAACCTTGGGAGAAAAATCAACGCCGAAAAAAGGTTTTATTGCTAAGGTAAAAAAAGCGTTCGAATAGGGAGCGAGATACATGCCGACATACGAATACAAATGCACGAAATGCGCTCATACATTTGAACAATTTCAGAGCATGACGGCAGAGCCCGTAAAAAGGTGCCCAAAGTGCAAAGGCAAAGTAAAGCGCCTTATTGGCCGAGGCGCAGGAATTATTTTTAAGGGCTCGGGATTTTACGCGACAGATTACAGGGAAAAAAGCGAAAAACCTTCGTGCCCAATTGACAAAGACCGCAGCGAAGGTTGCAAATCCTGCCCAAATAACAATGGCTGAGATAAAACCCTTCAAGGGAATCTTATACAACGAGAAAAAAGTAGATATTGCAAAAGTAGTTACCCCGCCTTACGACATCATCTCCCAGAGCATGCAAAACCGTTTCTACCACGCGGACCCGCACAACATAATAAGGCTCATACTGGGAAAAGAGGAAAAAAGCGATACCTCCCGCAATAACAGGTATACGCGCTCCGCGCTATTCTTAGAGAGGTGGCTTAGGGGCAGGATTTTTGTCAAGGATACCAAACCCTCTATCTACATTTATACCCAGGAATATCTGTACAGGAGGCGAAAAAGAACGCGTATCGGTTTCATTGCCCTTATGAAAATAGAAGACCCTAAAGAAAGCGGCATTTTACCCCACGAATATACACTGGATAAACCGAAAGCCGACAGATTCAACCTTATCGTAAAGACGAAGGCAAACCTAAGCCCCATTTTTTGCCTGTTTCAGGATAGGGAAAACAGGATAAGCGGAATATTAAAACGTTTCGTGAAATCCAGAGATGCGCTTTTTGCCGTGGATGCCGAAGGCGTAACACACAAGCTCTGGAGGGTCCAGGGGAAAAGTATGGTAGAAGAAATAAAGAAGTGCATGCGGAGCAAGAAAATATTCATCGCCGACGGACACCACAGATATGAAGTTGCGCTGACGTACAGAAATAGAATGAAGAGATCGAAAAATTATAAAAAAAATGTCGATTATATCATGATGTATTTTTCCAATTTAAGCGAAAGAGGAAACCTTACGATACTCTCGACGCACAGGGTTGTAAGGAATATACCGGGTTTCGGAAGAAAAAAAATAATACCCGCCTTAAAGAGATACTTCCGCGTAAAAAGCATAAAGCGCATAGGAGATCTGCTCAAGTATCTGGATAAAACCCCGAAGGGCAAACACTCATTTGGCGTACATGTCCGGGGGAAATTCTACCTTTTGGCCTTAAAAGAAAAATATTCCGCAGATAATGTAGAATCGAAGAAGACAGATGCCCTGAAACGGCTAAATGTCACGATTCTCCACGACCTGATAATAGATAAAATATTAGGTGTCAAAAACAGCGAAAGTAGTATAAAATATATAAGGAACGAAAAGGACGCGCTGGCGCTTATTGACAGGGGCGATTACGAGATGGCATTTTTTCTGAGACCGACCCAAGTATCGGAAATGACGGCTGTGGCGAAAAAGGGCGAGCTGATGCCGCAGAAATCGACATACTTTTATCCGAAACTCTTGACGGGACTTGTGATTAATAAGTTTTAAGGATTAAGAATTAAGATGGCGTTATTTAAAAAAGATAAATACATCAAAGTCACCGTCTCCAAGAAGAAGGACATACCGGGCGGCCTCTGGACCAAGTGCGAGGACTGCGGCGAGATCATATATAACAAAAAACTCGAAGAAAACCTCTATGTTTGCCCGAAGTGCAATTTCCATTTTACGCTTGGCATAAAAAAAAGAATAGAGAGCCTTCTGGATGACGGTAACTTGAAAGAATACTACCGGGACATGGGGACGCTCGATCCACTGAATTTTAAAGGGCCCAAGACCTATCTGGATAAACTCAAAAAAGACCGCGAGACAACAGGCCTTGTCGAGGCGGCGGTTGTCGGCGAGGGGCTTGTAAACAAGAAAAAAGCCGCCTTCGCCTTTACGGATTCGGGGTTTATAATGGGTTCGATGGGTTCTGTGGTGGGCGAGAAGATAACGAGGATTACGGAGCTCGCCACTGAAAAAGGATTGCCGCTCATTATTGTTTCCGGTTCGGGCGGCGGCGCCAGGATGTACGAAGGAATGCTTTCGCTAATGCAGATGGCGAAGACGAGCGCTGCGTTGGCGCGCCACGCCCAGAAAGGCGGGCTATACATATCCGTTCTTACAAACCCGACGATGGCAGGGGTGCTGGCGAGCTTCTCGTCGCTGGGGGATATAATCATAGCCGAACCGAGGGCGTTAATCGGCTTTACCGGCCCACGCGTTATAGAACAGACCATAAGGCAGAAGCTGCCGGAAGGTTTTCAGAGGTCGGAATTTTTACTGGAACACGGCCTCATAGATATGATAGTTAACCGCAGGGACATGCGGGATACGCTCTCGAATTTACTGGATTATCTCGGGTGATACGGGTATAATAAAACACCATTATGGCGCAGGTTAGTTTAAGAAACGTAAGTAAAATTTTCAAGGGCAACGTCGTTGCCGTCAAAGACGTCACCCTCGGCGTTGAAAACAAGGAGTTCGTGGTGCTTCTCGGGCCGTCGGGCTGCGGGAAATCGACGACGCTTCGAATCATCGCCGGCCTTGAGGAGGCCACAAGGGGCGACGTCTATATCGGGGCTGACCTTGTCAACAACGTCCCGCCCAAGGACAGGAATATCGCGATGGTATTCCAGAGTTATGCCCTGTATCCGCACATGAACGTTTATAACAACATGGCCTTCGGCCTTAAATTGAGAAGATACCCTAAAGATGAGATTGACAAGAGAGTCAGGGAGGCAGCCGGCATCCTCGGATTGGACAAGCTTTTGGAGAGGCGGCCGAGGGAGCTCTCGGGCGGCCAGAGACAGCGGGTGGCGGTGGGAAGGGCCATTGTGCGCAAGCCCCTTGTCTTTTTATTTGACGAACCCCTGAGCAACCTTGACGCCAAGATGAGGGTGCAGATGAGAACCGAAATAAACCGGCTCCACACAAGGCTTCAGGCCACGATGATTTACGTCACGCACGACCAGACAGAAGCCATGACGCTCGGAAACAGGATTGTCGTTATGAACGAGGGCGTGATACATCAGGTTGGCACGCCTTCAGTCATTTACGACAGGCCCGTTAACAAGTTTGTGGCCGGCTTTATAGGAAGCCCTCCCATGAATTTCGTGGAAGGCAAAATTGCGAAGAAAGATTCAAAATTCTATTTTAACGAAACGAACGGCAGGATAAAGGTAAAGATTGTCGACGAAATGATGCCAAAACTCCAACCCTACGTCGGTAAAGAAATCGCATTCGGCATCCGGAGCGAGGATATTTATGACAAGCTTTTCGCCTCGGAAGCCCCGCCGGAGAATACGGTCGCAATGGCCTGCGAGGTTGTCGAACCCATGGGAAGCGAGGTGTACCTGCACCTTTCCACCGGAAGACATTCCCTGATAGCGAAAGTAGGCAGTCACGACAACCCGCCTATTAATCAGGATATGGATCTTGTTTTTGACATGGCCAAGGTTCACTTCTTCGACAAGGATACCGAAAAGACTATAGTCTAAACGCGAACTATACCCTTATCATGGGGCATGCCAGGACCAAAACCTTCGTCGGATTTATCTCTCTTTTAGCGTGGATACTTCTTCTAATTTTTAGCAAGGACTTAAGGGATACCCTCCTTTTGGACCCGGCCGGGTTTTCCGATACTTCAAGGATACTACTTCTTTATCTAAGCATTCCCGTTTTCTTTATCTGGATAACGCTTGGCCTTGTTGCAGGACTTACATCGCTCCTGGTAACTTGTCTTATTTTGGCCGTTTTTTTCGAAAGGGGAATATATGCTTTACCCGCTTCTTGCCTGGCTGTAACAAGCCTCATCGGTTACAGGCTGCACAGGGTTTTCGAGGGTAACACTAAAAAACTGCGCCTCGACAGTGAAGAGCTGGACGAGAAAGCAAACCTTCTGACCGCCGAGATTAA
>JBARPB010000093.1:0-5751 GCA_049642705.1 Candidatus Omnitrophota bacterium
GGGTGGATCTATCCCTTGTTTCGTTGGCGCATATGGAGCAGATCTCGGTATCGCTTAGATTGTTGCAGGCCTTGCAGAATTTTACGCTTTCTTTAAGTTTTATTATGGCTTCCGAGAGTTTTTTCGCTTCTTCGCGGGGTTTTGTGAGGATGAAAAAGGCGAGCCGCTGGGCCGATTTGGGGCCGATGCCCGGCATCTTGCCGAATTCGGCTATCAGCGAACGCATTGAATCCGGCAGGCCCCTCATCCCTCGACTCCCTTCGGTCGCTCGGGATGACCCTGAGCGCAAGTCGAATGGGTCATGTTATTTTCCTTTCACGCTTCCTTTTCTTATATCTACGATTCTTCCGTCGAATATGTCGACCGCCGATTCGACTATCGGTTCTATCTTATTCGATTTCTCGGCCGGGATGCCTTCGGCTCCGCCCTCCTCAACGCCAACTGGCGCAGGTTCCCTCTCGGCTTCTATCTCCACGCTCTCGAAACTTAAACGTATATCTTCGCCCGTAATGCTTTTGATGGCTTCTTCCACGAATTTCGTATTCGTGTTTGCCTCGAGCGCCTCCTTGTGCAGCGAATTATGTCTGCCGAATCCTACGGCAAGTATATTATCTTTCACTTTAAGAAGCACCCCTTCGGCAAGAAACGTGCCGACGGACATTTTCCTGGTTTTTACGAAATTTAAAATCTTTGCCCATGAATCTTTTACCTTCTGGAGAAGCAATATGTCTTTTTCCGCCGCAACCTCTTCCTTCGGTACTGCGGATCCGGTGATTTTGTCATTGTGAGCCCCGAAACTTCGGGGCGAAGCCTGTTGCGAGTCCATCCTTGAGATTGCTTCGGACGACTTCGTCGTCCTCGCAATGACGGGTGAAGCAACCGGCGCCTCAAAGGTTTTATTTGCGAGCGCCTTTTCCACGCGCGAGAGCCGGTCTAAAATCTCCTTAATCGAGGTTAGCCGTTTTTTCTCGGTCAACTTGATAAGTGTTATCTCAAGCGGGATTCTCGAGAGCAATGTTTTTTTCATTAAATCAATCGCTGCGGAAAGCGTATATGTTATGTAGAGAATATCGTCTAGCGAAAGCCTCAGGCCCTGCTCCTTTAGTTTGTGGTAATCCTCTTCGGAAGCGGCGACGAGCGCCCTTCCCTTATCCTTTGTTATCTTCGCTGCCATGATATTCCTGAAGTGCTCTATTATACATGAGGCCGCGTAAACGGAGTCCTTTCCGCTGTTTATGAGTTCGTCAATAATTTTCAGGATTCTCTCCTTTTCGTTATTTATTATGCAATCGGCGAGTTCGAAAAGGATGCCCCGTTCCAGGAGCCCGAGGACCTCGACGACGTCATCGGAGCGGATTTTTCCCTTCGTAAACGAGAGGAGCTGGTCAAGGATTATTTCAGCGTCCCGCAAACTCCCGTCGGCGGCCCTGGCGATAAGAAACATCGCATCGCCCTCGAGGGTGAACTTTTCCTTCGCTTTGATCTGGCCCAGTTTTTTTACAATGTCTTCCGTCGAAATCTTTCTGAAATCAAAACGCTGGCACCTGGAGATAATCGTCGCCGGCATCTTGTAAGGCCTTGTTGTCGCAAAAATGAATTTGACGTGAAGCGGCGGCTCTTCCAGGGTTTTTAGCAGCGCGTTGAATGCCTCAGGGGTTAGCATGTGGACTTCGTCTATGATATATATCCTGAATTTGCCGCGGACGGAGGCGAATTTCGTATTCTCCTTAAGGTTTCTTATTTCGTCGATGCCCCTGTTTGAGGCGCCGTCGATTTCTATGACGTCCATGCTCACCCCCCGGGTAATCTCGCTGCATGATGCGCACTTACCGCAGGGCTTGGGGGTCGGACCTTTTTCGCAGTTCAGGCTTTTGGCAAGAATTCTCGCCGTGGATGTTTTTCCGACGCCGCGCGCTCCGGCGAAGAGATAGGCGTGCGCGACCATGTCCATCGCGATAGCATTTTTGAGAGTAGTGGCGATGTGCGCCTGGCCCACGATTTCATCGAATTCCTGGGGCCTGTATTTCCTGGCAAGCGCTAGATATGACATAATCTATAATACTATAACACGATACTCTCTAACGCGCAAGTTTTTCCTTGGTTATTGTTTTTCCTTGGTTATACCCTGCTTCTTAAGGAAAACCTCGCCGTCGCGGCGCATCGGCTCCGAAAGCTCCGCGGCCACGTTTGGTTTTTTGTATCTGCGGCAGAGATATTTTACAAAATCAACCGCCGAATCCGTCCTCTTACTTATGCGCAGCCGCGCCATCGCCCTCTTTACCCTGTCATCCTTTTCATTATCTTCGTTCGCGCGTAACGTTATGCCTTCTTTCTTGGCCCAGTCGTTCCACTCGTCAAATATCTCGGTAAAACATATCCCCAGTTTTTTTGACAAAGGGTATATCGAATTCCTCAAAAGGCCGCTTCCGTAAAGCGAACCCATTGCGGCTCGAAGTTTCTCTGTTTTTTTAAGGTCTTTGTGCGGGAACGTATTGCTTTCTATGGAATGATAGGGCGCTTTCGGGTTGTATTTTATGCCCAGACGCCGCGCATTGACCCGGAGGTAAGTCCCCGGCAGAAGCATAAATCGCATGATCTTGATGGTCCTTGGCTTAAGCGTAAGAAGCCAGTCAACGGCTTTTTTAAGGGTTTCGTAATTATCGGCTGGCAGGCCGTCTATAAGCTGTATCTCGTATGGAACTTTCTTTTTGTTAAGGAATAATATATTTTTTCTGAAACTTTTCGGTTCAAAATGCCTGTTTATGAGTTTAAGCGTTTCTTTGTTCGTGCTCTGTATCCCTATCTCGATGAAGTCGGTCCTCGCCTTCTTTAAGAGGCCTACCATTTCCTCATCCAGAAGTTCCGCCTTTAATTCTACATGCAGGTTTGATTTTTTATTGTATTTTATGATGATGCGGAGCACGTCTTTGTCGCGTTTTTTATTCACGTTAAAAGTCGGGTCCATTAAATAGACGCCTTTAGGCTCCTTTCCGAGCAAGCATTTCAGTTCCTTTTCCACCCTTTCCAGCGAAAAATAGTTCTGTTTTTTAAAATCCTTGTGATAATAGCAGTAATGGCACCTGTAAGGGCAGCCGCGCATCGTCTCTGTGGGGATATATGGGGCGTAATTTTTTAGAGTTTTCTCGTCGACGACTTTTTCGAGGTACGGCGAGGGTATCTCGTCAAGATTTGTTATCTCTGCTCTTTCTTTCGTTAATATTATTTTTGAGTTTTTGCGGCAGGCGAGGCCGTCTACATGGGAAATATCCGTTTTACTATCCAGCCAACACTCGAGGAGTTCCTTAAAAGTTCTTTCCCCTTCGCCGATCACTATGGCGTCTATGAAGCTGTGCGTCTTCATGAGGCGATGCGCCCGGGGCGAGACCTCCGAGCCGCCCATCATAATTTTTACGCGGGGCATGTCTTTTTTTATAGCCCTTGCTACTTTTATAATATTGAGTATATTCCAGACGTAACAGGAAAAACCGATTATGTCAGGTTTCGCCTCTCTAGTACGCTTTATGACGTCTTCGATTTTTTCCTGCGGGGAAAAGGAGAGGATTTTTATATCAGCTCTTTTTGTCTTCGTGCTGTATTTAAGAAAATAGGCCTTCAGGTAATACAGCGCAAGCTGAATACCCGGATTGCCCGAACCCCTCGGGCCTATGGTGGTAAGTAAAATCTTTGTTTTCATTGTAGGTGTGGATTAGAGGGGTAATATTATAGCATTATAATAGGCATCGCTCAAGCGAAATTGCGGGGGACAGGTCTGAGTTTGACACGGGGACAGGTGTAAGTTTGCGGTGAGAACCGTCCTGCGTTTTTCTTGCAAAGGAATTTTACTTAGTATCTGCTTCCTCTTTAAGAATATCTAAATACCTTTTGTAGGCGAATAACTTATTCCGTTCTTTTCCTGTTATTTCTTTTAGTATGTCCACTTCCACAAGTTTCATGCATATATCGCTTGCTGTGGGGAATGTTGTATTCATAATCTTCGCTATATCCTTTATAGACACTATTGGTCTATCAAAAAGCCTTTCGTGAAAGATGGCCACTTTTGACGTTTCTTTATAGGCTTCAACGGTTTTATTTTTGTCTCTATTTTTTAAGCTTATTATTTTGTTCGATGTTTCGCAAGCCCCTTCAGCTACACTTGCAACACCTTGCAAAAAGAATTTAACCCAGGACTCAAAATCTCCTTTTTCTCTCACTGCCATGAGTCGATCGTAATATTCTAATCGGTTTTGCTTAAAGTAATGGCTTAGATAAAGCAGTGGCTTTTTTAGAATTTCTTTATGGCATAAAAAAAATGTTATAAGGAGCCTGCCTATTCGCCCATTACCATCTAAAAAAGGATGTATAGTCTCAAATTGAGAATGGATAAGTCCGCATTCGATTAACAAAGGGTAGTTGAACTTAGAGTGCATATGTTTCTCTAATTCCCCTAAGGCTTGTATCATCTCATGCGGAGGTGGCGGTATAAATCTAGCGTTGTTTAAGGTGCAACCTTTTGGACCTATCCAATTCTGAGTTTTTCTGAATTCTCCGAGAGTTTTGTCTCCGCCTCTAACACCTCGCATAAGCTCAGCATGTATTTCTTTAATTAGCCTGAGAGATAATGGCAGCTCGTTTATTCTCTTTAAGCCATAGTTCATTGCTTTAACATAATTAACAACTTCTGCTACATCATTTGGCAGTGTTTTTGGTTTATTTTCAGATTCATACTCTAACACATCCTCCAAAGATGCCTCAGTTCCTTCTATCTGAGAACTGAGCACTGCTTCTTTTCTTACATACATAGCCACAAACAAGTCGGGATTTGGCAATGCTTCTGATATGCCTGAAAGACGCCCAATTGCGGTATCTGCCTTTGAAAGCATCTCTATTGTTTCTTTATCGAGATTCAACTGTGGTTTTGGAGGTAAGGGATTTGGGATAAAAGCCTTATAGTTTTGGAGCTGAGTTGCAGCTATTCCTGCTCTATTTTTATCCATAACAAGAATAAGTATACACTATTATTAAAGAAATGTCAAGTTTTCTTTAATTATATTTGCTGTTATTAAAACAGGTTTTAATAGAGTAGGATTTTATGCTTATTATTAAAGATATTAGCTAATCTCTTTAATAAAAACAATGGCGGAAGGGGAGGGATTTGAACCCTCGGTACCGAATAAACGGTACAACGGCTTAGCAAGCCGCCGCACTAAACCAGGCTATGCGACCCTTCCCGTTTTTTCTTAAAAAATTCCTGAATCAAAGAGCGCGATTCGTCTTTTAAAATGCCTGATTTTACTTTAACTCGATGGTTTAGTTTTTTACTTTGTAAAATATCGACGACGGAACCGGCGGCGCCGGACTTGGGGTCTTCCGTCGCGTAGTAAAGATTTTGTATTCGCGCTAAGATCATCGCGCCGGCGCACATCGGGCAAGGTTCTATTGTAGCATACATGCTGCATGCGTTCAATCTTTCGTTTTTCAGGTACGCCGCGCCTTGAGTGATTGCTATCATCTCGGCGTGGGCGGTCGGGTCTTTTAACGTCTTTATCTGGTTGTGCGCCCGGGCTATGATTCGCCCCTTGTGAACGATAACCGCGCCGACGGGAACTTCGTCTTTCTCGAAGGCGATCTCGGCCTGCTTCAGCGCCTCGCGCATGTACGTTTCGTGTGTGGGCATGGGTGTTTAGCGTGCCAGGCAGGACTTGAACCTGCGACCTTTTGCTTCGTAGGCAAACGCTCTATCCAACTGAGCTA
>JBARPB010000094.1:0-7220 GCA_049642705.1 Candidatus Omnitrophota bacterium
GATTGAAGGCGTTCCTGAGTTCGCGGTTTACGGTATTTGCCAGGATATTCTTCGGTGTCGGCGTTCATGATGTCACAAATGCCTTCAGGGCATTCACTCGGGAAGTCGCCGAAAGGATAAAACTGGAATCGACGGATTTTGCGATTTCGCCGGAGCTTGCTATAAAAGCGCACCTTTTGGGTTATAGACTGGCGGAGATACCCTGTTCCTACGCCTCGAGGGTAGCCGATAAGACAAAGTTCAAAATGTTCAAGATGGTGATGAGATACCTTACGTTATTCAGGTACAGGTTTTATAGAAGAAAGGATCTTATAAAATGAATGACACGGTAATATTTTATGCCACGGCAGGGATCGGACACAAGAAAGCGGCGCTTGCCGTAAAAGAAGCTTTTGACAAAAGCGGACATAAAGACGTATTAATCGCCGATGTTTTAGATTATACCAGTAGATTTTTCAGGGTTTCCTATGGCGCCATTTACCTATTTCTCATAAAGTATCTGCCGACACTATGGGGTTTTTCCTACTATATTCTGGATAATCCGGTGGTTTACTTTTTCTTAAGCCCCATAAGGCGGCTTGTGAACGGCGTAAATTCCAGAAAACTTGTTGAATTTCTCCTCGAGGCAAAACCAAAGACCGTAATCGTAACCCACTTCATGCCCTCGGAGGTCATAGCAAATCTTAAAAAAAAGGGGCTTCTTTCGACGCGCCTTATATCGGTTATAACGGATTACAGGTCGCATAGTTTTTGGCTTTCCAAATACGTAGATTGTTACGTCGCAGGCTCCGATTACACCAGAGACGATCTGATAAGAAGGGGAATACCGCCGGACAAAATAAGGGTATTCGGAATCCCTTGCGCAAGTTCTTTTTCCAAGGAGCACGACACCGAAAAGATACGCGGAAAAGTGGGGCTCCAAAGCGGCAAGGCAACCGTTTTTGTGCTGGGAGGCGGGTTCGGCGTCGGACCCATAAGAAGAATTACGCTCCATTTAGACAGGGCAAAGCAGGATTTTCAGGTTATCGTTGTGTGCGGTTATAACGCCCGGCTTTATAAAGCTATTAAAAGGATCGCGCGGTTTGCCAAGCACAGATTCAGGGTGTACGGCTTTATTGACAACGTGGACGAACTCATGGCAATTTCCGATGTGCTTGTCTCCAAGCCCGGCGGCATAACGGTAACGGAGGCGCTGAATGCCGGAGTTCCCATGATTGTCGTGGACCCCATTCCGGGGCAGGAGATGAGGAATTACGGGTTTCTTGAGAAGAACAGAGCGGCCTCGAAGATAAAGCGCCCCGAAGATATAATCAGGGTAGTGGGGGAATTGATCGGTTCAGACGGACTGAAAGTTTTAAGGGAAAACGTCAGAAAAATTAGGCTTACTCACTCGGCTGAAAGGATTATGAATGAAGCCGTTAAATGACGAGCTTAAAGAAATCGTGGACGCGCTCAAGGCACATATAGAGATGGAGCGCCTGGCCGGGGGCGAGGAACTTCTCTTGGCAAGAGGCGCCGAAGACTCCCCCCTCGAAGTCCTTAAAGAAGAAGTGCTTTCGTGCAAGAAGTGCGAACTCTGCCAGAGGAGAAGAAATGTCGTATTCGGCGCAGGAGACCCGAAGGCAAAACTAATGTTCGTCGGTGAAGCGCCGGGAATGGAAGAGGACCTGCAAGGGATGCCTTTTGTAGGGAGAGCCGGCAAGCTTCTTACCAAAATAATCGAATCAATCGGCCTCAAAAGAAAGGATGTCTATATAGCGAACGTATTAAAATGCAGGCCGCCGGACAATAGAAACCCTTTGCCGACAGAGATACTGACATGCGAGGAGTACCTGAGAAAACAGATAGAGATAATAGAGCCCGCCGTTATATGCGCGCTCGGCAAGTTCGCCGCCCAGACGCTCCTAAGGAGCACCGAGACCATAACAAAATTAAGGGGCAGGTTTTACGATTTCAGCGGAACCAAATTAATACCGACCTATCATCCTGCGTATCTTTTGCGCAACCCGCATGACAAACGCTTAGTCTGGGAAGACATGAAGAAGATTCGGAAAATTCTGCAGAAAAATTAAAAAATGAAAATATCCTTATTATTTCCTGGTATTGTAATCGACGGATTTGCACAAAATAATACAAGACCCAAGACGGGGTGGATACATCACGGCTTGTCTTACATAAGTTCGGTTCTTAAAAAGGAAGGCCATGATGTTTCGCTTATAGACCTGCGGCAATTAAACGGCTGGGAAGACTTGCCGGCTATCGTTAGAGGAATAATGCCTGATGTAGTCTGCATCACCATGATGAGCCTTGATTTTGGCGCTGCCGTAAAATCAGCCGAGATAGTCAAGGGGGTAAATAGCTCCATAAAGGTTATCGCAGGTGGCGCGCATCCCACTTTGATGGAGTCGGAATTGGCAGAAAATGACTTTATTGATTATATATTTAAGGGAGAAGCCGAGATAACATTGCCGAAGGTAATCGATGGCATTTTAAACGGCAGCGTCAAAACGAAAATAATAACAGGCGAATTACCCGACCTTGATAAGATTCCTTTTGCGGACAGGTCTCTCTTTAGGGTTTTAGAAGCGCCCATAGTTCCCTTTTTAAAAATGCCATTTGTTACAGCGATAGCAGGCAGGGGCTGTACCTATAACTGTAGTTTTTGCCAGCCCGCAGAAAAGATTATGTTCGGACCAAAAGTACGGCGTACTTCCGCGGAGAGGTTCATAGATGAACTGCAAATTACGAAAAACAAAAGAGGCCTTAACAGCCTTATGATCCACGATGATTGCCTGGTCGAGGACGGGAATTGGGTTCAGAAATTTTTACATCTATACAGCAGGAAAGGTTTTCGCAAATCTTTTGTATGCCAGAGCCGTGTGGACATAATAGTGAAAAATCCCGGACTTTTTAAAGATATGAGAAGGCAGGGACTGGATATGCTTTTGATTGGTTTTGAAAGCGGCAACCAGAGAATACTGAATTTGTTGCGGAAGGGCACTACCGTTGAACAAAATTATAAAGCGGCAAAAATATGCAAGAACTTAGGCATACGCATATGGGCTAATTTTATGCTGGGCATCCCGACAGAAACCAGGAAGGAAGCGGAGGAAACCGTGAAGATGATAAAAAAAATCAAGCCGTACGTGCCGAGCCCAGCTTTTTACACGCCGCACCCCGGAAGTGATTTATACGAATTTTGCATAAGAGAAAACCTGTCACTTATTGAAAAGCACGAAGATTACAGAAGGAACCCGGAAGGCGCCAAGATAAAAGGCGTTGATTATGAATTTTTAAACGAAATTCTCAACAAGGCGTTAAAAATTCCCCCCTTCGTAAAACTGAGACGGAAGATCGACAGATTAAAACTGGGCCGTTTTAACAAGGAGCTGATAAAGAGCCATGAGCTTTAACGCCGAGGAAAGATGCGATATAATAATTCCCGTCTGGAACCATCCGGACTTGACCAGAGGCTGCATAGACAGCATAAAACGACACACAAGATTTCCTTATAGAATTGTAGCCGTTGACAATGCGAGCGACCCCCCCACGAGGGATTATCTCGATTCATTGCAAAAACATGACGGTAGGGTTGTTGTTATCCGAAACGAAAAAAATGAAGGTTTCGTCAAAGCCGTCAACCAGGGCATGCGTTTTTCAGATGCAGGATACGTATGCATCCTTAATAACGACACCGTCGTAACTGACGGCTGGCTGGGGGAAATGGTAGACATCCTTCGTAAGAATGATGGCATAGGTATTATAAATCCCTCCAGCAATACCTCCTGCCAATTTCCGGGTGAAATGGATATAGATACCTACGCGGAAACGCTCAAAACTTTAAAGGGAGAATATCAGGAACTTTATACATGCCGGGCTTTTGCGATGGTGGTGGAGAGAAAAGTCATAGATGAGATAGGTTATTTGGACGACGTTTACGGAATGGGTTATTTTGACGATACCGATTACTGTAAACGCGCCCAAAAACTGGGCTTCAGGACGGTAAGGGCAAAGGCTTCCTACGTATACCACAAAGAGAGACAGTCCTTCGACAAGATTAAAGAAAGAAGCGCAATCTTTTCCGAAAACGAAGATAAGTTTATCCGAAAATGGGGCAGGCAGCTCAGGGTAGCCTATATATTGCCTGTTTTGGGCAAAACAGACGAAATAAAAAAGATTTCTTCGAACATAAACAGGATAGCTAAAATCGGACATCAAGTATGGATATTTACCAAACGCGGGATAGACCCTAGACTTATGCTGATCGACCATGAAAATATACGCTTTTTTTACTACCCGGGGATTTTTTTCCCTCTTACGGTCCTGTATAAGGTATGGAAAAGGAAGAAAAAAAAGAAGTTGCACATGATAGTGACCAACGATGGGCCTATATTTAAAACATTTAAGTTTTTTAAAGATATTCTGGACGCGGACGTGATGCCGGACAGCGATTTTTCACAGGTAGAGAAAAAAATAAACTCAATCTCAAGGTAAGCTATGTCCAAAACACACGGCTCTAAATACGCCGAAATCGCCGTTTCGCTTCCTGTGGATAAGACGTTTCATTACCGCATTCCCAGAAAAATGCAAGGCAAAGTGGAACCGGGCAAACGCGTCTGGATAGAATTCGGGAAAAGGAAGATAGTGGGCTACGTCGTCGGGCTCGCTGCCTCAACCGGGGTAAAAGACGTAAAACCCATTAAAGAGGTAATAGATGAATCCCCCGTTATTTCGGCCGGCATGCGCGAGCTTTGCGGTTGGATAAAGGATACATACCTGTGCTCGCTGGGGCAGGCGATGGATGCGACTATCCCGGGCGTGCTTAAAAAGGGAAAGGTATCCGTGAGGCCCCGCGCGATAACCGAGGAGAAACTTCCCCCAACGCCGTCTGGGCCGCTGCCTCTTACGGGCGAGCAACAGGAGGCCTTGAGGAATGTCCTCTTTAAGATAGATAGGGAAGATTATAAGGCGTTCCTACTTCACGGTATAACCGCAAGCGGCAAGACAGAGGTTTACCTGCAGGCGATAGAGAAAGTGCTCGGTAAGGGAAAAACAAGCATTGTGCTCGTGCCGGAAATAGCGCTTACGCCGCAGACAGTAGAACGTTTCACGTCGCGTTTCGGCAATCTCGTGGCGGTCGTGCATTCGGCGCTTCTTGGCTCGACGAGGTACAGGGAATGGAAAAGGATTTTAGACGGCACCGCGCGCATCGTGGTAGGCGCCCGCTCAGCCGTTTTTAGCCCGGTGAAGAATCTCGGGCTTATCATAGTGGACGAGGAGCATGAAACCAGCTATAAGCAGGAGGACGTTCCGAGGTATCACGCAAGGGACGTCGCCCTTATGAGGGGAAAACTTTCAAATTGCCCCGTGATACTGGGAAGCGCCACGCCTTCCCTCGAAAGTTATTACCTTGCGAACAAAGAAAGAATAGAACTTGTAAAGCTGACGAAAAGAATAGACGAACGCAGCCTCCCGAAAGTAAAAATCGTCGATATGCGGATGGAACTCGCTACAAGAAAGAAAATAGTCATGTTCTCCAGGATGCTCACCGATAGCATCCAGCGGTCTTTAAGTAAAAACGGGCAGGTCATGATTTTTCTAAACCGCCGGGGCTTTTCCACCTACGTAAACTGCAAGAGGTGCGGGCTTGTCCTGAAATGCAAGCGCTGCGACAGCGTTCTTGTATATCACTACATGAGTAAAAGCATGGTATGCCACTACTGTAATTTCAGGATACCGCCGCCTAATGTTTGCCCGCAGTGCAGGAGTTCGTACATGAAGTATTTCGGCATCGGCACCGAAAAAGTAGAAAGCGAAGTCGCGCGGCTCTTTCCCGGGGCGAGAATCGCCAGGATGGATACCGACGCCACTTCAAAAAGGGGCTCGCACGAGGCAATACTCGGCGAGTTTAAAAAACACAATATCGATATTTTGGTCGGGACACAGATGATAGCAAAGGGGCTTGATTTCCCGCGCGTTACCCTCGTGGGCGTGGTAAACGCTGACGTAACGCTTAACCTGCCCGATTTCCGGGCGAGCGAAAGGACCTTCAACCTTCTCACCCAGGTCGCCGGCAGGGCCGGCCGCGGGGAAGAGGGCGGAGAGGTTATCCTGCAGACATATGCGCCGGATCACTACGCGATCCTGTGCGCCTCGAAGCACGATTATGAGAAATTTTACCGCGAGGAAATCAAAAGCCGTAGGGAGCTTTCGTTCCCTCCCTTCACGCATATCGTGAGATTAACGCTTCGTTCGCGAAACGAAAAGAGAACCGTTGACGCTGCGAATAACCTGAAAAAATTCCTGGAAGAAAAACTAAAAGGCATCGAAATAATCGGACCCGCACCCTCGCCGGTCTCGAGGGTGAGAGGTTACTACAGGTGGAATGTATTGCTTAAGTCAAAGAATAGAAGCACCATGTGCGAGGCCCTGAGGAAGGCGCTAGCCTCTTACAGAAGGCCTTCGGGTGTGCTTTTGGCTATTGATGTCGACCCGATTTCATTCTAAAATTATGAAGATAGTATTTTTCGGTTCGTCTGAATTCGCCGTTCCGTCGCTTGAACGCCTTCTTGAATCCCAGCACCAAGTCCTGGCTGTTGTCACGCAGCCCGACCGGAAAAAGGGAAGGCGGCGCCTTACGATTTCGGCGACACCCGTAAAGCGTGCAGCTCTTGCAAGAGGCCTAAACATCCTTCAGACGGCAGATCTGGAAGAGACGGGAACATTTAAGAAACTCAAATCGCTTAAAGCCGATTTGTTCGTCGTTGTCAGTTTCGGGCAGATTCTTACCCAGAGGGTCCTTTCCATACCAAAAATATATTGCATAAATCTGCATCCTTCGCTCCTTCCGAAATACAGGGGCGCGGCCCCAGTTAACCGAGCCATTATGAACGGCGAAAAAACAACAGGTCTTACGATTATAAAAATGAATGAAAGAATGGATGCCGGCGATATAATACTGCAGCGAGGCATACCGATTGAAAGAGAAGATGATTCCGAGACTTTGAACGACAAACTTTCGGAACTGGGCGCGGTTCTTTTGCTGGACGCGATAAGATTTATAGAAGAAGACAGGATTGCTTTCAAAAAACAGAATGACAAAAAAACCACACTTGCCCCGAGATTAAAGAAGGAGGACGGCATCATCGACTGGGAAAAAGACGCCCGCCAGATCCATAACAGGGTAAGGGGTACTCTCCCTTGGCCGGGCGCTTATACCT
>JBARPB010000095.1:0-20642 GCA_049642705.1 Candidatus Omnitrophota bacterium
CCACACTTCACACTTATAAGAAACCGTGAACTGTGGAGACCCGACCCCAATACCACTGAACACGTGTTGGACAAAGTTCGAACCGCCTCAAGTTTTACCTTGAGGCGGGTTTGTTTTAGAGGTATAATCTGTATCAAGAATGAAAACAAAAGCGCAGAAAACTACCGTGGGAGAATACCTGGTAAAACGCCTTAAGCAGGCGGGCGTAAACCATATATTCGGAGTGCCAGGGGATTATGTCCTCGGTTTCTTTGACTGTCTTGAAAACAGCGACATCAAAGTAATAAATACCTGCAACGAGCTTAACGCCGGTTATGCGGCCGACGCGTATGCCAGGGTAAACGGAATCGGTGCCGCATGTGTGACATTCGGCGTGGGAGGCTTCAGTATTTTCAATGCCGCGGTAGGCTCGTTCGCGGAAAGAGTGCCCGTTGTCATCATATGCGGAAGCCCGAGGGTATCGGAATACAGGCACCACCACCTGCTCCATCACACTATAGGCGACATGAACCTGCAGTATCATATATACGAGAAGATAGCTGCCAAATCCGTCGTTTTACTAAATCCTGAAAGCGCCCCGCAGGATATAGACAACGCGATCGCCACCTGTATGTGCCTCCGGAGGCCCGTCTACATCGAAATCCCCGGGGATATTGTCGCCAAACCGTGCGCCGCGCCCGGCAGTTTCGAGGTTAATACCACTATACCAAGCGACAAAAATGTCCTGAAAGAAGCCGTGGATAAAAGTGCGAGGCTTCTTAAGTCCGCGAAAAAAGTGGTTGTCCTGGCAGGCATTGAAGCGCACCGCCTTGGCATCCGCCAGGAGCTTGAGGATTTAATAAACCATTTAGGCTGTCCTTTCGTCACGACATTGCTCGGAAAAACCGTCCTGCCGGAAAAAAATCCGCTTTTTTTAGGGGTTTATTGCGGTTCGCTTCTCCGCGAGGCGGCGCAGAAAGCCGTAAAAGAGGCGAATGTTGTTCTTTCTCTCGGCGCTCTTATGACAGATATTAACCTTGGCGTGGGAACCCTGAAGATAGACCCCTCCAGGATGATAGCCTCCAATTCCGATAACGTGCGGATCATGCGCCATCTCTACGAAGATGTCAGTTTAAAAGATTTTATTAAGGAGTTAAGGAAAAAACTTCCCGCGGGAAAGCCGGATTTTTCGAAGATTGACCACCCGTCAAGACTGCTCAAAAAGGATTTTCATCCCGTGCCAAAGAATAAAATTACCATTTCCCGTTTTTATGAAAGGATAAACCATTTCATAAACAAAAACAAGGATTCGATTGTCCTCACGGACACGGGAGACTCTATTTTCTGCACCGCGGAACTATTTCTGCCTGAAGGGATAGAGTATATCGGCCAGGCGTTCTACCTTTCCATAGGATATTCGGTTCCCGCCGCTCTCGGCCTCAAATTAGCCATGCCCCGGCGGAGGCCCGTCGTATTTGTGGGCGACGGTGCCTTCCAAATGACAGCGCAGGAATTATCCAGCATCATCCGGCACAAGTTGAATCCCGTAATATTCCTGATGAATAATGACGGTTACACCATTGAACGGGCCATACATGACGGTCCTTATAACGATATCAATATGTGGAAGTATCACCGTCTGCCCGACATTTTCGGGGGAGCGTGCGGGATGGAAGTAAGGACCGAGGGAGACCTTGAGGCAGCCATTAAAAAGGCTGAGGACAATCCCGATTCGCTTGCCTTTATAGAAGTCTGCCTCGACAGACTAGACTCTTCAGGGGCTCTTAAGAAAATAGGTAAAGCGCTAAATAACCAATCCGTGAATCCGGGACGGTTCTGAACGTGAACCTACACCTGTCCCCTCCCACACCCCGCCCTTGCAAATTATCATTTTTGAAGGTATATTTGAGTAAATAAGGAGGGAATAAGTACAATATTTAGGAAGTCCGACTCCCTAAATTTTTACAGACGCGTGTCCTGTTAGAAGCGACAACGTCTTTGGTTATTAAAATAAAAGAAGGATGGGATAAGTAATGAATTATATTACTATTATTGGATTGGTTGCAGCTGCTTGTACAACCATTGCGTTTTTTCCCCAGATACTTCAGGTTTATCGCACAAAGCAAACCCGAGACTTATCTTTACCAACGTTTATCTTTCTTACTACAGGCATTTTTTTATGGTTAATATATGGAATTCTATTGGAAAGCTTACCTATAATATTAGCAAATTCCATCACCCTTATTGGATGTTTCTATATTATGATAATGAAGATTAAGTACGGTTAACCTCTATCTTAAAAATAGAGAAAAAAGGAACATAAGTGATTTTAAGGAAAAAGGTTCTTATTATACTGGTGTTTTTTGCTGCTGTATGCGCCTGGTGTCCTTTACGGCTTTTTACGCAGGAATCTGCAGAAGAAAATATATTTTTTTCGTACAAAAGGTTCTATCTCCAGATGAGTGTGGTAAAAGATCCGCCTCGGGATGGCATAGTACAGACCAACATAAGTGCTTTTATGCAAAATTATTCAGACGGCATATACGCCATATCCGCGGGGGAACTGGAAAAAGCAAAAATAAAACTTTTAAAAGCGCGGGTAATCTGGCCGGAATATTTCGGCACGGATTTCCTTTTGGCTCGTGTAAATGAAGACGAGGGGCATTATGGTCTGTCAGCCAGATTTTACAAAAGTTATTTAAATAAATTAAGATCTTTTTCCACCGGGGAATACAGGGTTTCCAAAAAGTTTATAGAGGCTATAATCCCTTATCAAATCGAGAACTATAACGACGCATATATATTAGTTGAAGAAAGGCTAATGCGATACGGCATAGATCTGGCTAGGGTTCGACCTATTTATACTATTCTGCCTTTTTTAAAATATTTGATCATATTTTTTATAATAGGGGCAGGGTATGCAGCAGTGGTTTACAAGGGTATCCCGTATATTAAAAAACGGCAGCGTATAAAAAATCCTCCCGAAGGATTTTGGGTGTGTAATAATTGCGGAAAGGAAAACACTCTTCTTCAAAAAAAATGTGAAAGATGTGGTGAATCCGGGAAATAAAACAAATAAAAAATGAATCCGGGACGGTCCTCACGGTGAACCCAGACCTGTCCCCAACCTCCCCACGCCCTTGCAAATTATCATTTTTGAAGGTATATTTGATGTACATAAGGAGGGAATAAATACTAATCTAACCTGGTTGGGTTAACCAGGTTAAAGAGCATGAGAAAAAGGAGGTTGCTATGGCAAGTCTAATGGAAGGTGTAAAAAAGCTCTCTCCGCCAATGTTTGTAGTTTTCGTGGGTTCAAAAATATTAGTAGGGATAGGTATAGGCGTGCTATTGGTGCAATGTCTTGCTCCGTACGGATGGTGGTTTCTTATAATAGGCGTGATCCTTTCCGCTATTTGCGTTATACTCGCTTTGCGAAACAAGTAGTAGTAGGGGAGGTTTTCCCGCGAAGCGGGACCCCGCAAGGCGGGGAAACCTCCTCTACAATTGTGGATAACCCAACCCGCGCCTCAAGTCCCTGTACCACGTTGGGTACAGGGTAAACCCCGCACCACGTTGGGTGCGGGGTAAATTTACCTTGAGGCGGTTTTGCTTTAGGGGTATAATAGAAACATGAAAAATATTACAATCGAAGGCGCAGACGGTAAAATTGAGTTAAAAATAGAATCCTTTGATAATCCTACCTCTAAGAAAATCTCATCATCTTTACCTATAGAATCGAGTGCAAAGACATGGGGGGACGAAATATATTTTGATACGGGTATTGCGGCCCCTGCTGAAGGTGGGACCATAGACTTAAACGTAGGGGATATCGCATATTGGCCGGACGGCAGGTGCCTCTGTATATTTTTCGGTAAAACCCCTGCCAGCACAGGCGATAAACCCGTTCCGGCAAGCAAAGTTGTTATTATAGGAAAAACAGAGGTCGATCCGGTTTTGTTGCGCAAGGTAAAATCAGGTTCTAAAATCCGGGTTGAATAACTAGAACAAGGCATGGAAGCATTTGACGCTATATCCAAGAGGGCAAGTGTCAGGGAATATCAATCCAGGCCGGTTGATAAAACGCTGCTCGAAAAACTTATCGATGCCGCAAGACGCGCACCCAGCGCAAGAGCAGTTGAGCCGTGGGAGTTCGTTGTGGTGACGGATAAGGAGATCCTTGAAAAGCTCGGACAAATAGCTAGCACAGGGCCTTTCATAAAAGATGCGGCATGCTGCATAGCGGTTTACTGTAAAGACACAAAGTATTATCTCGAAGACGGCGCGGCAGCTACGGAAAATATCTTGCTTGCCGCTGCCGGCCTCGGCCTGGGAGCATGCTGGGTTGCCGGAGATAAAAAACCTTATGCAGATCAGGTCTCAAAACTTTTGGGTGCAACACAGGACCTAAAACTGGTCAGCCTTATACCCGTGGGTTGGCCTGAAACAGAACCAAAGCAGGTAAAGAATAGAAAACTGAAAGACGTAATTCACTGGGAAAGATTTTAATAATTGAGGGACAGTACCCTGTTAGAAACGACAACGTCTTTGATTATGAAAGCGTTTCGATACAAACGATACATGAAAAGGGAAATAAGCATGACTAAAAGACATCCTCACCCCGTAAAAGGTCTACTCTTTCTTGTGATTCTATCGTGTATTTATCCGGCTTTCCTGAATGCGGAGATGGAGAAAGTCAAGATGAAGGAAGTCCGGGAAATTATTAAGCAGCCCGTTAATAAAATTCTTGATAATACGCCTGTTAAATTAATCGAAATTGACAGTTACTGGGAGGCCGTAAAAGAAAAACAGGATAAGCCGCTTATGGCCTTTTTTTATTCCGATAGCGACCCTCAATCGCAAAAAATGGCATCTGTACTTAAATACGTTGCTCAGGATTATGCAGATCAAATTTATTTCATACGCGTACAAATAGCACAAGAAGGAAAGCCGGATAAAGATAACGCTAAAAACTTAAGTGAAAAATTTAGCATGGATAGAACACCGGGAGTTTTATTCTATGACAATACGCATAAGGATATGGTCCTTGAAGGCGAAACCTATATGGAAGTAGAGTTCAAAGAATTTCAAATTCCAAGTTTAATGTTCTGGGAGCTATATTACAGAACCGTGTGTAAAAAACTCGATAAGTTATTATTCGATTAACCCGTTTGCTCTGAACCATTTTTAAAATTTCATAGGAGTAACTCATGTTATCTAAAGCACTGGGGATTATAAGTATAATAACGGGGTTATGGTGGCTGATCAGACCCGAAGCCCTGCAAAACCGCCTGAAAAGAAAAATGAACCGGAAGCTAAAATTCACCGTCTATATGTTTATCATAATATTCGGTTTTCTTCTTATAGGGAGCGTATTAGGGGCGCGGGGAATTCTCCCGAAAGTCGTTGGCATTATAGGGATGGTTATTACGATAAAGGGCATTTTGTTAATCACCTCAAAGACTTCCGAAAAGATCTCGGATTGGCTGGCGGGCAAGCCGTTACAATTTTTCAGGATATGGGCTCTCGCCATTCTTGCGATCGGTATAATGCTAATTTTAGCGTGAGATAAAACTAGGGGTATAATCAATTTATAATAGGAGGACAAGATGTATACATGCCCCTTATTGGAATTATGTAAGTGTGGTACGAATCTGATTTGCGGATTTTGCATACAGGTTACTATAATCGCTATAGCAATGGTATTCGGCGCTCTTCTTATGTGGAAGCCTAAAAAAGTAATCGAAATACAGATAGCCCTTTATAGGCCCTTTAACTGGAAGATCGAGCCCATATCGATGGAGAAGGAGATAAGAAACACGCGCATTATGGGGATGGTAGTTTTTATCCTTGGGGTTATTTCGCTTGTCTATATAATTATACAGCAGTTATAAGTTGAACCAAAAGGAGGTGCCATGAAAAGAGTGATAGCCATTGTCGTTATTTTAGCATTGACTTTGGTCTCTATGCCTGCATTTGCAGCCAAGGGTCGGAAAGGAGCAAGCGATAGAGCTTATGAACGCGCAAACAAGCAAGCGATATTCCATCGAGTCGGAGACTGGTTTGCTACAAGAGGTAAATCAAAAGAGGAGAAAGAAGCAATACTAACCGAACGGAATGCAAAAAGGGAAGCCGCCCGCGCACAGAAAGAGGCGGAAAAAAAGAAAAAAACGGCAGAAAAAGAAAGGAAAGAGAGACAGAAGCAGATAAAAGAGAGACATGAGCAAATGAAAGAGAAACACAGGCAGATAAGAAAGAAGCATGAGCAAAGGAAAGAGAAACAGAAGCAGATGAAAGAGAAACACGGAGCAAAATGAAGCGCAAAAAGACAGATATTAAATTGCTCAATTTCATAGCCGAGGCAGGGATGCTCAAACGCGTCAGGCGCTCCGGGTGGTGGGTTCTGGGCATAAAAGATACAGAGACGGTCGCTGACCACAGTTTCAGATGCGCGGTTATAGGTTATGTTTTGGCCCGCATGGAGGGCGCCCCTCCTTATAAGGTACTTCTTATGACGCTATTCAACGATATCCACGAAGCCCGCATAAACGATTTGCACAAGATGTCCCAGCGGTATATCGAGTCCCAAAAGGCCGAAGACAGGGCATTCGCCGAACAGGTAGAGCCACTGCCGAAAGCCATAAGGGACGAACTATCGGGCATACACGCCGAGCACAGGAGGCAAAAGACGAAGGAAAGCATTATCGCCAGAGACGCCGATATTCTGGAGTGCCTCATCCAGGCAAAGGAATACAAGGAGCACGGCTTCAAAGAGGCATCCAGGTTCATGAAAAAAGCGCCCCGCGCCCTTAGGACAAAAAGCGCAAGGGGTCTCTGGGCGCTGGCCAGGGCCGTTAACCTGAACGAGTGGTGGGAGAAGCTAAGCTCATTTAAACGCTGAAAGCGTGCCCGGTTTTAAATTAACCGGGGCTAAACGGTTTATAAGATTAATCAATTCTTTATATGACCTTACCCCGCATATCTCTTTACGGATTCCCCTTGCTTTGTAAAGGCCTTTGAGATACCACATCGTTACCTTACCCATGAAGCCTATTTTATTGGCATGCGATATATCCTTATACTTTTCTATGTAAGCAAGGTGAGTTTTAAGGACATTTTTCTTTACTGACAGGCTCGGGGTATTTTTAGGGGCCTTGGCGTTTTTAAGATAGTTTTCGATATTTTTGAATATCCAGTGATTACCGAGCGCGCCCCTTCCTACCAGGATTCCGTCGCATCCCGTTTCGTCAAGCATCTTTTTAGCCAGGAAAGGGTTAAATATATTTCCGCTTCCGAAGACAGGTATATCCAAAGCTTTTTTAACCGCCTTTATCGATTCATAATCGATATCCCCGAAATAGCCCTGCGACATTGTTCTACCGTGTATAAAAACACAGGATGCGCCGCTTGCCTGGCAGATTTGCGCGGTTCTGACACATTCGGCAACATCCCTTTTATTAAAGCCGGTCCTTAACTTAACCGTAACGGGAACCGGCAATTTGGAGGTTAATTTTTTAATGATTTTAGCGAGCCCGGCCGTGTCTTTTAATAGGGACGCACCGGCTCCTTTCTTTATTACTTTTTTCGCGGGACAGGCGCTATTTACATCCAAAAAAGATATATCGACAAGGCTTAGGAGCTTTTCCGCGGCATCAAGCATTATGGAAGGGTCCATGCCCAGCAATTGCGCGGCTATGGGCGAGTCTTTTTTAAGGGTTTTAAGGAGGCGCCTGTTTTTGGGATGGCCATAGAGGGTGGCCTTTGAATCGAGCATCTCGAAAAAGCAATGCGCGGCGCCGAATCTGCGGCTTATAAGCCGGAAGGCGAGGTCTGTTACACCCGACATGGGCGCTAAATATATCTTTGGATTCATGGTAGATATTATACTATCCGGAGGGCAGTAAATAAAGATATTTGAATTCCATTGATAGAAAGCCGGGATTCTGGTATTATAGTATCCTTCTTATGGAAAAATTCGACGCAATTATAATCGGAGCAGGGCCGGCCGGCATGATGGCCGCGATCCGCACCGCAGAAAGAAAAAGAAAAGTCCTCCTCATTGAGCGGAACGATTCCCCCGGTAAAAAGCTTCTCATCTCGGGAAAGGGCCGGTGCAACCTTACGAATTCCTGCGATATCGGAGATTTTCTCGTAGAATTCTCGCAATCACGGGATTTTCTGAGAAACGCCTTCGCGAGGTTCTTTAACACCGACCTCATGTCATTTTTTGAAAGATCCCGCCTTAAGCTTAAAACAGAAAGAGGAGGCCGCGTATTTCCCCGGAGCGATAGATCGGGCGATGTCCTGAATATCCTGAAGGCAAAGTTAAAAAATAGGAATATTAAAGTCCTCTTAAGTGAACGTGCGCGCGATATCATCATAAGCGGGAAAAAAATAGAGGGCGTCCTAACCTATTCCGGTAAGCGTTTTTTAGCAGCGCATATAGCCGTTACCACAGGCGGCATCTCCTATCCCGCGACAGGCTCAACAGGCGACGGGTATCGGATCGCTGAAAAGCTCGGCCACAAGATCATACCCTTAAAACCGGCCCTCTCTCCCATACTCGTTAAGGAAACGTTTATAAAAGACTGGCAGGGTATAAGCTTAAGAAATGTGCGGCTAACCCTTCTTGCCGGCGGCAAAAAAATAGATGAAAGGTTCGGAGAGATGCTATTTACCCACTTTGGTTTATCGGGCCCCGCAGTCCTTGATATAAGCGCCCCTCTCTACGATGCATTAAAACTAAAAAATAACGTAGAGATATCTATTAACTTTAAGCCTGCCCTGGACCACAAAAAACTGAATGCCAGGCTGCTTCGCGAATTCAAGGCAAATCCCGGAAAAAGCGTAAAAAATATATTTAAGAATCTCTTGCCGAGAGGTATAATAAAACGATTTCTCGAATACTGCGGCATAGACGAAAACAAGAAACCAAGCCAGATCACGACCGAGGAAAGAAAAAGGACCATAACGGGCTTATTTAACTTGAGATTAACCATCAGGGGTGTAATGCCGGCTAAAGACGGCATAGTTACAAGAGGCGGCGTGAATACAAAAGAGATAAATCCGAAGACCATGGAATCAAAGATTGTAAAGGGGCTTTTTTTCGCAGGCGAGGTAATAGACGTAGACGCCGGGACAGGCGGATACAACATGCAGGCAGCGTTTTCTACGGGATGGGTTTGCGGAGATAATATATGAAATACAAAATAATATTAGCGTCGGCGTCAAAGAGGCGCTCAAGGATACTCAAGGAATGCGGAATACCGCACAGGGTTATTATAAGCAATGTCCGCGAGAAGATGGACCGTAAAAGAGGCGCGAAATTCAACGTGCTGTACAATGCCCGCCTCAAGGCGCAAAGAATAGCGGATAAATATAAGGAAGGATTTGTTATCGGCGCTGATACCGTTGTTTTATCGGGAAAGCGCCTCATCGGAAAACCAAAGACAAAAAGACAGGCAAAGTCCATCCTCAAGGCATTCTCGGGAAAGACACTCCTTGTCTATACAGGCCTTTCGGTAATAGACGCAAAAAGGGGAAAATCGGTAAGCGCCCTCGACGTATCAAAGGTCCGTGTCAAAAGGCTCTCGCGCAAACAAATAGATAAATTTTTAAAGATAGCCGGCCCCCACGATAAGGCAGGTGGTTTTTCGATAGAAGGACCCGGAGCGCTTATATTCGATAACATAGAAGGTTCATTCTATAATGTACTGGGCTTACCCATGATGAAGCTTAATGGGCTTTTTGAAAAATTAGGCGTAGATCTTTTGAAAATGTGAAATCGATTTGTCTTTTGGCAAATCTTAGTATATACTATATATGAGATATTAAGGAGGTGGATTATGAAGCTGAATGTAAAAGCCCTTGCTCTTGCCGGTGGTATTTTCTGGGGAGCCTGTCTATTTGTCCTTACGTGGTTAGGAATACTGGGTTACGGTAACATTGACGCGGCTTCGATGGTTAAATCTTATTATATCGGATATTCAGTAACTCCTGTTGGCAGTGTAATAGGCGCAATTTACGGCTTTTTTGATGCGGGTATCGGTTTAGCCATCTTCGCGCTTATATATAACAAGCTGGCCGGCAAATAAACCAGCAAAAACAATTTAAGCGCAGCTATCCACAAAGTAGGGCACTCTTAAGAGTGCCATATTACTACCACAGGGTTTTACGCTGACATGAAATCAAAAAGCAAAAAGAAAACTGAATATAGCTGGCTGATAAAAGCTTACAAGAATAAGGATTTTTTAAATAGTCCATCCGCGCGCCTTATAAGAATTCTGTCTGAGATGATTGAGCCTGCCGCGCGTTTCCGTAAATACGGAGTGAAAGATACCGTTGTATTTTTTGGATCAGCTAGAATTTTTTCCCGGAGTGTTACTTCTCGGAACTTTAGAAGAATAAAGAAGAGAATAAAAAGAGTAAAATCCCCCTCCCTCAATCTTAAACACCAGTACGAACAAGCAAAGCGAGATGTGGCAATGTCGCGTTACTACGAAGATGCCCGTCTTCTTGCGAAAAAACTCACCCATTACTTTAAGGGTTTGAGGAAAAAGGGTAAGAATTTCATGATTTGTTCCGGCGGCGGCCCCGGCATAATGGCCGCCGGAAGCCAGGGCGCAAAAA
The DNA here is from genome assembly GCA_049642705.1 of Candidatus Omnitrophota bacterium. GTDB lineage: Bacteria > Omnitrophota > Gorgyraeia > JABMRN01 > RBG-13-46-9 > CAZYPU01. Next base: position 10,609 of record JBARPB010000095.1, read on the forward strand.
TGGCGGGTGGTAAATCTGTAGGTTTAGATATCAGCATTCCTATGGAGCAATATCCAAACCTTTACCAGACCAAGGAGCTTGCATTTGAGTTCCATTACTTTTTTATACGTAAATTCTGGTTTTTTTATTTAGCAAAAGCGCTTGTTGTGTTCCCGGGAGGTTTCGGGACGATGGATGAGCTTTTTGAATTACTTACTCTCACGCAGACAGGTAAGCATAGAAAACCCCTACCGGTCATTCTGTTTGGCCGGGATTACTGGCAGAAAGTAGTCAATTTTGATGAAATGCATAAATGGGGAACGATCTCCAGAGAGGATTTAAAGCTTATTAAAGTGTTCGATGACGTAGATGAAACATTTAATTATCTAAAAAAACAAATAAACAAATATTTTATAAATAAAGATTACGACAAAGAGCCTTTTTAATACCCCTCCGGCCGGTGGCTATGTTGGACAAAACTCGAACAGCCTCAAGTTTTATTTTGAGGATGGTCGAGCTTTTTTATTAAAAAGTAAGCCAGATTTTGATTGACTTAACCAATTATCTATGGTATGATAATCAGACTTAGATAATGTTAAATTAAGGCTAAATTAGTATGAAAAAATGTGAAAAACGAAACATAATTTACAGACAGTGGGAGTGCCCCTCTCCAAGGGCTGTTTTGCTCTTGGTGCACGGCCTCGGCGGCCACAGCAATAACTGGGAGTATTTTTCAGAGTACTTCTTCCGCAACAGAATCGCCTCTTACGCGATCGAGCTTAAAGGCTTTGGCGAGAATGTACAGGCGTACGTGAAGGGGCATATAGATTCGCTCAATACCTACGTAAAGGACGTTCGCAGGCTCCACTATATAATTAAAAAAGAGCATAGGGGAAAGAGGGCCTTTATAGCCGGCGAGAGCATGGGCGGGCTTATCGCTTTCATGACGGCGATTAAGAAGCCGGATTTATTCAACGGGCTCATCTGCATATCGCCCGGCTTTGCGAGCCTCCTGAAATTCTCGATGCTGGATTATATTAAAATGGTGTCAGCCAGGTTTTACAGGCCGAAAAAACAGTTTATCATGCCTTTTGATTCCGAGATGTGCACGCAGGACCCCCATTGCCAGAGGGCAATAGATAATGATCCCCTCGAACACAGATTTGCCACGCCGAAACTTTTGCAGAGCATACTTATCGGCCAGATGTACTCGAAGCTCTTAAAGCACAAAATCAGGATGCGGGCACTCTTCCTGCTTGGCGGAAAGGACAGTTTCGTGTGCGGCCGGACAAGCCGGAAGATTTTCAAAGGCCTGAAAACAAAAGATAAGGAATTAATCCAATACCCCGGGATGCGCCACTCACTTACGGCAGAGCTGGGAAAAGAGAAGGTTTTCCACGACGCACTTAAGTGGGTGGAACAAAGGATATAAAATGATTAATTCAATGATAAAAACAGTTTTGCAGAATATTACCATCAAGGATATCCTGGAGGCGATAAATAAAAAATACGGCACAAAGCCGGCCCTCAGGATTAAGACAAAAGACGGGTCCTTAAAAGAGATTTCTTATGTCAAGCTGGGCCACAGGGTCGTAAGCGCTTCCTCGGCTCTCATCTCACTCGGCATAAAAAAAGGCGACAGGGTCGCCATACTCTCCGAGAACAGGCCCGAGTGGGCGCTCGCGTATTTCGGCATCGTATCCTGCGCGGGTGTCGTGGTACCGATCGACGTTAAGTTAAGCAACAAGGAAATCCAGTTTATCATGAACGACAGCGAGGTAAAGTGCGTATTCGTAAGCCTCAAATACCTTCACGTAATAGATGATTTAAAATCAGTCCTTCCTCACCTCGAAAATATCATCCTTTTTGATAAGAGCGAGCGCAAGGACGTAATGCTTCTTAAGAACTTAAGCCGGCACAGGGGAAAAGAGAGGGGCCGGAGCGTATACCCCCAAGACACATCGCTAATAGTCTACACTTCCGGCACAACAGGCGTCGCCAAAGGTGTCGAGATAAGTTACAAGAACCTTCTCTTTCAGGTGCTGGCCTTCAGTGAGATAATTCAGTGCACTACCAGGGATAACCTCCTTTCAATTTTGCCGTTAAATCACATGTTTGAGATAACCGGCGGCCTGATCGTTCCCTTATACGGCGGGGCATGCATTACCTACCCCGATACCTTAAAAACTACCAGTCTCCTTCCGCTCATGAAAGAGACGAAAACCACCGCGATGATTTGCGTACCTCTTGTGTTAAAGATGATACACGGCGGTATCATGAAAAAGATTACCAAGCTGCCACCCGCCAGGCAGAAGGCATTCAGGGCATCCCTTGCTTTTTCCAAGGCCATGCTTAAATTAAACATAAGGGTAGGAAAGCTTTTGTTCAAGCCTATTCACGAGGAGTTCGGCGGGTGCCTGCGCGCCTTTATAAGCGGAGGCGCGCCGTTAGGCAGAGATGTCGAGCTCGACTTAAACGCCCTGGGCTTCAGGGTGCTCGAGGGCTACGGCCTCACCGAAACGGCGCCTGCAATATCGATTAATACCTACAAGGAAAACAAATTCGGCTCCGTCGGAAAGCCCCTGCCGGGAGTCGAGGTAAAGATTCTTAAAAAAAGCAAATTTTCCCGCGAAGGCGAAATTTTAACACGCGGGCCGCACGTAATGAAGGGCTACTTTAATAATCCGTCAAAGACAAAAGAGGTGCTAAAAAGCGGATGGCTTCATACCGGCGACGTGGGCTATCTCGACAGGGAGAGTTTCCTCTACATATCAGGCAGGCTTAAAAATTTGATAGCCCTGGGCACGGGCAAAAAGGTTTTTCCGGAAGAAGTGGAAGCGGTTATGGAGAAGAGCCCTTGCATAAAGGAAATATCGGTTCTCGGAAGGACCGCTACGCGCGGCCTCCGCAAGGGGCATGAGGAAGTTTACGCCGTTATCGTGCCGGATCTCGATTCATTCGAAGAAGGCGAGAGGTCCGATAAAGAGAATATAGAGAAAAAAATATCTTCGGAACTTGCGCGCTTGAGCGGGAATTTAGCGGCGTATAAGAGGATAGCGGATTTTCAAGTCCGGTTCGAAGAACTTCCCAGGACAGTAACGAAGAAAATAAAGAGAAAAGCCGTACGCGAGATGGTATATTTGAATAAGAACCAATGATAGAAGAAGACCCCAAGACAGGCATTCTTTACAGGGGGTGGTCGGCGGGCTCACCGAAAGCGGCGCTCTTACTGGTGCACGGCCTCGGCACACAGAGCGATTCCTGGAAATTCCTGGCGGATTTTTTTCTTGTAAGAAACATCTCTTCCTATGCCATAGAGTTAAGGGGATTCGGCGAGACGAAAGGACTCAAAGGGCATATAGATTCTTTCGGCACCTACTACGACGATATAAAACACCTTCGCGATATAATAGTAAAGGAAAACGGCAATATAAAAATTTTCCTCGTAGGCCAGAGCATGGGCGGTGTGATTGTTTTTACCGCGGCGGCTTTAAATCCGCACTTTTTCGACGGGGTTATATGCGCTGCCCCCGCATTTGCCGATAAATTGAAGTTTACCTTTTTTGAATATATCAGCATTTTTACCTCGCTTTTGTATAACCCAAAAAGAAATTTCAACCTGCCGTTTACCTCGGCGATGTGCACCAGGGACATCGAACGCCGGGAGGCCATGGATTCCGACCCGCGAGAGATAAGGTTTGCGACATCAAAACTTTTAACAGGCATATTTCTGGCAGGCTTACGGGGAAGGATTTTAAGGAACAAAATCAAATCTCCCGTGTTGTTTCTTTTGGCGGGTGAGGATACCCTGGTTTCCTCCGGGGTGAGCAGGAAGGTCTTTGAAAGCATGGAGGCAAAGGATAAAAGCCTGATAGAATATCCCGATATGTACCATGCATTAAACATAGACCTGGATCGCGAAAAGGTTTTTGAGGATATTTTTAAATGGATAGAGGGGAGAACGCCGTAGAAAATGAGGAAATGGACCGGCACTTGCAAATTCTCCTTCCTGCAGGTATACTTTATTTGTTGTACGGAATCGCGAAAGGGGGGTGGCATATGGTAATATTAGTTAAACTAATCGGCATTATCGTCGTGGGCATGGGGCTTGTTTTTGTTTTAAAACCCGATGTGATAAAACAGATTTTTGCTTATTATCTGCGGGAAAAGAGGAGGATATATATAATAGGCGTTGCAAGGATTATAATAGGTTTTATTTTCCTCATGGGAGCTTCGCAGTGCAGGGTGGTATGGGCTATAATCGTAATAGGCCTTTTGCCTCTCGTGAGCGGTATCTCGATTTTCGTCCTGGGGCCGGATAAGTGCAAAAATATACTTAAGAAATGGCAGGAGAAACCGCTTAAAACCCTGCGCTTACTCAGCCTTGTCCCTATAATTTACGGTTTATTAATTCTTTACTTCGCGTAATTGAAGGAGGTGAAAGATGGGTATTGCAGCTGCGGGATTAATTTTAATAACTGTTGCGTGGTTTACACAGCTGTATTTTTTGTTTAAAGGCAATAAGGAGATGCAGCCGGTATTTGTAGTAACCTATATGATCGGCGTGCTTCTTCTTGTGCTGAACGGCTACATAAGTTACGGAGTCATGGGCGCAAGATTCGAACTTGCTGCCTTAATCGCCTCCGGCATTGTCTTGCTGAAACTGGTTGCCGCTAAGTAATGGCGATATTGCGCCGTGACGCAAAAATAGCCGTTACGCTCGTTTTATTCCTTACCCTCGGCAGTTTTTTATCGGCACGGCTCGGCTGCGCCGATAAAGACGTTGTCTCCGTTAAAGGCACCATCAGGCACTTTTCGTACGGCGAAGGTTTTTACGGCATCAAGGGCGACGATGGAAAAGAATATAAACCCTTAGGCTTGACATCCAGTTTCAAGATTGAGGGGCTAAAGGTAAAGGTCCGCGGCCGCCTTATAAAGAAACGATTCCTTTTCAAGCCACAATGCACTCCGATAGAAATTATTGATATCGAGAGGGCAAGCCGCGATGAGGTTGTGGGTAAAAGGGTGTATTCCAACTCTTCGATACCGATCGAAGTAAAGGTAAGCCAGAATTTTATCATTAAACTCGAATCCAACCAGACGACGGGCTATCTCTGGAAGCTTGCCGCGCCCGTAGATAAGAAAATCCTCAAATGCGAAAACGTAGACTATATAACCGGAGACGAAACCGGCATTATCATCGTAGGCGGCGGGGGCGAGGAGAGATGGACCTTTAAGGCGACAGGCCCCGGAGAAACGAAAGTCTCCTTCAAATATGTACGGCCCTGGGAGAAGGGCGTCCCGCCCGCTAAGAACTTAACCTTCAAAATAAATGTTATCGATTTTAATTGAAGTTTAGACACTGCCATATTACAATATACCCGGAGAATAAAAGCATGAAGAAGGATCAAGAGGCAAGGGGCCTGAAACCCGTTTATGTAGAGGCACTTGACCTGGATGACGCGTGGTTCCGGTGCCTGTCGGAAATACTGGAACACGGCTACGTCTACAAGATTGACCGTGGAAGCTACGCTGGACAAAGGCGTCTTGAATTCGATTTTATCACCATCCGAGTCAAGAATCCAGCCCATCAGATAATTCCCATTATGCCCGAAGGCTCGGCGATACCCGCCCCTACCGACATGAATTACATACAGCAGTATCTTTCGTATCTCCTCACAAGCCAAAAGACCAAAAGAGAAGATTACACCTACGGCGAGCGGCTGGTGGACCCAAAAGCGAAAATCGAGACGGAGGTTGACGGCAGGAAGTTGGTTAAAGAGATGCCGCTTCAATGCAACCAGATAGAAGAAGTCATAAAGATTTACAAAACCCAGGGTTTCGGAACCAACCAGGCGGTCATGGAAATAGGCATGCCATCCGATATAAAGCTCGAAGACCCGCCGTGCCTGCGCATCATAGACACCCGCGTTCGCTACGGAAAACTGCATTTTTTCCTGTACTTCCGCTCCTGGGACCTCTGGGGCGGTTTCCCTTCGAATCTCGGCGGGCTCGAACTTGTAAAGCAATACATGGCCGATGAAATAGGCGTGGGAGGTGGCGAAATCGTCGCTTGCTCCAAGGGGCTGCACCTTTACGAATACTCCTGGGAGCTCGCCAAGCAGAGAACCCATAAATTCGATTTAGAAATAAAATAATCCCGCCTGTGCGTTATTAAGGGATAGATGGAAAAAGTAAGATACGAAATAGACCCGCACAACAGGCTTATCATCGAAGAAATGGTTCGACAGGCTCACCACCCCTCGAACCATCCCGAGCCAAGTCGAGGGGCCGGCCGGAGGGCCCGTCTGCACCGTTTCAGAAAAGTCCTGGACGGAAAATTTAAAGTCGATAAGAATAATATATTAACTTATCACGTAAAGGCCCCCCTCCGGCGCGATATGAATATTCCACATCAGATTAAATTCAAGGGTAAATGGTCCTTAACCAAAAACCATGACTTAAGGCTTACGCTGGATAAGTGGGGAAGAGAGACCTTCGGGGATAAATTGACGCTTAAGGGGGATATGATAGACGTAAACAAAAATTCCATTTTATTTGCCGTTACCACCCGGACAAAAGAAGGCACTCAAGCGACATATATCCTTAGATTGGGTGGCGCGTGGCAGGCCGACGAATATAACCGCATTACGTTCAGGGTAACGCGAGAAAAAGGAAAGTACGACATTCTGACATTTGACGGGATATGGGAAATTAATAAAGACCATCAGATTATATACAGGTATGAAAAAGCGCGCCTTATACGAAAATTAAAAAAAATTCACACCCTAACCCTTAAAGGATACTGGGATATAAAGGACAAAGCCAGGGTATCGTATGTTATAGACAAAAATACGAACTCAAGTTTCAACTTCAGAACCGGCCTCGGCTTGTTCAGGGAAAACTATATAAAATACGAAGTAGGGATAGTCCTCTCGCATAGGCCAAAGCCTGTAAGGCGAATAGTTACCCTTTTCGGCAGGTGGAAAATAAGAAAAAAGATGGACTTAATATTTGAGGTAAAGTACGAAAAAGGGAAAATCCGCGCCATAGTCTTTGGCGCCGAGGCGAGGCTGACAGATAAAGATACAGTATTATTCAGGCTCAGAAACGACAAGGGCAAGGATATAAGCGCAAATCTGAAACTTTCCCGCAGGATATTGAAAGGCGAAGGCCAGGCCTTTGTGCGCGCGCTTAAATCAAAGCGTGAATCGGCCGTCTGTGCGGGCGCAGCTTTTAAATGGTAAAGGAGAAAACCAGGATGAAAAAGAAACCAATTTTCATAACCGCCTCACTTGTATTTCTCGGCGTATTACTTTCAGGGTGCGCGTATTTTCCCATTCAGACAGCCGCCCCTTACATTAAAGACCTTTACAGGCGTATTCCTTATAAAATAGACGGCCGTTACAGGGTAATCGAAATTTTCTACGCCACATCCCGGGTAGTCGAGGGAGGGGCGGATTTATCGTCTTCATTCCTGCCGGAACTTGCCGAAGAGACATCATACGGTAGGATGAACATTAAAGTAGACCCCCGTCTTAAAATAGGAAGGATGCGTCCCGCCGGATTAAAAAAAAGAGGCATGATAGAAATGCAGGATGTCAGCGAGTTGGGAAGCGGTGATTTTATGCAGCAGCTGGGTGCAGCGGTTAAAAATTCCCCGCACAATTCCCTGCTTGTAGTTGCGTTTGGTTACAAGGATGATTTCGAAATAACGGCAATAAAAGCCGCTTACTTTGCGTATCTCCTGGATGTTAACACGCCGGTTCTTCTGTTTGACTGGCCGGGCGACCAGCCCGTCAGCATCGGCGGTTACAAAAAAGCAAAGTCCCTCGCCGCAGCTTCCGGTCCGTATCTGGGAGAACTTTTAGCTAGAATCGTGCGGGAAATCAGACCCCAAAGGATCTGGATTCAATCATCCAGCCTGGCCTGCCAGGTCGTGTGCTCAGCTTTCGAACATCTATACAAATACAAGGATTTCGCCGATTCGGATTTCGAGATAGACCATGTTATATTATCCGCGCCCGATGTTGATGCGGACGAATTTGACGAAACATTCAAAGACGAGATTGCGGCGCTTACAAGACACCTGACATCATACGTCTCCTCGGACGACGAGGTGCTTCTTTTAAGCGGAATTATAGACGGAGAAAAAAAGCTCGGCCGCCACGTAATAAAACCAACGGAACACGTGAGAGACCACCGAGAGTTCGAGGAAATGAAAGACCTCCTGTACCTTAAGTCGCTTCATCCGGATAAAATTGCCCTGGTGGACGTGACCCCGATAAACAGGGCAAGTTACAGGCACGGCTATTACCTTGAATCGCCCGAGTTTTTCGATGATTTCTACTCGCGTATAATCAGCGAACAACCCACCGTCAACAGACGGCTTTACCTTATGAGGGTCAAAGATAAGGTTGATTGCTGGGTTTTGCTGGGAGGGCGGTGATTTTGTTTTGCATTTCTTGCCTTTAGGGTTATAATAGATGTGTATCATATAATGACAGAGGGAGGTAAAGATGGCAGAGATAAAGATTGAAAAAGTGCCCGAAGAGAAACTTAAACAAATGGGCGTTTTTTCGTGGCCTGTATGGGAAAAAGAGGCATCGCGTTTCGACTGGCATTACGGCGATACCGAAATGTGCTACATCCTCGAAGGTAAGGTAACCATCGAGACAAAGGACGGAAAGAGCGTAAGCTTCGGCCCGGGGGATTTCGTTACGTTTCCGAAAGGCCTCTCTTGCGTCTGGGACATAAAGAAGCCGGTGCGTAAACATTATAACTTTAAGTAATGACGAAGCCGTATATAACCGTAAAGTTCGCCCAGACCCTGGATGGTAAAATTGCCGCGCCGGACGGCTCATCGAAATGGATAAGCGGACCCGAAGCGCGAAAATTCGCCCACGGGTTGCGCGCCCGAAGCGACGCCGTGCTTGTCGGCATCCGGACAGTCCTTTTGGACAACCCATCCCTTACCACGCGCCTTGTAAAAGGCAAGAATCCCGCGAGGGTTATTATCGACCGCAAACTTCGCGTGCCGCTTGATGCGCGTCTTGTAAGAGAAACAAACCTCGCAAAAACGATTATTATTACGACGCCAAAAGCCCCGATAGTCAAAATGAAACGGCTTAAAGCAATGGGCGTTGAAATTATCGTTTTACCGGCTTCGAAAGGCGGCGATATTGACTTACGCAAAATTATCCGTATACTTTATAAAAAAGGGATAAAGAAAATACTTGTGGAAGGCGGCTCACGGGTTATCTCCTCTTTCCTGAAAGCGCGTCTTGCGGATGAAGTTATAACGGTTATATCGCCCAAGATTTTAGGCAGGGGCACCGAAAGCGTCGGCGATATGGGCATTAAAAACATAAAAAATGCCCTGGGGTTACGTTTGAAAAGCGTAAAACGGCTCGGTAAGGATATAATCTATACGGCGGCCGGCTTTACTGTTTTCGAAATACTGGTTGTAGTTACTATTGTCGGCCTTTTGTCGATGATAGCCATACCCAATTACATGGAAGCGCGTATTAACGCGGCAAGAAGCCTGTGTCAAAGCAATCAGAAGATGATATTTACCGCCGCGGCGGGATATGTTTTGAACGAAACCGATTCCCTGGCGGACTTAAGCGATGACGAACAGCTGGATGCCCTCGTGGAGAGGGGGTACCTTAGAAGCAGGAAGTGGCAGAGCTGCCCTTCAACCAGCAGTAAAAACAGCAAGGATTATATCCTGATATTTGGCGGCGACAGCATCATCGACGTAGACTGCAAGGTAAAAGGCAGTGCGCATCAGTGGCCGTAGGAGGTGAGGTTATGGCGCTTGAGTTAAGAAGCCCCGCTTTTAAAAACGGGGAATTTATTCCGGCTAAATATACGTGTAAGGATGAGGATGTCTCGCCGCCTCTTGAGTGGACGGGCGTCCCCGGGGGGACGGAGAGTTTCGCGCTTATTTCCGACGACCCCGACGCGCCGATGGGCACGTGGGTTCATTGGGTTTTGTATGATATTCCCGCCGAGACAAAGGCGCTTCCGGAAGGCGTCAGCAAGGATAGCGT
>JBARPB010000096.1:0-20374 GCA_049642705.1 Candidatus Omnitrophota bacterium
TTACGGTATGGTTATACCCCGGTTTATCAAGCAAGCGCTATCAAATAAACCAATAACAGTATTCGGTGACGGAAAACAGACGAGGTGTTTTTTGTATATAGGGGACGCGATAAAGGCGGTCCTGGATTTGTTCGTTGAGCCCAGAGCCACAGGAGAGATTTTCAATATAGGAAATCCCAAGAGTATCTCGATACTCGAACTTGCAAAGAAAATCAAAAAACTTACAAATTCAAAATCAAAGATTAAGTTTGTCCCTTATGAAAAAGCCTATAAAGTAGGGTTTGAGGATATGCGTCACAGGAGGCCGGACATATCAAAAATACGCTCATTTATAAATTTCTCCCCCCGGATCGCGATAGATGAATTATTGAAAAGGACCATAGAATACTTCAAGGGATAAAAAGCAAAATGATTACGATGCAGGACATTTTCGGCGCGTTTTTTGTAGCAATTATAGTTTCGTACGGTTTTACGCCGCTTGCGCGCCAGATTGCCTTTAAGATAAAATTAGTAGACCACCCGAATTCTAAAAAATCCCACGCACACCCGATCCCGCTTTTAGGCGGCCTTTCCATGTTTGCGGCGTTCTTTGCGGGGGTTCTTTTTACGACCGATACAAATAATTACATGTTCGGTATTCTCTTGGGGAGCACGATTCTCATCATTTTAGGCGTTATAGACGACAAGCTGGGCATGATGCCGCAGATGAAGCTCTCCGGGCAGATTTTAGCAGCGCTTATTGCATATAAAGCGGGGGTAAGGGTTATCACATTTGAAGACTATTACCTGAGTATGTTTTTTACTGTTTTCTGGATAGTAGGAATTACGAATGCCTTTAATCTCCTGGATAACTTAAACGGGCTCTCGGCCGGTATCGCCGGTATTTCTTCGGTTTTCTTCGGTATAATGGCATGGCAGAATTCTCAAGTTTACGTCGCTGTTCTTTCCTTCGCCCTGGCAGGGGCATGTTTCGGGTTCTTAAAACATAATTTTCCCAAAGCAAAAATATTTATGGGCGATTCCGGCAGCATGTTTCTGGGGTTTACAATAGCGTGTATCGCTGTTTTGGGAAGCTGGGAAACGGATAAAATAAGCCTTTCTCTTTCTTTGCCTATCCTTGTCCTGGGGTATCCCATTTTTGACACGACACTGGTGACGATATTAAGACTTATAGAGGGAAGGCCTATTTTTCTCGGAGGAAAGGATCATTCATCGCATATTTTAGCTTCGCTGGGTTACAAAAAGAAAAGGGCTGTTTTGGCAATATATGCAATTTGTGTTTTACTGGGCTTAAGCGCCCTTGTTGTATCAAGGGCGCCGCTTAAAATAGCCGCCTCAACCCTTGTTGTTGTAGCCGGGATGATGCTGGGTTTGGGTGTTTATTTTGCAGCCGTAAGACTGAAAAGCGCCAAGGTGCGAAGAAAGCAGAATGGACAAAGGTAAAATTGTAGCTATTCTCGAGAAGACTATAGAGTGGTCACTCTATTTAATGATCTTCTGCCTGCCGTTTTCGAAGACGATAATAGAAATTACGATAACAGTCGCTTTATTAGCCTGGATTGCGAAGAAGGTTTTACTTAAAGATTTTAGGCTCAAAAAAACCCCGCTTAACATTTCGCTTTTTGCGTTTTTTATAGCTTGTGTTATTTCTCTTGTAAACGCCGATAATAAATTTTTTACTTTCTACGCCCTGATTACGAAATGCCTTAAATGGATTATTCTATATTTTATAATAATCGAAGAGATAAATTCCGATGTAAAGATAAAAAACCTTCTCAAAATTACTTTACTGTCCGGCATGGTAATCGCGATCGACGCCTTTATCCAGTATTATTATACCCATGTAGATTTGTTGCGCAATTATCCGAGTTTTAAATATAGGCCGGAACTTGCGCCTTACCGCGGATTCCCCACCGGTTCCTTTCCGTTTCCGAACGATCTTTCCGCGTGGATATTGGTAATCCTAATACCCGCGTTAATTCTGGCAATATTTGGAGTAGCGAACATTTATGCGAGGATCGGCTTAGGCATTTTTTCTTCAGCGCTTTTATATCTTTTTTATCTGGCGAATACGAGAAGCGCATGGCTTGGTTTTGTGATTTCTTTCGGATTCATCCTGATTTTAAAAAGGATAAAGTTGTTACTGGCGATAATCTTGCTGATTCTGGCGATTTTACCCTTTTTGCCTCAGGCAAAAACGAGAGATATTTTGGCAACGAATAGTCTGGCCGATAGATTTGCGATGTGGAAGACTGGTTGGAAGATATTTAGCGAACACCCCGTTATAGGCAATGGCCTAAATACGTTTTTCGGAAAATTTAAGGAATTCCGCGAAGACGAAGCAAGGGGCAAAAGGGGAAGTTATGCGCATAACGGTTTTTTGCAGATAGCCGCTGATATAGGTCTTGTGGGCCTTATAGCTTTTTTGGCAATATTGACGCAACTTTTCTACCGTTCTTTAATATTCATAAAAAAATGCAAAAACAGGTTCTATCAATCGCTGGCCATAGGCCTCGGCGGCGGTTTATTGGCTTTTTTAATCCATAGTTTTTTTGATACGAATTTACATTCCCTGCCGCTTGTGGCGTTATTTTGGCTTAATGTCGGAGTCCTAATGAGTCTACCCTATATATGCCCAACAGATATAAAAAAATTCTCATTATAAACACCTTTGGTATCGGTGATGTTCTTTTTTCCACACCGATGATAAGGGCTTTAAAGGCGCATATCCCAGGTGCCTCGATAGACGCAATGTGCAACGAGAGGGGCCGGTATGTATTGCAACATAACCGCGATATCGACCGTATTATAATATTCGAGAAAGACGATTTTAGGGATGCGTTTAGAAAGTCGAAATTACATTTTGTGAGGAAACTATTTAAATTCATAAAAGAAATAAAGCGCGGGAAATACGATTTAGCGATTGACTTGTCCCTTGGCCATCAGATTTCCATGCTTTTGAAAATTCTCGGAATAAAGAAAAGAATAGGATTTAATTACAGAAACAGGGGAAGGTTCCTGACAGATAAATCGAATATGAATGGCTTTAACGGTAAACATGTGGTCGAACACTATCTGGATATTCTGAAATTGATAGGTATAAGAGAAATTGCCGACAAGAATCTCAAGCTTTCGCTTTCACCGGAACTCGAGCAATGGGCGGATTCCTTCCTGTCGCGATATGCCCTGGAGCATAAAAGACTGGTGGGTCTGGCGCCGGGGGGCGGCAAGAGCTGGGGGGAATACGCTATATACAGAAGGTGGGACCCGGCGAATTTCGCCTATCTGGCAGAGAGGCTATCGGCAAAAAGAAAAGATATATACTTTCTTATTTTTGGATCATCTGAAGAAAAGGAAATGGCCCAGTCGATAGAAAAGGGCCTTGCCGAAAAATCGACAAATCTTTGCGGAAAGGTGTCTCTTCCGGAAGCGATAGCACTTATTAAAAAGTGCGCTCTTCTTTTGTGCAACGACGGTGGCCTCTTACATATAGCGGTCAGCCAGGGCGAGAGGACTGTTTCGATTTTCGGCCCCGTGGATGACAAAGTATACGGGCCGTATCCGCCCTCCGGCAGGCACAAGGTCGTGAAAGCCGAAGACGTAGCGTGCAGGCCGTGCTATAAAAACTTTAAACATAAAATGTGCCAGACGCACGACTGCCTTAAGAAGATAGACAAAGACAAAGTTTTGAAATTAGCAGAGGAAAGCCTTGAAGTGTGACATAATTATCCCGATATGGAACCAGCTGGATTATACCAAATCCTGCATAGAGCATATTCTGAAAAATACAAACTACCCTTATCGGCTTATACTGGTAGATAATGGAAGCGATAGTGAGACTAGGAACTATCTCGAAGGTCTGAAAAAGAGTAAAATTGCGGAAATAGATTTAATTAGAAATGAAAAAAATTTAGGTTTTGTAAAAGCAATAAATCAAGGACTTAAGGCTTCAAATGCGCCTTATGTATGCATATTAAATAACGACACATTACCGGCTTTTGGTTGGCTTACAGCTCTTGTAGAATTCGCCGAAAAGCACCCTCGTGTCGGCTTGCTAAATCCTCTTTGCAACGGCCATGCCGAGCGGAAAATGACGGTGAATGAATATGCCCGCTCCGTCTCAGTTTCAAACAAAAACAAGTATATGGAGATGAATCAATGCCAGGGATTCGCTATGCTTATTAAAAGGGAAGTCATCCGAAGAATAGGATACCTGGATGAGAGATTTGGCATAGGGGGATTCGATGATACAGACTACTCTATGAGAGCGCACATTGCCGGTTACCAATCCGTATGCCTCTATTCGTCGTATGTTTACCACAGAGAGCACAAGTCGTTTGACAAACTGGGTGACAGGAAAGATATACAGTCTGAAGCGGAAAAGGACTATTTTAAGAAATGGCCCCGACACCTGCGGATCGCAATGATACTTTCGAGACCAGAGAATACAAGCGATAAAAACATAGAGAATTTTCTTAATTCCGCCCTTTTCCTGGCGAGAAAGTGGTGCTGGGTGAATCTTTTGATATTCAGCGACAAAAAAGCAAAAAATAGAGTAAATGCGATAATGCAGAAAACGGATTTTCCACTGCACCAGAATATAAAGTTTAATTACTTAGATAGAAGACTTAAAGTATTCGAACTTGCCGCGCGCATTCTGGAAAGATCTTTTGGAAGCAAAAAAAGGAAAAAATACGACGCAGTTATATGCGACGAAAGAAAAACAATACCCTTATTGAGGGCGCTATGCAATATCCAAAAGTGCAGCCTTTTTTCGTTAGATTTCGGGAATCTTCCCGAAAAGGAGCTTAAAAAAATCGTTAATTCCCTCCGAAGCGATACCGGCACTAAGAGTGACATGAAGTGCGACATAATTTTACCCATCTGCGACCAGTATGAATTTACGAAAAAATGTATCGAAAGCATACTGAAAAACACCGATTCGCCTTTTCGGCTCATAGTCATTAATAATGGGAAAAACCCCGGTACAAAAAAACTTCTGGACGAACTCGAACGGGACAGGAGTGTGGAAACTACCATTGTGACTAATAACCGAAATATCGGCTGGGTCAAGGCCCTGAATAAAGGAATAGAGCTTTCCCGCGCCCCTTACATGTGCTTCCAGAACGACGATACGGTAGTAACGAGAGGGTGGCTGCGAAAAATGATAAACATACTCCAGTCCCGGCCAAATTTCGGCATGATTAACCCCACATGGGAGGGCAGGCCGGCCGGCGCCTCCATCGACGGCTTCAATGCCGCGCTGGAGAGACGAGGGAAGGGGCGTTTTATAGAGACTGATTGGTGCCGCGGGTTCTCGGCAGTGATAAAACGCGCCGTTATCGAAAAAATCGGCAAGGTAGATGAAATTTACGGCCTTGCCTATTTTGACGACGTGGATTATTCTGTCCGGGCGATCGAAACGGGATTTCTTGCACTTAAGGCGCTCGATACTTACGTTTACCACCACAGAAACGTTACGTTCTTCGAGGTTTTGAAAGGGGAAAAATGGAACGAGCTGCACGAAAAGAATAAACTTATTTATTACAAAAGATGGGGCAAACCCCTTAAAATCGTAATAATTCTTGACAAAAAAGCATGCCGGGACCGAGCAGCCCTTGACCGCATAGAAGAGACTGCGTTTTACCTGGCGCGGAAACAGCACCATATCGATATCTGGAGCCCCAGAAATCTCCACGGGAAATTCCGGCATACCAATATAAAACTAAAAGTTTACAACGATCTTTTACTCAAGGTCCTGGTGCCTTTCGATTTGTATATAAACAGGAACAAAAAACCCTGCAAAAGATACAACGCCGTATTTAAAAATACGCAAGACGCGTCTTTCCCCGCGTTCGCGAAAGAGACCGTAAACAGGATTAAGGAGAAGACGAAAGAGGCGATTCATGTTAACGTGTGATATTGTAATCCCGGTATGGAACCGGCTGGAAGATACCAGAGACTGCGTGGAGTCAATCGAGAGAAATACCCTGTTTCCGTACAGGTTGATAATAATAGATAATGCAAGCGGCGAAAAGGCGGCAGCCTACCTGCGGGACCTGGCGGAAAGGCGCCACGAACGAGTTTTGCTGGTAAAAAACGAAAAGAACGAGGGTTTCGTAAAAGCCGTAAATTATGGCATTTCCTTATCTAAATCGGAGTTTGTATGCATACTGAATAACGATACGCTTGTTGCCTACGGTTGGCTCGGTGAAATGGTCAAGGTGATAGACAAAAACCCTTCGATAGGCATAGTTAACCCGACTAGTAATACGCTGGGCCAGAAAATCGGCCGCGAAATTGCATACACCAGCGCGGAAAAAAATAAAGCGCGTATAAAAAAAGAAAGCGGCCTTTTTGTAGACCTCGGAAGCGCCTTTGGGTTTTGCATGCTTGTGAGAAAAAAGGTTTTTGATGAGATAGGGCTTTTGGACCAGGTTTATGGCATGGGCAATTTTGACGACACCGACTTTTCCCTGCGCGCGAAGAAAAAAGGTTATAAAACCGTACGGTCGTTTGCGTCTCTGGTATATCACAAAGAACAGAGATCTTTCAATCTCATTAAGAGCTTCGGGAGTGACTTTAGGAAAAACCGCGCCATATTCGAATCCAGGTGGGGGGCGACAGAGAGGGTTATTGTTGTTATGAGGAGCATAAACGAAAAATCCATTAATCAACTCGAAGAAATCTTGGATAAGCACGCGAAAGAAAAATCATGGGTATATGTTATTTCACCTCGTCTTAAGACGAAAAGTTTTTATGAAAAATATTCCAATCTGACTTTTTATCATTTTAAAAAGCCGTTTTATATATCCGCGTTCTTAAAAATTATCTTTAAGAAAAAGAAACCCAATATCATATACGCTGATGATGAGCGTTTTTTGGATTTTATGGGAAAATTCCGCTTTTTTCATAGGGCCACCGTACATAACATAAACGCGTTTAGCGAAAAATGAAAGCAAGTATTAAAAACTTCCTGCTGCTGATTTTCACAGTAGCTGTATTATTTGTAATAGGGGAATTTGTAGTAAGGGGCATCGAGTTTTTTGTCCCGTTCGCAAGCGACGAACTTCCGCGCCCCAATAGTAATTACCGCGCCGACATAGAAACTCACCCCGTGTTAAACCATGTCCACAAACCCGGCCTTAAGTTTGTCCATATTGCCCGCGACGGAAAGGAATTCAGAAACGAACAGCAATATAATTCGAAGGGCTTAAACGACGATGAATACGAATACGATAAAACTTCGGACAAGTCAAGAATTATTATTCTCGGAGACTCTTTCGTAGACGGCGTAGAGGTAGGAAGGGCTGATAACTTCTGCGATGTCATCGAAAAGAAGCTAAGCGAAAGAAAGCTTTCAAAAAAATACGAAGTAATAAACATGGGCGTTTCCGGTTATTCGCCGATTCTGGAATACCTCTATTTGAAAAAAGAAGGCCTGAAATATAACCCTGACATAGTTATATTGTGTTTCTTTATGAACGATGTTTATGAGGATTCGTTTTATAACGGAATGGCAACGTTTGATAACAACGGTTTACCCACGGCGGTACACTTTAAGGGCCCGCCTAAAATCGAAAAACTTAAAGGCTGGAAACGCGCGGAGAGAAAATTTTGCAATACGGTCAAAGGGGCTATAAACAAGAGCAGGTTTTACGTTTCTTTAAAAAAACGGCTTTATGTGCTACTAAAAAAAACGGGCCTCAAGAAATCTGACCCCGAGGCAAACCAGTTTTTTATTTTATCCGGAGAGCCAAAAGCCGGCGAAGAAGTTCTCTGGGAAGACACATTTCGGTATATATTGGGAATGAAACAGCTGGCAGGCCCCCAAGGCGCAAAATTTCTGTTGGTAATTATTCCAACTGAAGCCCAAATTGAGGGAACCGCGATGGGGTCGGCAAGCAAGTTTTATTTTAAGGAAAAGCCCGATTCGAAAAAGGTTGAAGATAGGCTATCCCAGTTCTGTGCCAAAAATAAAATAGATTGTGTCAATCTAAAAGATGAATTTGAAAAACTTCCGATCGAAGAAAGAAACCTATACTTTCCTCGTGACAGCCATTTTAACGAAAAAGGGCACAGGGAGACCGCGTCTATTATTCTCGAAAAACTCGATTCCCTCGAATGGATAAATTAGATTAAGAAGGGAGGGTATAAGAGCAAAAGTGGCAAGGGCAACCATATCAGCTGTTTTGATAACAAGGAATGAGGAAAGGAATATCCGGAAGTGTCTTGAGAGCCTCAGGTGGGTTGACGAAATAGTCATTGTGGACGGCGAAAGCACCGATAGGACCCAGGAAATAGCGCGCTTGTACGGCGCGAAGGTAATAAACCATCCCTTCGAGGGCGATTTCGGCATGGAACGCAATATCGGGAACGAAAATGCCACCGGGGACTGGATTCTGGCCCTTGATGCCGATGAGGCAATGCCGCAGGTGACGCGCGAAAAAATAGAGGATATTTTAGAAAACGGTTCGGAATTTGATGCATACAATGTGCCGCGCCTGCAATACTTTTTGGGGAAGGCATTAATGCACGGGGGCCGCTACCACAGCATAATAAATTTTTTCCGTAGGGGCAAGGTAAAATTCGACGGTAAGGTCCACCATCTCGTTAAGGTAGACGGAAAAGTAGGCCAGTTTGAATACCCGATAGAGCACTATCCTTTCAACACCGTTTCGGAATTTATACAAAAACACAACCGGTACACGAATTACGAGGCACTTGAGATGTTTGAGAAATTTAAAGACACAAGAGCCAAAGAGGTAAAGTATAACCTGACAATCAAGCTGCTAAAAATGTTTATCAAGGCCTACTTTAAAAAGAAAGGCTACAAGGACGGCATGGTGGGCCTTATATTTTGCGTGCTTTTTTCGTGGAGTTATTTCGTGCGCTGGGCGAAGTACTGGGAGCTGTGCCAAAAAAGCGGTAATCGTTGAACGGTTGCGTCAGGCGAATCGGTTGCGGTTGCGGTTGCGGTTGCGATATGCGGTTTGGAACGCAACCGAAAACCGCCCGACGATTCGCCCGACGCAACCTTAAACCGATAGACGAATAACGGGGAGGTATATTAAATGAGTAAAGTGCTAGTAACAGGCGGGGCCGGTTTTATCGGCTCACATCTCGTGGACAGGTTAGTAAAGGACGAAAAAGAAGTTGTTGTGCTGGATAACTTCGACCCACAGGTCCACCTGGGTAAGAAACCCGGTTACCTTAATAAAAACGCCCGTTACGTCGAAGGTGATATAAGAGACGAGGGGGCGCTTAAGAAGTCCCTGGACGGTGTCGATACGATATTCCATTACGCGGCAAAGGTCGGTGTCGGGCAATCCATGTATGAGATAAAAGAATACGTCGATGCAAATACGCAGGGGACGGCTTTTTTTTGGGATTACATAATCAACAACAAACTAAATATAAGCAAGTTTATAGTCGCGAGTTCCATGTCCATATACGGCGAGGGCTCTTACAGGTGCGAAAAATGCGGTATCGTTTCGCCTCATTTAAGAAGCGACGGCGAGCTCAAGAAAAGAGTCTGGGAGCTTCTTTGCGCGGATTGCGGTTCGGAACTTAAACCCCTACCTACAAACGAAGACAAGAAACTCCTCTCGACCTCGGTTTACGCCATTACAAAAAAAGACCAGGAAGAGCTTTCCTTAAACCTTGGGATAAGCTACAAGATTCCCACCGTTGCCTTAAGATTTTTCAATGTATACGGGCCACGCCAGGCGCTTTCAAATCCGTATACAGGCGCCTGCGCCATATTTTCCTCGAGGATTAAAAACGGAAATCCTCCCCTTATATATGAGGACGGCCTGCAGACAAGGGATTTTATCGACGTAAGGGACGTCGTGGAGTCATCACTTCTTGCGATGAACGATAAAAAAGCCGACTATAACTTTTACAATGTCGGCACAGGGCATGCCGTAACCATAAAAGAAGTAGCGGGGGCGCTTATTGATTTATACGGAAAAAAGCTGCAACCCGAAATAACCAACCGCTACCGAGTCGGAGACATAAGGCATTGTTACGCGGATATAAAAAAAATAAAGGCGCTCGGATTTAGGCCGAAGATAAAGCTTAAAGAGGGTTTGAGCAATCTCGTCGAATGGGGAAAGCGCGAGAGGGCAGTGGACAAGACAACCAAGGCCGATGCCGAGCTCGAAAAGAGAAAGCTCAAGTTATGAAACAAGTGCCGCTATCCGTCGTAATTCTTACCAAAAACGAGAAGGAGCGAATTACAGACTGCATAAAATCCGTCCTTGGCTGGGCCGGGGAAGTGATTGTGGTCGATGATGAAAGCACCGACGGCACGCGCCAGATAGCGAGAAGTTTAGGCGCGACTGTATTTACGAGGAGAATGGACATCGAGGGAAGGCACAGGAACTGGGCTTATTCCCGCGGCAAATTTGACTGGATACTGAGCCTGGATGCCGACGAGAGGATGCAAGACGAATTAAAAAGTGAGATAGAAGAGGTCCTATCTTCAAATCCGCAAGAAGCAGCACTTACGATACCGCGGAAGAATTTTATCGGTGATTACTGGATAAAAGGCGGGGGGCTATACCCATCGCCGCAGATTAAACTCTTCCGGAAGGATAAATTCAAGTGGGAGGAGGTCGAGGTTCACCCCAGGGCCATTCTTAAGGGCGAGTGTGGGCATTTAAAAAACGATCTGCTGCACTATACCTACAGGGACTGGCAGGATTTTCTGCGCAAGCTTAATAAGCAGACAACCCTCGAAGCAACAAAATGGTATAAGCTGTCGCTCGAAAATCCCAAAAGGGTGCGCTATAAAATGAACACAATTCACGCCTTATGGCGCACACTGGACAGGTTCGTACGGACGTTTTTCGCAAGGAAGGGTTATCGTGACGGCTTTACCGGCTTCATGATTGCGTATTTTGCTTCTCTTTACCAGATAATCAGTTACGCCAAGTACAGGGAGCTTAAGTCGCGCGGTGAATAACGTACGCAGCTTATCGGTCATCGTGCCGGCATATAACGAAGAGGGTTGCATCAGGGAGACGGTAATTAGCATCCGCGGCTTTTTGAAGAAAAATTTCGAAAATTTCGAAATAATCGTAGTGGATGACGGAAGTACCGACCGTACCTGTAAGATTGTTTCGGGACTGTCCGAGAAGATAGCGGCCTTGCGGGTCATAAGAAACGCCGAAAACCGCGGCAAAGGCGAAAGCGTAAAAAGAGGGATGCTTTCGGCAGTTTCGGAATACATACTCTTTAGCGATGCAGACCTTTCCACCCCCATAGACGAAATTGCCGGATTCATGGATTGCGCGAGAAACGGCGAAAGCATAATCATAGGTTCGCGCGCTTTAAAGGGATCGAATGTTTTAAAAAAACAAAGCTTCCTCAGGCAGAATATGGGAAGGGCCTTCAATCTGCTTGTGCAAACTTTTCTTTTCAAAGGCATAAAGGATACGCAATGCGGTTTCAAATGTTTCAAGAAAGACGCGGCAAGAGAGATTTTTAAACTGCAAAGAACAAACGGGTTCTGTTTCGACGCGGAAATTCTCTATATCGCAAAAAAGAAGGGATATAAGATAAAAGAAGTCCCCGTAAAATGGTCAAACAGGAAAGATTCGCGGGTTACTTTAATAAGTGGATCTCTCGGGATGCTTCTGGATATATTTCGCATAAGGATAAACGACATGGCCGGGCGTTATGAAGTATAGAAACATTATAGTTTTTCTAATCATTGCGGCAATTTTTGGAGGGCTTTTTATAAGATACGCTTACAGGGCCCCCAAAAGGCATTATTGTGATTTCAGGGTTTACTACAAAACGGGAGAAAGATTCCTTGCAAAAGAGGATATCTACGCAAGGCCGGACGAGTCTATAACGCCGTTTAAGTATTCGCCGATGTTCGCGATGCTTGTAAGTCCGCTTGCGCTCCTTCCGCCGAAGGCGGCAAGCCTTGTGTTTTTTACTATTAACTTTGCCGCGCTTTTAATAGTTTTTATACTTTCCAGGAGGCTAATCGTACACGATAAAATCTCTTTCAAAGAAAGCATTTTTCTATATGTTCTCTCGGCTGTTTTTAGCGTGCGCTTTATCTTGCATGCCCTGGATTCCGGGCAGGTGGGAATTATAATGCTTGCTTTGGTTTTGATGGCTCTATATTTTTTACATAAGAAAAAAGACGTAATCAGCGCCGGTTTCATGGCCTTTTCCATTATGTTTAAATACGCCTCTGGTATTTTTTTGCCGTATTTTGCGATGAGAAAAAAAATAAAATTTGTCGCACTTGTCGTGGTATTTATTTTGCTTTATTGTTTGCTTCCGGCTGTATACGTGGGTATGGAAAAGGAAACAAGTTATGTTAAAAGCTGGATTCCCTTTATAAGCCGGACGTCTTTCGATAGGGCCTCCCTCTACGACTATAAAAACCAGTCTCTACCGGCGCTGGTGCTGCGCTATTTTACGGCTGATACCCCGTATAACATCTCTGTGTTAAATTTAACCTTCAATCAGGGTATAATTTTGGCGCTTGCCGCAGGGCTTATTATTTACATGTTTATTATTTACCCGAAGACAAATGCACCTTTAGCTTCTTTGGATTATTCTTTGCTGCTTTTGGCAATGGTGCTTTTTAACCCCAATGCCTGGATGCATAATTTTGTAGCCGTGATTTTCGCATATATGGCGCTTTTCCATTGCTTAATAAAAACAAATTTTAAAGACAGATTTACTTTGTTTTTCGTTCTCCTGTCCTTTGCCTTATTGACTCTGTCAAGCGAAACTTTTATAGGCGACAATCTGGAAGGCGTGCTCGAGAAATTTTCAGTGGCAACAATCGGAATGCTGGTTCTTATGGTTCCGCTTTTTAGGCTGAAATACAAAAGAAATTAGGAAGAAAGGGAAATATGATGGAAAAATACCTAACGGTTGTTATGCCGGTTTATAACGAAAAGGAAACGATTTCGGAGATTGTCGGCAAGGTGCTGAAGCTGGATTTGCTAAAGGAGCTCATAATCGTGGACGACGGCTCTACGGACGGCACGAAGGAATTCCTGCAAGGTGCAGAACTCGGGCTGAAAGTTAAAAAGATTTTTCACGGGAAAAACCAGGGAAAGGGCGCAGCGCTAAAAACGGGATTCAGGGAGGCGACCGGCGAGATTATAACCGTGCAGGACGCCGATTTGGAATACGAGCCCGCCGAATTTAACGATTTAACGGCGCCTATAAAAAAAGGCGTAGCTGACGTGGTGTACGGTTCGCGGCTTTCAGGCGGCAGGCCCCAGAGGGTTTACATGTTCTGGCATAAAATAGGGAATAACGTCATTACCCTGGTGGCAAACATACTGTATAATTCAACGCTTACCGATATCGAAACGTGTTACAAGGCGTTCAAGAGAGATGTGATAAAGAGCATAGACATAAAATCAAAGGGGTTTTCTGTGGAACCGGAAATTACCGCGAAAATTCTAAAAAAGAAGAACATAAGGATCTATGAAACACCTATTTCTTATTACGGCAGGACTTACAAAGAAGGTAAGAAGATAACCTGGAGGCACGGTTTCTCGGCCATTGCAACTTTATTCTGGTATCGCTTTTTCAATTGATGAAAGTATTATTAGTAAAACCATACAACCTGTCCGACCACATACAGCCATCGCTCGGGCTGGGGTACCTGGCGGCCTATGCGAAAGCCGAACACGAAGTAAAGATTCTGGATTGCATTAAAGAACGGGTAAAAATACCCGGTTTTTCGAAGGTGCTCGATAAGGAGAAACCTGATATTGTCGGGATACAATGCTATACTTATGACCTTTATAACCTTAAAAGTATGCTCGGACAGTGCAAGGCCCGGGGTATGACTACGGTGTTGGGCGGACCGCACCCCTCGGCAGTTCCAAAGGAAACAATGGAATTTTTCGGAAAGGATCTGGATTACCTTTTCCAGGGCGAAGCGGAAATAGGCTTTAAGATGCTTCTGGATAGGCTGAGCGGCAAAAGTAGCGTAGGTTTTAAGGACATACCCGGCCTTGCTTGGCGGGGAGGCGGCGAACTTTGCGTAAACGATAAGAATTTCGAGGAAGACATTGACACTCTCGGCATGCCCGCGTGGGATTTAATAAAACCCCAGGAGTATCCCGAGGCGCAGCACGGCGCATTCTTCAAGAAATTTCCAATCGCCCCCATCATGGCAACGAGGGGATGCCCTTTTTCATGCACGTTCTGCGCCGGAAACCTTATATCCGGAAAAAAAATAAGGAAACGCAGTGTCCGGAATATACTCACTGAAATCAGGACGCTTTACGGCGATTACGGCATAAGGGAATTCCATGTCGTTGACGACAACTTCACGCTGGATAAGGCGTTCGCAAAAGACCTTTTGCGGAACTTAAGGAAACTCAATCTTGACATGAGCTGGGCGGTGCCGAACGGTATCAGAATGGATACCCTTGACGATGAAATTTTATCCCTCATGAAGGAAACAGGCCTTTACCTTATTTCGCTCGGCATAGAATCAGGCTCCAACAGGATACTACGCCTCATGAAGAAAAATACGACTACCGAAAAAATAAAACATTCTATCGAACTTATAAGGCGGCACGATATAGATATAGCGGGTTTTTTTATACTGGGATTTCCCGGCGAAACAAGAGAAGACATAGAAAAAACCATCACCTTTTCGCTGGAGCTTGATTTGATAAGGGCAAATTTCTTTACCTATCTTCCTTTTCCGGGTACCGAAAGCTTTAATGCCTTGAAGCACGAGGGAAAACTGAACAGTGTAGACCTCAAAAGGTTTTATTTCATGAACGCCACCTTTACGCCGGAAGGGATGGATAAGGATACGCTCAAGAACCTCCAGAGGAAGGCGTTTTTGAAATTTTTCTTAAGACCGAGGATTTTCGTACGCAATCTGGCGCAAATCAAGTCTTTCCGGCATTTTAAATTCTTAGTCAAAAGGTTTTTCAGATGGATGTTCGCATGGGGACAGGTTTCATCATGACACTACGCCGGATATTAAAACCTGTCCCCATCGTGCTTATTATCTGGTGTATCCTGTGGCTGAATTTTATAGCAAGGGACCTGTATAAGAGGGGCCTTTGGGATGAATATAAAATTCTTGCAAGGAGTAACGCCGAAGAAAAACGCGCTTACACTTACGGGAAGCGTTTTTACGAATTTCTCAAGTTCGCCAAAGACAATATACCCCCTGATACGTTTTATGATTTCGAAGGCATAGATAACTTTTCACTTGAGTCCAGGAGGGGAATATATTATTTATACCCCGATGTAAAGACAGAATATCCTGCCTATATATTGGTTTATGATAGGCCCGGGTTTGCGAAAAGCGGCTTCGTGCGTTACGCGACACTGGATAACGGAAGGTTTATACTTAAGAGACGGTAGAAATGATACTTTGCATTCTCGTAACCGCCTTCATTGGCTGGAATGTTCTTTATCTTTTATCCGGCCGAAAAGGCCTTACCGGGTTTTCCTTTTTAGAACAGGCAAGTCTTTCGTACCTTTTCGGCATGGGCGTTCTGACCATCCAGATGTTTATAATGAGCCTTCGTGGGATAGGGTATACGAGGTTTAATATTTTGCTTCCGTGGGTCGTTGTTGTGGGGCTAAACCTTCTTGTAGTTATTGCAAGGCGTATAAGGGGCTTTTCCGTTCCGGGAACGGAAAGACTTCCGTTCCCGGAACGGAAAGCCGGTTTTCGCCTATCAGAGGTTACGTTAATTTGCTTAATTGCCCTCCAAACCGCTTACAACTTCTTCCGCGCGCTTATGAGGCCGATCGAGTCCTACGATGCCGTGGCGATACACGGCCTTAAGGCGAAGATGATTTATCTTGCACGCGGCATCGGCGAAAATTTCTTCGGCAATCTCTCTACTTTTTTCCACGGCGCGCACCCCGATTACCCGTTACTTATCCCGCTCTCGCAAACCTGGGTCTATACATTTTTGGGGAATTTTAACGATATCCTTGTAAAGGCAATTTTCCCGCTTTTTTACCTCTCGTTTATTTTGGTCTTTTATGCCGTTTTGAAAAGGATAACAAAAAGCCGCTTCACAGCCCTCTTATTTACATTTTTGCTCGCAACCGTCAAGCAGTTTTCGGATTATTCCACTATCGGCTATGCCGATTTGGAGGTGGGCATTTATTTCGCTTTAGGGCTATTCTACCTCTATCTATGGTTCCGCGAAAAGGAGATACGGTTTTTCAACATTTCCCTAATTTCGTCAATTCTCTGCCTGTGGACGAAAAACGAGGGAATGCTACTTGTTTTGGTCAACATATTTGTCTTTCTCTTTTACCTGTTGGCGAATGTTAAAAAAAGAGAAAAGAGGAGAATCACAGCCTTCCTCCTGTATGCCGCCATACTCATATACGCTATCTCGGCCTGGAACACTTTCAGGCAAGACCATGGTCTTGTAAATGAAAACTTTAATTTATCAATGATAAGCATCGGGAATTTAATACCGGGCCTCGGCAAAATTCCGGCAATACTATACGAGTACCAGAAGCAATTTTTCGGGTTTAAGAAATGGAATATAATATGGATTTTGTCTTTTTTCGTTTTTATAACCGGGTTCAAAGCGGCGTTTTCAAAAAACATAAAATATATAACCGCAGCGCTATTTTTATTTGCCCTCGGGTATTCGGCCATGTATATTTTCTCGGCCGTTGACATAAAATTTTTCGTGACTTCAACAGGAAGCAGGTTTCTTCTGCATATTTTGCCCGTAACCGTATTCTGGATGGCGATTGTTATTCATGAATCTGGGCGGGGACAGGTCTCTCAGCAAGGAGGCATAATGTCATGAAGAGACCTGTCCCCGCACGAGGGCTGTTTTTTATCCTGCTTGTCGTGAGCCTGGCGTACACTCTGCCGGCTTATAACAAATACTGGGCGCCTTACGACGAAGGCATAATAACCGTGGCGTCCCAGTGCCTTTTAGCCGGAGAATTGCCATACAAAGACTTCTTTATTATCATGTACCCGCCCGGGCAAATCTATTTCCTGGCGTTCCTTTTTAAGATTTTTTCTTTTTCCCTTACAGCCGGCAGGATATATACCGTTCTTTTGAGCGTGGGGATTTCGCTTTTGGTTTTCTATATGACGCTCATGCTCACCAAAAGGCGCCTTATTTCGCTTCTTTCGTGGTTTTTTGTTCTCGTTTCGCTTGCGCCGCGGCTGGGGGCCATACCGTCCCCTATATGGCCGGGTGTATTTTTGGGGCTTTTGACCATTTACGTCTACATGCGGTATCTTGAAAACCCGAAATATTCGTATATCATTCTTGCCGGGATTATTGCGGGGCTTGCGGTATTATTCCGGCACGACATAGGCATTTTTGCGATTGCTTCGGTTCTCGGCTCACTTTTTATAATGGCCATCCGCGATAAAAAGGCAATTGGCCGGGCAGCGGTTTTTTCGGCAAGCGCTTTTGTAGTAATTACGCCCTGCATCGCGTATTTTGTGAGCAAATCTGCCAGCCGGGATCTGATGAAATCGCTCATTTTCTTTCCGTTCATACACCAGAAGACCGCCAGTCTTCCTTTTCCCGCTCCGTGCTTTAATCCGAATATGATATTCCACGGAAGCTTGAGCTTCATAAAAATTAACCAGTACTACATACCAATCTTGGTTTATTTTTTCGCATTTATTTATCTTGTAAGCAGACTTTTTAAAAAGGAGCTCTATAAAGGAGAAAATCTCGCGTTGGTATCGATACTTTTATTCGGGATTTTTACGTTTAATCAGGTAATAACAAGGACAGACCCAGCGCACCTTTTAACGGTCATACAACCTGCTGCGATACTTTTCGGCTTTCTTGCGCATAAGGCGCTTTTGCAAGAGCCTAGCCCCTGGATTAAAAAAGCGCCGCTTTACGCAGCAGTTGCAATTTTACTTTTTCTTTTTATGCTCCTTTCGGTAAAAAACATGGATAAATACGTAAAGAATAACTTCAGAAAGGTTTACAAAAAGGACGTGATAAAGACGCAGTTTGACAGGGGTTCTATTTATGTCCCGAAAGACGAACGGGAAGAGGTACTAAAGACGCTCAGGTTTATAAAGAAAAATACCTCATCCGGCGAGAGAATATATATCGGAAACATTGTCCACTGGAAGGATGATTATAACGGGAGCATACTCCTCTATTTCCTCGCGGACAGGCTCCCGGCCACGAAATATTACGAACAGGCACCCGGGCTCCTCGCTAGGGCCGGCGTACAGGAGGAGATAAGGGACTCATTAGCGAAACACAAAACGAAGCTTCTGGTATTGCAGGACATCGTGCTTCCACGCTCACGCGGGGACAGCCTGCTGGACGTTTTTATAAGGAAAAACTACAAGTTTGTGAAGAAATTCGGGAAATATAATATATATCTTAAGAAATGAGAAAAACGATTTTCATCGACCGCGACGGCGTTATAAACAAAGACCCTGGCGGTTGGACTGAGCATAATTATGTAACGAGGTGGGAGGATTTCCACTTTCTGCCAAATTCAATCAAGGCAATGAAGAAACTAAATGAAGCCGGTTACGGCATAGTTATCGTATCAAATCAGGCCGGAGTGAATAAGGGTTATTATACAAAAGAAAAACTGAATGAGATAAACCAAAGGATGCTCGGGGAAATGGAGAAAAACGGCGTAAAGGTAAAAAAGGTGTATTACTGCGTGCATCAGGACAGCGATGACTGTGACTGCAGGAAACCAAAAACAGGCCTTTTCAAGCAGGCAGAGAAGGAATTGGGCGTTACGGCCGCCGGCAATTTTTTTATCGGCGACGGCAAGATGGACGTTGAAGCTGGCGCGGGAATGGGCATGAGGACGATTTTGGTTTTAAGCGGAAAAACGAATCTTGAAAAAATACGGGATTGGGATTTAAAGCCTAATTACATCTTTGACGATTTGCAGGAAGCGACGGAATTTATTTTGAAAGGAGAAAAAATTTGAAAATTTTAATCACGGGCGGAGCTGGCATGGTCGGAAGCCACGCCGCGGAATTCTATGTTTTGCGCGGGGACGACGTAATAGTTCTGGACAACCTCATGCGCTCGAAATTGTTCGGCTACGATAAAAAAAGCGTGGAATATAACTGGAATTACCTTGCGAAGTATAAAAATATAAAAAGGGTACTCGGTGACATAAGAGAGGATAAAGACCTTAAGAAAGTTATTACAAAAGATATCGATGTTGTCATACATACCGCGGGCCAGCCTGGCGTCGGTTTTTCAATCGAGGACCCCAGGGAGGATTATTCGATAAACGCCTTCGGGACATTCAACGTTCTTGAGCACGTGAGGAAGTCGTGCCCAAAAGCCGCTTTTATATATTGTTCTACTAATAAAGTTTACGGAGAAAACGTGAGTAATCTGCCCTTGTCCGAAACGGATAAAAGGTATTCTTTCAAGGGTATAAGCGGCATCAGCGAAACCTTCAATATAGATCTGACGGCGCATACCCCTTATGGAGTAAGCAAGTACGCGGGGGATATTTATACGCAGGAATACGCCCACACCTACGGGATAAAGGCATGTTCGTTCCGCATGAGCTGCACCTATGGAACGCGGCAGTTCGGTTTCGAGAACCAGGGGTGGCTGGCGCACTTTATAATCTCCAATCTGACCGAGAGGCCCATTACGATTTACGGAAATGGCAAGCAGGTCCGCGACGTTCTTTATGTGGAGGACTTAATCCATGCGTTCGATTTGTTTATAAAATCGAATTTGAAAGCTGAGGTTTTCAACATAGGCGGCGGCCCGGACAATACGACCTCGCTTCTCGAATTTATCGAAACAGTTGAAGCCAAAACGGGCAAGAAAATGAAAGTGGGTTTCGATAAGTGGAGGCCTTCGGACCAGAAAGTGTATATCTCGGACATATCAAAACTGAAAAAGGCCTTAAAATGGCAACCGACCATCGGCGTAAGCGAAGGCATAGACAAGCTTCTAGATTGGGTAAAGAAAAACACAGAATTCTTTAAATGAGGCAGCACGCATGAAGATATCCGTCATAGTCCCCATGTATAACGAGAAAGAAAATGCCCCCGTTATTCTCCAAGCCCTTGTGAATAGCGTCCGCGCGTGGCCGGACGAATACGAAATCATAGCCGTGGACGATAACTCCACCGACAGCACGTCGCGCATTTTGAAGGATTATTCGAATAGGTATGGCGGCATTTCTGTCGTGGCACGCAAGAGCGAAAAACGGGGCATGGGAAGAGCCCTTGTTGACGGAATGAAGCAAGCCAAGGGCGATATAATCGTATGGGTCATGGGCGACCTCTCCGACAATCTGGAAAAAATACCTGAAATGGTAAAAAAGATTAAGGACGGATATGATATCGTGTTTGGCTCGAGGTATATGAAAGGCGGCT
>JBARPB010000097.1:0-13420 GCA_049642705.1 Candidatus Omnitrophota bacterium
ATCTCGGCCTGCTTCAGCGCCTCGCGCATGTACGTTTCGTGTGTGGGCATGGGTGTTTAGCGTGCCAGGCAGGACTTGAACCTGCGACCTTTTGCTTCGTAGGCAAACGCTCTATCCAACTGAGCTACTGGCACATTAAAACCGTAATATCAAATTTAGCAAGCTGCCGACGATTATTGCGACGGTGATCATCATCGCGGCGGCTTTCAGCATGTCTTTAATTCCTAACTCGCGGACCAAAACGGCAAAAGTCGCGATGCACGGAAAATATATCGCAAGAACCGTACTTCCTACCACGAGTTGTTTTGTTGTAAGATTAAGCGGCCCGAGCATGCCGATGGCGACGTCTTTTCTTAAAAACCCGACTACCAAAGCCGCGATTGCCTCCTTCGGCAGGCCCCAGACGCCTTCCATAATCGGCGAAAAAACCCTCGAAAGCACATCTATCGCGCCCAGGACATACAGTATATTTACAACGAAAATTCCGATAAGAACATACGGCACCGCTTCCTTCAGGAAGCTAAAAATCCTCATCCCGAGCTTCTTGAAAACAGACGAAACTTGAGGAATCCTGTAAGGGGGCATCTCAACCAAAATCTCGGGGCTTTTCCCCTTCATGACTTTATTCAGTATCAATCCTTTAACTATCAGAACAACGAAAAGCGTCAAAAATACAATCCCAACGTAAATTCCTCCCCTCTGTCCTACCAGGCCGACAATCATGGCAATCTGCGCCATGCATGGTACGGCAACAGCCATAAGGGTTGCGGCGATAAATTTCTCGCGCCTTCCTTCAAGAATCCGCGTCGCCAGGGCTCCCGGAACATTACATCCAAGGCCTAAAATCATAGGGATAATCGCGTATCCGTGCAGGCCAAGGTGATGCATGAAATTATCCATCAAAACCGCAAAGCGCGGGAGGTACCCGAAATCCTCCAGGATACCCAGCACCAGATAAAAGCTGATGATATAGGGCAGGACCATCGCAAACGGGACGTAGAGGCCCGTCGTAAAAAGTCCGAATGACTCGGTGTAACTTACGGTTCCCCCGACAAGTTTTCCTATGATAATATCGTGCAGGAATCCCCCCGAGTGCAAAAGCGCCGATAATTTCATGGCAAGCGGTGTCCACACTCTTTCAAAAAAAGGATCGGCCGCGTACGTAATCAGGTTTTCCGCGATGAAACGTATTACCCAGAACGCGCAGAATATAACGAGCGCCGCAACGGGCATCCCCGTAGCGGGCCTTATGCTCAAATCTTCCAGCCTTTCTAAGAGCGTGTGGTGGCGGTGGTGGAGTTTCTGGACATCTTCGACGATTTTCCCGATATACTTCCACCTCTCTTCGTCCGTTAGGACCGCGTGCTTTTTTACCCTCGCTCTCGGAATGTGCCCGACCAGTTCCTTTATCCCCTCGCCCGTCAGGCCGCAGGTAGGGATGACCGGAACGCCCAGAATCTTTTCAAGTTTTCCCGCATCTATTTCTACGCCCTTGTGCTTTGTTTCATCCCACATGTTAAGCGCCACGATGACCGGCATGCCTTTTTCCAGAAGTTCCAGCGTAAGGTAAAGGTTTCTCTCGAGGTTCGTTGAGTCCACGATGTTTATGATCAGATCGCCGTCTTTTAGCATCCGGACTGCCACCTCTTCCGCTTTAGAGGTGGGTTTCAGGCTGTATGTTCCCGGAATGTCTATAATAGCGGGGCGGGAATTATTTATTTTTGTGTACCCTTCGGTAAATTCGACGGTCGTGCCGGGGTAGTTCGAAATAACGACTTTTGCGCCGGTAAGTCGCGAGAAAATCGCGCTTTTGCCGACATTGGGATTGCCTATTAAAAGAATCTTATTTATCTTCGACACGTTCTACCTCAACCATAATCTTCGAAGCCATGCCAAAGCCGATGGCGACTTTAAAATTATCCACAAGCACCGTCTGGGGACCCCGCCAGAAATGGGCCTCTTCTTTTTTTATCTTTTTCCCTATCCTTATCCCCATGCTCTGGATTCTTTCAGTGGCTCCCATGCCGCCCTGGATTTCCCGAACGACACCGGCCTCGCCGCGTTTCATGTCTACCAAACTTATTACCATATTACCACCACCTGCCGCGTTTCTGGTACGTCTTGATAAACGTCTCTATGCTTCTATCGTATGTTTTTTCAACATCATCGGGAAAAAGGCACGCCGGGACCTGCCCGTTTCCTAAATGGTACTGGAGGCAATCGCAGCAGATACCCTTCCTCGGACACGGTTCGTACGTGCAGTTGCAATTTTTCATGTTTTGTTCTTTTTTACATTCCATATTTACCTCCTGCATCCCACAAATTCTTTCGGCCGGTTTGACTTCGAATATATCGCGTTTATTTCTCTTCCGGGCTTTGCGCCTTTTTCCCGGAATATAACCCGCTCGCCCTCGCGGCCGCTGCAGTAACTGGCGCAGATTTTCGCCGCCTTATCGAGGAGCTCGCCGGCAAGTTCCTGCGGGACCATGCAATAAGGACCGGGTACGCCCCGCGGGGCAAAAAGGGCGAATTTTCCGTTTTTAATTGCCGCAAGCGTCGCATTGTCTTCCTTGTTCCTTCCGATGATTATCTTGTGTCTTTCGTCAAGGGCGATATGCCTTCCTGTTTTCAAAAGCCTGATGTCCGCAATGTCCGGTTTTCCTTCCCGCCTAATAAGGTCCTTGAGGCGTCCTGCAAATCCAGGGTCCGTTAGACAGCAGCCGCTGGCAGGCGTCGGAAAATCTTTGATATTATAACTTTTCGCCATTTCAAACTGCCTCTTTCTCTGGCGGCCGGAGAAGTCCAGGAGTTTTTCCCTGTCAACTTTTCCTTCCTTTTCCGGTTTTGTCTCCGGCAACAGTTTCGCGCTCAACGGCCTCAATACATAATCGGCATATCCTGATTCCTTGGCCACTATGTGAAGGGATTGCTTGTTCTGTGACATTGGCCTTTCACCCAGAACCTCTCCGGTGAAAATAAAGTCAAAGCCTTTTTCCTCCATGATCCTGCCGGCAATCTCAAGCATAAGCGCATGGCAGTCTATGCACGGGTTCATCCCGGAACCGTAGCCGTGCTTCGGTTTTAAAAGCATCTCCAGATGTTTCCCTGTTATGTCTTTTATGATAATCGGGATTTTTAAGTCTCTTGCGGCCTTTTCAGCATTTTTTGAACCAAAAAAAGGGGTGGCAAAAGAAATAGCCGTTACATCTATGCCCTGCTCCTGTAAAATCTTAACAGCGAGCATGCTATCCAACCCGCCCGACAAAAGTCCTAATGCTTTTGTCATTTATATGCGATTCCTTTTAATTCTTCCACGTACATTCGAGCAGAATGAGCCGCGGTTGCGCCGTCACCTGTGGCTGTAACTATCTGGCGCAGGAGTTTTTTTCTTGCGTCGCCCGAGGCGAATATTCCGTCCTCCTGAGTCTTCATATCGTCATCGGAGACAATATACCCGTTCTTATCAAGCTCTACAACGCCTTTTAGAAAGGCAGTGTTGGGTTCGTATCCGGCGAATATAAAAAATCCTTCGCAGGGAATTTCCTTTTCTTCTCCGCTTTTTGTGTTTTTTATTTTAACTGCTTTTACTTTTTCTTTTCCTAGAACTTCGGCCGGAATAGAATTCCATATAAATTCGATTTTTTTATTCGCGAAAGCCCTTTCCTGCAAAATTTTCGTTGCGCGCAGGCGGTCCCGGCGGTGTATCAGCGTAACCTTTGCCGCAAACCCACTCAAGAAAAGCGCCTCCTCGAGGGCCGTATCCCCGCCCCCCACGACGGCTATATTTTTACCCTTGAAAAAAGCCGCGTCGCACACGGCGCAGAATGACACGCCCTTTCCGCGAAACTTATCTTCACCGGGAATGCCCAGTTTTTTCGGCGATGCGCCGGAAGCGATAATCACAGAAAGCGAAACGATGCTTTCAGTGTCCAATTTAACGCGCCAGGCCTTTTTGCCCTCTTCCTTGCATTCCTTTAAGCCCTTTACATTGTCTGTCTTAAATTCCGTTCCGAACTTTACGGCCTGTTTCTTGAACCTTTCTATAAGCTCAAAGCCGCTTAAGCCCTCCGGAAAACCCGGATAATTCTCTATACCGGCGGTCGTAACCGCCTGGCCCGGCGTCGTAAAGCTTTCTACAACAAGCGTCTTAAGCCTTGCCCTTGAGGCGTATATCGCCGCCGTAAGCCCGGCAGGGCCTGCGCCTATTATTACAACATCGTATATCATATTTTACCCCGGCGTTTGAGCATGGATTTCCTGCTGATTGGTTTTACTTTTTTCTTCTTGGCATCATAGACGCTTGTGCAATTCATGCCTTGAAAAAACTTTTTTACTCTATCCAATTCCTTTTTTGGCAAAGGCGAAACCCCGCATGGTCTAAGAGGCGTGTTAATTTGGACCTCATTCGGGCGGATCTTGCGCGCAAGGGATGCGATTTCCTTCGCATATGCCTTATTTTTGCCCACAAACATTATCTGAAGCGCAAGCCTGCCTTTATACAGAGATCTGAATTCCTTAAGGCCTTTTACGACTTTGTCAAGCTTTGAGCCTTTTGCCGGCTTATTTATCGCGGTAAAAAGCGCGCCCTCATGCGCATCAAGCTTGGCAATTACAAAATCCGCAAGAGACAAATCCCTCCGGACATCTTTTTTGTATGTCAAACTTGAATTTGTAAGGACCGCTATTTTTTCTCCTCTTATTTTTCGTATCTTCTTTATGATATCGCCCAGATTCCTGGCAAGGGTGGGTTCGCCCGCTCCGGATAAGGTGATATAATCTATTTTTAAAGCAGGGAGGTTTTTTATTTCTTCTATAATTTCAGATGCCGGAACAAATACCCTCCTTTTTAGCGTAAGGGTACGGGTTTTTCCGACCTGACAATATATGCAATTAAAAGAACAGATTTTACCTCTCCCTGTATAAACAGGGTCCACCCCCAAAGAACTCCCCAGCCTCCAGGAAGAAACCGGCCCGTAGACATATTTGTATTTCATTTCCGCAAAAAACGCTTTCGTTCCGCAAGGAGAATAACATCCCTTAATTCTTCGATATTCCTTGCGTTTAGCCAGCGCTCGTCAAAGCCTTTACCCTGCGCGATTTCTGCAATCGCCGCCAGGGCCCTCAGGTGGAAGTTCCGCTCGTCCCCGGAGCCAACGAGCATAAATACGATATGCACTTTCGACTCAACGCCCGGAAAGGTTATGCCGTCTTTACACCTGGCTAAAAGAATTCTGAATTTATGTTTACCTTCGACAATAACGTGCGGGATGGCAAGGCCCGGCCCTATGACGGTGCTTGATTCTTTTTCGCGCTTTGCCAGGAATCCGTATATCAGGTCCGCATCGGTACCCAATTGTTCCGCAAGCAAGTGAGACGCTTTTTTAAAAAATTCCTCCATCGTAAAGGACTCCTCCAGATCGAGTATTGTGCAATCACCGATCAAGCGGTCAAACCTGTCTTCGACGATATTGTCTCTTTCCCTTAAAATCTCCTTTAATTCCGTCTCAAGGTAATTTGTAGTGAGTTCTTTGGCCGTAATCCGCTCAATGACATGAATAAGGGCAAATTCCTTTTTTACGCGCGGGCGAACATATATCATGTACCAGAGAAGCCCTGCCATAATAAAAACAAGAGATATGATATACGTGGTAATACCCATTTCGAAAATCAAGAAAAGCCCCGATACAATTCCCGCAAGCTGCATCCAGGGATATAGCGGCGCGCGGAATTTCGGCTGATAGTTCTGAATTTTACTCTCACGCATGATAATAACGGCCAGATTAATAAATATGTATAAAAGTATCAGGAAAGTGGATGCTACCTTGACCAGCAATACCAGGTTAAGAAACAAAATTGCTATAATTATAAAAATGCCCGTGAAAACTATGGCGTAGGAGGGCGTTTCGTATCGCGTGTTTAGCCTTTTAAAAAATGTCGGCAGTATTTTATCCCTCGCCATTGCTATCGGATAGCGGGAGGCGGCCATAATGCCGGCGTTTGCCGTCGAGATAAACGCAAGAAGCGCCGCCGCCGCCATGACTATATTTCCGAAGGCCCCCATAAAAACATGAGCGCCGTCCGAGATAGGCGTCAGGGAGTGGTATAATTTATCAGGGTCGAGAACACCTGTGGTTATGAATATAACCATGGCGTAAAAAATACTGACTATTACAAGCGAAAGAATCATGCCGAGGGGTATGTTTCGGCCGGGATTTTTTACCTCTTCAGCGAGGCTTGCTATTTTTGTAAGGCCGCCGTATGAAATAAAAACGAAACCGGCCGTGGCAAAAATGGTTGCTTTTCCGAACGGGACAAATGGAACAAACCGTTTTATATCAATGGAAGGAAAGCCGTAAAATACGTAAAACAAAAGCGTGCCGAATAATCCGAAGACAAGAATCCGCTGGAATATTCCCGCCTCTTTTACGCCTTTTATATTGAGCGCAACAAAAAATGCACAAAGAAAAACGGCAACAATCTTTATCGGAATATCCATGATAAGCGAGGCGTATGCGCCCATGCCTATAAGAGCAAAAGCGCTTTTCAGGCTAAGCGAAAACCAGCTTGCCGCACCGCCCACGGTGCCGACTGAAAGCCCCATTGATCTTGTGATAAAAAAATAATCGCCGCCTGCTTTGGGCATGGCGGTGGCAAGTTCGGCTTTGCTTAAGAGGGCCGGGAGCGCAAGAAAGCTTGCAATAATATAGGAAAGAAAAAGGGAGGGCCCTGTCCTGGCCGATGCAATGCCCGGTAAAATAAACAACCCCGAGCTTATCATTGCCCCCGACGCTATGCAAAAAACATCCAGGAGCCCGAGATCTTTTTTCAGTTTATGCTTTACCATTTCCTCACGTATTCGCGCGCATCAACAAGTTTCTCGACATTCAAATACTTCAGAATCTGCTTTACGCAGGTTTCCGGGTCTTCTTTTTCCGTATCAACAACTATGTCGGCGGCTTTCGGCTCTTCGAAAGGCGCGGATACCCCTGTAAATTCCTTTATCTCGCCAGTTCTGGCTTTTTTATACATGCCTTTGATGTCGCGTTTTTCACAAATTTCCACGGGGCATTTGAGGTAGACGAGTTTAAAGTTTCCGATTATATCCTTCACCATATTTCTGTATTCATTCGTGGGGGAAACAAAGCTCGCTATGACGAAATTTCCGTTCCTGTTGAATAGTTTCGCCACATGAGCGATGCGCCTTAGGTTTTCCGACCTATCCTCTACGGAAAATCCTAAATCCGCGTTCAGCTGGCCCCTCACGTCGTCGCCGTCCAGGCACACGGCTTTATAACTGCGGTTATCGAGTTCTTCTTTTAGCCTCTTCGAAAGCGTGGTTTTCCCCGAACACGGAAGCCCCGTCAGCCACAGCGTTGTATACAGCGTTTTTATGTACTCGCCGACCTCGGGCGGGACGTTTGTGTCTTTTCCCGCCCGCACGTTCGTTCCCGAGATTCTCCCTATATGTTCGGGCGGATCTACCCTGTTAACGTCGTAGCCGACTTTCCTCCCGATATTGATGCTGTTTATATCCGGTATTGCTATGATTTCCACCCTGTCTTTATACACCCTTCTTATCATCTCAGCGCGCTGCTCCACCGTATAAGGGTTTTTCTCGGAAATCTCCGTGCCCCTTATGGCAATGCAGACGTTTTCACCTTTTTTCAATGCTTCGTCTATCAGATATTTGTGGCCCTCGTGAAACGGCTGCCACCTTCCGATAAACAAGGCGAACCTCTTATGTGCATTGTACATAGACCTTTTACCTCCGTTTTGTATTATAGCAATATAAGCGAGATATTATATCATATATCAGATGGGAATGTGAAGTAAGATTATTCTAATGTGATGGTTAAAATAAGATCGCCGGCGTGACCACAGTAAGGGCACGTTTTTCCCTGTCCCCTTATTCTTAATTTCTGTCCGGGCCGGGTATCCGGCTTGATTCTAAGCGTAACCTTTTTCCCTTCATGTTTAAATAGAACCTCGCCGCCATTTTGCGCGATATTTCGCGGTATGGCAAGTGTCGCGTTTAAATCCGTGTGTTCCTGCGCTTCGGCATAACGGCCCTCCGGGGCGGCCCTTCTATAGATGTATTCGGTGTGGACGCCATCGCCACCCATGCCCTGGAAAGCACTGAATATGTCTTCCATGCCGCCCCTGCCCCGCGCGGTCCCGAATCCACCTCCGCCGAAATGCTTGAGGATTTCTTCAAAATCAAACCCCTGGGCGCCGGCAAATTCTCCGCTTCTTGCGCCATACCCGTAACCTTTTTTATAAGCGTCGTATTCGGCGCGCCTTTTTTCGTCTCCGAGGACATAAAAGGCCTCCGAAATTTCCTTAAAGCGTTTTTCCGCCGCCTCTCGCCTCTGGGGATTTCTGTCAGGGTGGTATTTCATAGCAAGATTTCTATATGCTTTTTTTATCTCTTCGAGGCTCGCGCCTTCTGAGACCCCTAAGATGTTATAATAATTTTTTTCCGACATGGCTATATATTACCTGAAGTTCCGCATATTGTCTATACAAAAAATATTTCATGTGGTATAATAGCGCCGTTATGGGGAAAATCATCAAACTCGTGCTTTTGCGGCACGGCGAAAGCGTGTGGAACAAGACAAATCGTTTCACCGGCTGGACGGACGTTGATCTCTCCGAAAAAGGCAGGGAAGAAGCGAAAAAATCCGGGCAGATTTTGAAAAAGGAGGGTTACACCTTCGATATCGCTTTTGATTCCGTCCTAAAAAGGGCAACGAGAACACTGTGGATCGTTCTGGATGAAATGGACCTCATGTGGCTTCCTGTAAAACGCTCCTGGCGGCTGAACGAAAAACACTACGGCGCACTCCAGGGGTTAAATAAAGCTGAAACGGCAAAAAAATACGGGGAAGAACAGGTCCTTAAGTGGCGCAGGGCTTACGACGTGAGGCCCCCCGCACTTGAAAAAAGCGACAAGCGCCATCCGTGTCACGACCCGAGATACAAAGATTTGCCCGAAAAGGATATTCCGTCGACGGAGTGCCTGAAAGATGTGGTGGGGCGATTCCTGCCCTACTGGCATGAAGCAATAGCGCCTACGTTAAAAGCGGGCAAGAAGGTCCTCGTCTCCGCCCACGGCAACAGCCTAAGGGCACTGGTGAAATACCTGGACAATATCTCGGACGAAGCAATTGTCAAGCTGAATATTCCTACCGGCATACCGCTTGTGTACGAACTCGACGAGAACTTAAAGCCGATAAAGCACTATTACCTGGGAGACCCCGAAGAGGTCAAGAAGGCGATGAAATCCGTCGCCGACCAGGGAAAGGCGAAATAATTACCTTAATCGATTCCCTCGCCGCTGCGACAAGCTGAAAACCCTTCCCCGTTTCCTCCAGTTTTAACCTGTGCGTAATCATTTTGCCGACCGGAATACGGCGCGTGCGAATCAACTCTATCGCTTCGGTGGCATCCGTTGGGCTGTTGGCGTATGAAGTGATTAATTTTATTTCGTTCCGCCAGAATTCATTAATAGAGAGAGGAAGGTCAGTACCGGGTTCTGTGCACGCGAAAAATAAGACCGCACCGCCCCGATCCACACACTTTAAGGCCTGCTTGAAAGCAGGCATTGCGCCCGTGCACACTATTACAAGGTCGGCTTTAACGGATACGCCCTTTCGGCCGTCTATCACTTCGTCCGCGCCGAGCTCTTTCGCTTTTTTCATACGGTATGCGTTTATGTCTGTCATGATTATGCGCCCTGCACCTTTTGCGCGCGCAAGTAAAAGATGCAGTAACCCCGAAATGCCGCTACCGAGGATAAGCACGCTCCGGCCCTTTTGCAAATCAGCTATCCTCTGCCCGCGAATAACGCAGGCCAGGGGTTCGATAAAAGTTGCCTCTTCAAAAGATACTTCCTTCGGAAGTAAAAATACGCCGTGTTCGACGTTAATTTTAGGCACCTTTATATATTCGGCAAATCCGCCGGGAAAGTAGTTTGTGGTATGCAGCGTCTCGCAGGCGGTGTGATGCCCGGCGAGGCAAAACCGGCACCTGTTGCAGGGGACGTGGTGCGATACAAAAATCCGGTCGCCGGATTTATAATTTTTTACGCCTTTTCCTACTTCGGTGATTTCTCCGCCGATTTCATGGCCAAGAACAAGGGGCGCTTTTTTAAGGCGGTACCATTCCAGAACGTCGGTACCGCAGATACCGCTTGCTATTACTTTTACGAGGATCTCGCCGGTGCCGATTTTCGGCTTCGGCATCTCCTCCAACCGCACGTCGCGGTTGTTATAATACATTGCAACGCGCATATTATTTGTTGCTATTATATATCTCTTGCGCTTCTTTGGGGGTTATGTTTTTGTGAATTATTGCCTGAAGTGCCTTCGCCATGCCCACGGGATTGGCGTTCTGCCAGACATTCCTCCCCAAATTAATGCCAATTGCGCCTTTTTGCATGCCGTCGTAGACGAACTCGAACACTTCAAGTTCTGTCTTGCATTTCGGCCCGCCTGCAATAACTACCGGAACAGGACAGCCCCTCACTACCTTGTCAAAATCCTTCTCGCACCAGTAGGTTTTTACTACGCGTGCACCCAGTTCCGCCGCGATACGGCAAGCCAGGCCAAGGTAGCGGGCATCACGTTTTACAAGTTCTTTTCCCACGGCCGTAACGGCCATTACGGGGATGCCGTAGTTTTCGCATCCGTTGACAAGCCTTGAAAGGTTTAACAATGTCTGGCGCTCGTAATCGCTTCCCACGAAGACGGAAATGCCGACAGCAGAGGCGTTAAGCCGGATAATCTCATCTATAGAGGTAGTAACGCCTTCGTTAGCAAGGTCCTTTCCGGCCATGCTCGTGCCGCCGGATACCCTTAATATTATAGGTTTACTTTTTACGGGATTTACGCATGAGCGAAGCACCCCTCTTGTAACAAAGAGGGCGTCGCAGTAAGGAAGAAGTGGTTTGATAGTTTCACTCGGTTTTTCAAGGTTTGTGGTAGGCCCCTGGAAATACCCGTGATCAATGGGTAAAAAGAAACAATGCCCGTCAGGCTGGATGAGTTTGCTAAGCCGATTTTTAATCCCCCAATCCATATCTACACCTCCTTGGTTAAGTTCTTTATTTCCAGAAAAATTCTTTTGTCGCGATCAGGTTTACGCCGCGGCCCATAAAGTTTGAAGCAACAACGCCTCCTACGTGGACGGGCTTTTTCAGCCTTATCTTTTTGACTTTGCGCATCGCTTCGAAAAGTTTTGCCTTCGGGATGGGCTTGTCTGTCTTTACGGCGAGCATTTTAAAAGGCATGCCTTCTACCAAAACAGAAGTCGTCAAAACCCTCATGGGGTTTTTGGCTTCGGAGAGGGCGTATTTTTCGCCCTTTGGGCACTTGTTTCCGCTTATTTTCAGTACTTTATTTTTTTCTATATCTACGGTTATGTGGCAACCGGTGGGACATTCTATACATACAAGCTTTTTTATCGCCACTTTAAACTCCTCAGGTATTCCGCCGCAAGGCGGCCCGCGACCAGGCTATCCTGCGTAACTGAGTCCACAATGTCATAAACTTTAAAAGCATTTCCGCAGGCGAAAAGCCCCGCTATGGAAGTTTTGTTCGGCTCGTGCGAGACGGGGGTATTCGTCCTTTTGTCCATTTCAACGCCTGCCATTTCTATAAGTTCATTTTCGGGGATAAGCCCGACTGATATTAAAATTGTATCGCATTCTATCTGAAATTTCGTGCCGGGGATTTCACTGAATTTTTCGTCTACCTTGACAACATTGACTTTCTCAACGCGATTTTTTCCGTAAATCCTTGAAATCTTATGGTCGAAATAAATCGGAATATCAAAGTCCTCTATGCACTGGACAATATTTCGCACAAGGCCGCGGGACTGCCCCTGTATCTCAACAACGGCTTTTACCTTTGCGCCTTCAAATGTAAACCGGCGCGCCATGATAAGGCCTATATCGCCCGATCCGACGATTACCACTTCTTTACCCGGCAGGAGGCCCTCTATATTTACCAGTTTCTGCGCGAGCCCTGCGGGAAAAATACCGGCCGGCCTTGTGCCTGCGATGTGAACCATCTCGCGGGTTCGCTCTCTGCATCCCGTTGCCATAATAAGCGCCCTTGCCCGTACCTGCTCCATCTTACCCGGCTTCAGGTATGTTAGTACTTTATCGGCTGTAAGGTGCACGGCAAAAGACTGAAGGCTTACTTCTATATCTTTTATGCCCTTCGTTTTTTCGATAAAGCGGGCAGCGTATTCAGGGCCCGTTAAAACCTCCTTGAAATACTTGAGGCCGAAACCAGTGTGTATGCACTGATTCAGTATGCCCCCAAGGTACTGGTCTCTTTCAAGGAGTAAAATATTATCTACACCGTTTTCATGAGCCGAAATAGCCGCCGCCATGCCGGCGGGACCGCCCCCGACTATAACGAGGTCCCTTTCATTCATTTTTCCTGTCCTCTTTAACGATTTCGGAGCCCTTTCCCCTTTTACTTATTTCGGTTAAGGGCTTTTTCGTTTTTTCGGCTAAGATTTTCATAATCCTTGATGTGCAAAAACCGCCGTGGCAGCGGCCTGCCTGGGCGCGGGTCCTGAATTTTATCCCGTCAAGCGTCGTGGCGCCACGGTCAATCGCTTCTTCTACTTCCTTGGCGGATACCATCTCGCACCTGCAGACAATGTCTCCGTATTTTGAATTTTTCTTTATAAGCCTTTTGGTCTTATCAAGCGGGATGGCAAAAAGATGGGCCTCTTCCCGGTGGTGTTTGTGGAAAATAGATTTCTCCTTCATTGCGAGGCCTTTTTCCTTTAAGATATCGCATACCATAAGGGCTATTGCGGGAGCGGCCGTGAGCCCCGGTGACTGAATTCCCGCTACGTTGACAAACCCGGGCACCTTATCTTCATGTCGAATTATAAAGTCATGCCCGCAGGCAGGCCTCAGGCCCGCAAAATAAGCAATGATATCGTTTTCGCTCAAGGTAGGGAGAAGCCTCCTTGCGGAGGTGAAAACTTCTTTGAGAGCGGCACAAGAGGTAGATAAATCCTCTTTGCTATCTACATCGTGCGCGGTCGGCCCGATCATGGGATTTCCGTCGGAGGTTTTTATGACCAATATGCCCTTGGATGTTCCGGCAGGGAGCGGAAAGAGGACATGGTTTGTAAGATGCTCTTTCTTTTTATCCAGAAGAAATTCTTCGCCTTTTCTGGGTTTTATTTCGAAATCGTCTATTCCGGCCATTCCCGATACTTCGTCCGCAAAAAGCCCGGCGGCGTTGATTACGTATCTCGTTTTGAATTTGCCTTTTTTGGTAAATATCTCGAAATTGGTTCTGCCGAGCGCGTTTATCTTTTCAACTTTCGCGCGGAGGTAAAACTCCACGCCGTTTTTTGCCGCATTTTCGCAAAGGTCATACACCAGGCG
>JBARPB010000098.1:0-25673 GCA_049642705.1 Candidatus Omnitrophota bacterium
CCTTTCCTCATTCGATGTTCTTAAGCTGCTCCCTTATCTTTTCGATTTCTGTCTTTATCTCGATTACGCCTTTGGAAATGTTGAAGCCGCTCGATTTCGACCCCACGGTGTTTATCTCCCTGTGGAGCTCCTGGGCGATGAAGTCAAGTTTCTTTCCTACCTCGCCGCTTTTTTTTATGGCCCTTGTGAAATTGCGTATGTGGTTGTCAAGCCGGGTCAATTCCTCCGTTATGTCGCTGTTTTTCGCAAAAATCGCCACCTCTACCTCGAGCCTTCCCCTGTCAACGGCGTACCCGCCCGAGAGTTCTTTTATCCTGTCTTTAAGTCTCCTTTTGTAAGTCTGAACGTTTGAATCGGCGCTTCTTTTGATGTCCTTTACTATCCTTTTTATGCGCCGTAGCCTCTTTGTCATGTCCCCAAAGAGAAAGCCTCCTTCCCTCTCCCTGTCTCTTAAAAGCTTTTTTAAGGCCTCGTCGACGACCTCTCGCATTAAAGGCCACACCCTGGAGGTGTCTTTCGGCCCCGGTTTATAATCTATCACGCCGGGAAATGAAATAATTTCGGCAAGCCTTATCTGATCCTCTATGCCCAATTGGCGTTTCAGTTTCTTCAGTTTGCTGACGTAGCTTTTGGCTAGCTTTTCGTCTATGTAAAGATGGGCGGACGCCTCTTCTGTGCTCTCATGAATCAGGTTGAGGTAAACCTTGCCCCTTTTTATCTTATTCTTAACGAGGTTTTTGACTTTGTCGTCGAAAATCACGAGGCTGTTCGGTAACTTGGGGGTTATCTCCAGGAACTTGTGGTTCAGCGTCCTTATTTCCACCGCGAACAGGCCGAGTTTGGTACGCGTCTCGGTCCTGCCGAAACCCGTCATCGATTTTATCATGCCCACGTCCGCTTTTCTTTATTCAGCTTAATCTTCTTCATCGGATAAATATCCACTATGAGCTCATCGGGCTCAAACCACAGCTTTATCTCCCGCTCGGCTTCTCCCTCGTCGGTCGAGGCGTGGATAACGTTCTCGTAAACGCCTTTTGTCGTAATCCTGCCGTACTGGCCCCTTATGGAAACCACATCCGCCTCTTCCGGG
Source organism: Candidatus Omnitrophota bacterium (assembly GCA_049642705.1). Taxonomy (GTDB): domain Bacteria; phylum Omnitrophota; class Gorgyraeia; order JABMRN01; family RBG-13-46-9; genus CAZYPU01. Next base: position 1,091 of record JBARPB010000098.1, read on the forward strand.
TTGGTGGTGCCGCAAATCCCGCGGACCTTTTTGATGGCCCCCTCCCCCCAGTAAACAAGCGCCATAACCTTTTTTTTGTGATAGTGTCCCATGATATACTTGATAAGTTCCTCGTAAAAGGACTTATCGGTCATGTGTTTATAGTGTTCTTCGGCGAGTTTGTGGGAGACGCGCACAATTTTCGCGGCGATTATGTCGAGTTTGGTCTCGGAAAGCCGGGTCAGGACATTGCCGGTCAGCGATTTTTTTAACCCGTCGGGTTTTATAAGGACTAGCGTCTGGTTTATCATATTCGTATGGGGTATCTATTTTAGCACTTAAACGGCGCTTGTCAAGCGCTTATACCATTCTATCGTCCTCTCGAGGCCTTCCTTTAAGGGGATCTTTGCAGTAAACTCGAATTCCTTTTTTGCCTTCGATGTGTCCAGCGTCCTTTTTGGCTGCCCGTCCGGCTTGGTGGTATCCCAGGCGATTTTCCCCTCAAATCCCGTAAGCTCGGCAATTAAACTTACCAAATCCTTTATGGAAATCTCAAATCCGGCGCCGATGTTCACCGGATCCGGCTTATTATACCTCTCTGCCGCCAAAAGCATGGCTTCCGCGCAATCTTCGACGTATAGAAACTCCCTCGTGGGCTTACCCGTCCCCCAGACAGCTATCTCGTCTTTGCCTTCCCTTATCGCGTCACAGCATTTCTTTATAAGCGCGGGTATTACGTGAGAACTCTCAGGGTCAAAATTATCCCCCGGCCCGTAGAGATTAACTGATAAAAGGAAAATGCCGTTAAGGCCGTATTGCTGCCTGTAGGCCTGGGCCTGGACGAGAAGCATTTTCTTCGCCAGGCCGTAGGGAGCATTCGTCTCTTCCGGGTAGCCGTCCCACAGGTTCTCCTCCCTGAAGGGCACAGGCGTAAACTTCGGGTAAGAGCATACGGTCCCCAGGGCTACAAATTTTTCTACGCCGGAAAGCCTGGCTCCTTCCATCAGCTGGGCGCCCATTATGAGATTCTCGTAGAAGAACTTGCCCGGATTTTTTCTGTTCGCGCCTATGCCGCCTACCTTCGCCGCCAGGTGTATTACTATATCCGGTTTTGAATCCCTGTAAACTTTTTTAACTGCGGCGAGAGAGACGAGGTCGTAATCCTTGCTCTTGGGCACGAAAATGTTTTTACAGTTACGCGCCACGAGCTTCTCGACTATGTAAGAACCTAAAAATCCCGCCCCGCCTGTTACGAGCACCCTCTTCTCTTGCCAGAAAGCCATCAGTCCGCCTTCCACCACTTCCCGGGAAACTTTTCTTTCAAAACCGCCTCGCCCCCTCCGACTGGTTTAAGACCGACGCTTCGCATATCGGAATCAACCATTATCTTCACAAGGTCTTCCAGTTGTATCTTCGGTTGCCAGCCGAGCTCCTTTTTCGCCTTGTCGCAGTCGGCGACAAGCTCATTTATTTCCGTAGGCCTGAAATAGTGCCTGTCTATTTCTATGTATTTTTTATAGTCGAGGCCCGCGTAGCCGAAAGCCAGCCTCACCAGATCCTCGACGGAGCGGGTCCTGCCTGTTCCTATCACGTAATCGCAGGGGCTTTTCTGCTGTAAAATCTTCCACATTATCTCCACGTACTCGGGCGCGTAGCCCCAATCCCTTCTCGCCTTGAGGTTGCCTATGTAAAGTTTCTTTTGCCTGCCGGCAACGATGTTTGCGACGGCCTTCGTAACTTTTCTCGTCACGAATGTCTCCCCGCGTCTGGGTGATTCGTGGTTGAATAAAACGCCGTTTGTGGCGAACATATTGTAACCGTCCCTGTAGTTCACCACCATCCAGTAGGCATAGGCCTTGGCGGCCGCATAGGGACTCCTTGGCATAAGGGGTGTTTTTTCGTTCTGCGGCGAAGGGCTCAAGCCGAACATCTCGCTTGAGGATGCCTGATAAAATCGCGCTTTTCTACTGCTCCTTCTTAAGGTCTCCAGTATTCTCGTCGTCCCCAGCGCCACCACGTCGCCCGTATATTCCGGCATGTCAAAACTTACCCTCACGTGAGATTGAGCTGCCAAATGGTATATTTCGTCGGGCTGGACGTTATAGACGATGTTGGAAACCTGTTCGGAGTTGGAAAGGTCGCCGTAATGCAAAAAGAGGTGCGCCTTCGACGCGTGCGGATCGACGTAGATATGTTCCAGCCTTCCGGTATTAAATGTGCTCGAGCGCCTTATTATCCCGTGCACCTCGTAGCCTTTGTGCAATAAAAACTCCGCCAGGTAACTCCCGTCCTGGCCGGTTATGCCCGTAATAAGCGCCTTTTTACTCATCGGATCCTCCTATAACCACGATAAATTCCCCGCGCGGCTTCTCTTCGGAGAAATGCTCCAAAAGCGCGCTTGTCCTGTCTCTTCTTATCTCCTCGAATTTTTTCGTAAGTTCCCTCGCAAGCGCGATCTCCCTGTCGCCGAATATATCGAGCATGTCCCCAAGGAGCCTTGTTATTCTGTGAGAGGACTCGTATATGATAGCCGTCCTTTCTTCATTTTTAAGAAATTTCAGCCTCTTTCTTCTTTTCGATGGTTTGCTCGGGAGAAAACCTTCAAATACAAATTTATTCGTCGGTTTCCCGGACAAAACCAAAGCGGTAATGAGCGCTGTCGGCCCTGGAATGGCCTCGATGGGGACGGTGTTTTCTATGGCGCTTTTTATGAGCGAGAAACCCGGGTCTGATATCCCTGGCGTGCCCGCGTCCGAAACAAGGGCTATGTTTCTCCCTTCCTTTAAAAGGCCGACAATCCGATCTTTCTTTATGAGCTTATTATAGGAATAAAAACTGATTAATTTTTTCTTTATACCGTACCTGTCAAGGAGTATTCTCGTACGTCTTGTGTCCTCGGCGGCTATGAAATCGGCTTCCTTCAGTACGCGAATGGCTCTCAGGGTTATGTCCTCGAGGTTGCCGATGGGGGTGCTTACAATGTAGAGCGTCCCTTTTCGCATTTATTCCACCGTAACCGATTTCGCGAGGTTGCGCGGCTGGTCTATGTCGAGGCCGAATTTCAGCGCGACGTAATAAGCCAGAAGTTGAAGCGGAATAACCACGAGCATCGGTGAAAAGAACTCGTCTATTTTCGGAATTTCGATAACATAGCTTATATTCTGGCCGGCGAAGTCTCTGTTGCCCTTTGTTACTATGGCGACAACCTTGCCGCTGCGCGCCCTTACCTCCTGTATGTTGCTTAGCATCTTCTCGTAAACGGCGGAATCGGTGGCAATGCATACAACCCAGGGGTTTTCGTCGATAAGGGCAATCGGGCCGTGCTTCATTTCACCGGCGGGGTAGCCCTCCGCCGCTATGTAAGATATCTCTTTCAGCTTAAGGGCGCCCTCGAGGGCATTGGGATAATTTATGTTCCTGGCCAGATATAAAAATGTGCTCTTATTGTGCATCTTGCGGTAGTATTTCCTGAAGTCCTTCGCGTAAGATGCGCATTTGTTGTCCTCTCCGCTTAGGTCCTTTAACACCTTTTTCAAAAGCCTTGGGACTTTTCCGAACTCTTTAAGGAGCCTGTGTCTGGCCTTGTTGGATATAGCGCCCCTTACGCGGGCGATGTGGATCGCCAGTAGATAAAGTATCGCAAGCTGCGCCATGTACGCTTTTGTGGATGCGACGGCGATTTCTGCTCCCGCGTGCGTGTATATTACTCCGTCGGCCTCCCTGGCTATGGAGCTTGCAAGGACGTTGCATATTGCGAGAGTCCTTGCTTTTCTTTTTTTGGCCTCCCTCATGGCGGCGAGGGTGTCTGCTGTTTCGCCGGACTGCGATACGAAGATTGCCAGCGTATTTTTTCCGACAAGCGGCCTTCTGTATCTGAATTCGCTCGAGGTGTCCACCCAGACCGGAACCCCTGCGAGTTCTTCCAGTATGTACTTGCCCGTGAGCGAGGCGTGGTAGGCGGTGCCGCAGGCGACTATCGCTATATTCTTTATGTTTTTAAACACGTCGTTTCGAAGCGCGAGTTCCTCAAAATATACCTTGCCGCCCCTCAGCCGCTCTTTTAGTATATTCTTCGCGACGTCGGCCTGCTCGAAAATCTCCTTCAGCATGAAATGCCTAAAGCCCTCTTTCTCGGCCTGTTTCAAGCTCCACTTTATGCGGGTTGTTTTTTTCGGGATTTTTTTGTTTTTGCGGTTGATTGTTTTTACGGAATCGGGCGAGATCTCCGTTATTTCTGAATTTTCAAGGAATATAATGTCTTTCGTGTAATCCAGTACGGCGGGTATGTCGCTTGCGAGAAAATTCTCATCCCTACCGATGCCGACGATGAGCGGGCTGTCGTAGCGGGCACCGACTACTTTATCCGGCTCGTTACTGTGAACGCAGCAGATGGCGTAGGAGCCCTTGAGGAGATTTATGGTTTTCCGGACGGCTTCCAGAAGGTTGCCCCTGTAATGCTTCTCTATTAAGTGGGGGATGACCTCGGTGTCCGTGTCGGAGGTGAATTTATGCCCTCCTTTTATAAGTTCCCTTTTAAGCGACTGGTGGTTTTCTATGATGCCGTTGTGGACGACGGCGATCCGGCCCTTGCAATCGAGGTGAGGGTGGGCGTTCAATTCGTTCGGGATACCGTGTGTGGCCCACCTTACGTGGCCGATGCCGACCATACCCTCCAGGGGAAAGCATTTTAACTCATCCGCAAGGACGTGGAGTTTCCCGGGCTTTTTGCTGAAGGCAATCGAGTTATCATGCAAAACGGCTATGCCCGCGGAATCATAGCCCCTGTACTCGAGCCTCTTCAACCCTTTTACGAGGATTTTTGCCGCGTCGCGTTTCCCCGTGTATCCTATTATGCCGCACATAACCTTACCCTTGCACAAACCATATGCCGAGTATTATAAATGCAGTTCCGGCTATGCGTATCGGCGTGACGCGTTCGCCAAGAATAAGAATGCTCAATATGACAGCGATCAAAGGGTAGGTGGCGGCTATTGGCACAACTTGCGAGGTAGCGCCCCGCTTGAGTGCGGCAAAGTACGTAAGCATGCCGAAAAGCCCGGCTATCAGCCCGGTTACGGAAAAAATAACTATCGCTTTAAAATCAGCCTGTAAAACCTGTTTTATCCTCCCTGTAAAAAGTAGGTATATAATAAGAGAAAATGCCACGGCTATGCTTCTTATAGTAACGCCCGTTAGCGGGTCCACCCTTCCGAGGCCTATCTTTTCAAGAACAGGCGTTACCCCCCACAAAATCGCTGTAAGGAGAAGGAGTAAAAGTATTTCGATTTTCATTTTGCGTCCAGAACATCCCTGTATATGCTGATGTTATTGTCGGTCATGATTTCCTTGGTGAACCTGAGCTTGGTGATTTTCCGGCCCGTTGTGCCGATCCGCTCCCTTAAGGCTTCGTCGCCTAAAAGCGTGATTATCTTGGTGGCGATTGCCTCGTAGTCCCTTACGGGAACGACGTAGCCGTTTATGCCGTCCTGTATAACCTCGGGCATGCCTCCGGAATTGGTTACTATCATGGGTTTCCCCGAGGCCAGGGCCTCAAGCATCGTTAATCCGAACGGCTCCCCTACCGTAGATGGGTATAGGCAGACCTCCGCGATAGCGTAAAGGTCCACCATTTCATCCAGCGTAAACATCTCGATGAGCAGGTTGTTTTTTATGCCGAGTGAGTCTATCAGGTCCACGATATAGGCGATATCCTTCTGCTGCGTGATCTCCCAGTCCACGATATTTTTCGTCCCGGCTAAGACCAAGACCGCGTCCGGGAATTTCTTGAGAACCGGCCGCATCGCCTTTACGCTGATATCGCAGCCCTTGGCAATGCCCATCCTCGCCGGATGGAAAATAACCCTTTTATTTTTAAGAAAACGAAGCCTCCCCTTGTATCGTTTCTTATTGGCCGGCTTGAACTTATCAACGTCTATCCCGTGGTGGATGGTCGTTACCTGCTTGCCGTCGCAGCCTATGCCCATAAGTTCCTTTTTGATATAGTAGCTTACTGCGATTATGTGGTCCCACGCGATGCCTGTTGTCAGTTTCAGAAAAAGCATGTCGTCCCACGAATTGTGCGCGGTGAGGATAAGCGGGATCTTTCTTTTTTTCTTCGCCTCCTCTTCCAGGATTTTGGCGTGCACCTTGCTGAAGTAGTTCATATTGTGCCCGTGGACGATCTCGGGTTTTGTCCTGTCGAGAAAAGAGCTGATTACGCGCCTTACTTCATCTTCGACCCCGACCAATCCTCTCTTGGCTAACCAGTTTAAGTTCATTATGGGCTCGCGTGTCATTTTAATGCCCTTGTAGATGTCGTGTGCCTTCGTCCCTTCTACGGAACCGGTAAGAAGGCTCACATTATGCCCTTTTTTGACAAGTTCGGGAAGAAGCATGACGAGGTGCGTTTCCACGCCGCCTATTATCGGCGGAAACGCCCAGTGCACGTGCGCGATTTTGAGGTTCTTGTGTTTTTTCATGATAAAGCACCCCCACCGGGATTTGAACCCGGGTCTTCAGAATGCCCCGCCGCATGCCTTCGGCATGGCGGGGTCCCGCCATACGTCAGTAACGGCGGGAAAAATCTGATGTCCTAGACCTATTTAAAAGCACCCCCACCGGGATTCGAACCCGGGTCTTCAGAATGAAAATCTGATGTCCTAGACCGGACTAGACGATGGGGGCGTATTCTCAATTAATCTTTTAAGCTGTCTATTTCCTTTAAGCTTCTTTAACTGGTTTTCTCTTTTTCGTGCTTCGGTTTTTGTTGCCAGCGTTTCTTTATAAACAAGTATATGTGGTCCTTTGTTTCTTGTTGAACGCGTCTGGTTGCTATTGTGCTGTTTTATCCTGTTTTCCACGTCAGCTGCGCTCCCTATGTAGCAATGCCCTGTTTTTCTGCTCTTTGCTATATACACATTATACATAACATAACCCCGGGTCTTCAGAATGCCCCGCCGCATGCCTTCGGCATGGCGGGGTCCCGCCATACGTCAGTAACGGCGGGAAAAATCTGATGTCCTAGGCCGGGCTAGACGATGGGGGCCAAAATTTCGCTATTCCTCCTTAACAACCCTCGCTACCGAAACGACTTTGTCAGCTTTGCCAAGCTTGATAATGCGTACGCCCTGCGCGGCGCGGCCCGTGGCGCGTATGTCCTTTACGGCGCAGCGCACGACCATGCCCTTTGAGGTTATAATCATTATATCGTCTTTGTCCGAAACGAGCTTAAGGCCGACTACGGGGCCGTTTTTGCCTGTTACTTTTAAGTTGATGATGCCTTTCCCGCCCCTTGATTGGATTCGGTATTCGCCCGCTTCTGTTCTCTTGCTAAATCCGTTTTCCGTAACGCTTAAAAGCGTCGCTTTTTTGTCGCTAATAACTTCCATGCCGATAACGGTATCCTTCTTGCCCAGGTTCATGCCCCGCACCCCGGCGGCGCCCCTTCCCATATCCCTTATCGCCTTCTCCGAAAACCTTATGGCTTTTCCCTCTTTTGTCGCGATAAATACATCATCCCTGCCGGAGGTAAGCTTTGCCGCCATAAGGTTGTCGCCGGTGGCGAGAGAAATTGCTATTATACCGCTTTTTCTTATATTTGCAAATGCAGAAAGGGCCGTTTTCTTTATCTTGCCGGCCCTTGTGACCATCATTAAAAATGTCCCCTCGTCGAACTTTTTGACGGGGATGCTGGATGTAATCTTCTCCCCGCTCGAGAGCGATAGCATGTTAATGATGGCCTTCCCTTTTGCGACGCGGCCGGTCTGGGGAATGTCGTAAACCTTGACCGTGAAAGCCTTCCCCTTGTCGGTGAAGAAAAGTAGGTTATCGTGCGTGGACGCGACAAAGAGGTCCTCTATAAAGTCTTCTTCTTTCATGCCCGCGCCGGTTATGCCTTTTCCGCCGCGGTGCTGCTTTTTATACGCGCTTACGGGAAGCCGTTTTATATAGCCCGAATGGCTTACGGTTATAACGACGTCTTCTTCCTGGATCAGGTCCTCCATCTCGAGCTCTTCGGCTTCTCCCATAAGCTCGGTTCTTCTCTCGTCACCGAATTTCTTATTTATTTCGGCGAGCTCCTCCTTGATTATGTCGAGAACCCTCCTCTCGCTGGCAAGAATCGAGGTAAGATAAGCAATTTTTTTGATCAGCTCTTTATATTCTCCGTCTATTTTCGCCCGCTCGAGGTTCGTAAGGCGCTGAAGCTGCATCTCAAGAATTGCCTGGGCTTGTTTATCGCTTAATTTGAACCTCTTCATAAGCTCGTTCCTGGCGGTTTGGGGGTCTTTCGATTTCTTTATAATGCTTATTACCCTGTCAAGGTTTTTAAGGGCGATTTTGAGGCCTTCTAATATGTGGGCTCTCGCTTCCGCTTTTTCCTTATCAAACCTTGTTCTCCTTGTTATTACGCTCTTTCTGTGGCTCGCATAAGCGGAAAGCATTTCCTTTAAATTGAGGATCTTCGGGCGGTTTTCTACGATGGCGAGCATTATGATGCCGAATGTCGTCTGCATCTGGGTATGCTTGTAGAGCTGGTTGAGGACTACCTGGGAATTCTGGCCGCGCTTGAGTTTGATGACGATTCTCATGCCGTCCTTATCCGATTCGTCCCTCAGGTCTGAAATGCCTTCGATTTTTTTGTCCTGTACGAGATTGGCGATAGACGAAATTAAATTATTCTTGTTCACCTGATACGGGATTTCCGTAATGATTATGCTTTCTTTCCCGCTTTTCTGGCTCTCGATAGAGGCCCTGGCGTGAACAAGGAGCCGTCCCCTTCCCGTCTCATAGGCTTTCTTCACGCCTTCCTTGCCGCATATAATGCCGCCCGTAGGAAAGTCTGGGCCTTTAATCTTTTTCATCAGGTCTTTTATTTCACAATCGGGGTTGTCGATCAAATGGGTTATGCCCGCGACGACTTCGGAGAGATTGTGAGGCGGTATGTTTGTCGCCATCCCGACAGCGATGCCGGTTGAGCCGTTCAGCATAAGGTTAGGAAGCGCGGCTGGAAGGACGCTTGGCTCCTTAAGAGAGCTGTCAAAGTTGGGAGTAAATTTAACCGTGTTTTTTTCGATGTCGGCAAGCATTAAATCCGTTATTCGTTCAAGCCTTGCTTCTGTATAACGTTGCGCGGCAGCGGGATCCCCATCAACGCTGCCAAAATTGCCTTGCCCGTCGATTAAAGGATAGCGTAAAGAAAAGTCCTGTGCCATACGTACAAGTGTGTCGTAAATTGCCATATCTCCGTGCGGGTGATATTTACCTAAGGTTTCCCCCACTATCCTCGCGCTTTTCTTGTACGGCTTGTTGTGCTCGAGGTTTAGTTCTTTCATCGCGTATAAAATTCTACGATGAACCGGCTTCAATCCATCTCTTACATCCGGAAGGGCCCTGCCGATAATTACGCTCATCGCGTAATTGATGTAGGAATCTTTCATCTCCTCTTCGATATAGACAGGAACTACCTTTTCGTTACGGGTATACATGTGACTCCTTTTAAATATCCAGCACCTTCACCTCAGGGGCGTGCTTTTCTATAAACTTCCTGCGCGGCTCGACCTGGTCACCCATCAAAACCGTGAACATGGCGTCCGCCTCGACCGCGTCTTCTACCGTTACCTTCTGCATAATACGCTTTTCCGGGTCCATCGTGGTCTCCCAGAGCTGGTTCGGATTCATCTCGCCCAGGCCTTTGTACCGCTGTATAGACATGTGGCGTTTCCCGAGATCCAGCACAAATCTCAAAAGCCCTCGCAGGCTGAATATATCCTTTGATTCCTTGTCTCTCTTGACCTTGAAAAGCGGCTTCTTTCCGTCCTGCTGGGGGTTGTAATTGGCTATGTCGATTTTTAGTTTTCCGAGCTGCGCGCTCAGTTTGTTAAGTTCCCTGGCCTCAAAAAATTCTGTTATATCAAGTTCCGAGTCCTTACCGAGCTTTTTTTGCATTTTCTTGGTAAAAGCCGCGACTTCATCGTCATCATACATAAATTTGTATTCTCCCTCCACTTTTACCCTATAAAATGGCAGTTTTTTGGTCTTTGGGTGTTTAAAAGACAAGAATATTGGGAATTTTACTCCACGTCTCTCTATAGCAGAAGAGAGCGCTTCTACCTGTAATAAAACCCCTAATACTTCCTTCAGCTTCTTATCGCTAAAATCATATTTGTCCTTTATTCTTACGACTTCAAGGCCTTCGGTGCCTTGGTCTATCAGTATCGCGTTCATTTCGTCTTCGGTGTTTATGTATTCTTCCCTTTTTCCTGTTTTGATTTTGTAAAGTGGGGGCTGGGCGATATAAATATGGCCCTTTTCCACAAGTTCCTTCATTTCCCTGTAAAAGAACGTAAGAAGAAGCGTTCTTATGTGGGAGCCGTCTATGTCCGCGTCGCACATAAGAATGATCTTATCGTATCTTATGTTCTCCACCTTAAACTCCTCGCCTATCCCCGTTCCGATAGCGGTTATCAGTATCCGTATCTCTTCGTTGTTTAATACCTTGTCCAGGGCCGCTTTTTCGACGTTTAGAATCTTTCCCTTAAGCGGCAAGATTGCCTGGTATCTCCGATCGCGTCCTTGCTTCGATGATCCCGCGGCAGAATCGCCCTCGACAACGTAGAGCTCGCATACCTTCGGATCTTCCTCCGAGCAATCCGCGAGTTTTCCGGGTAAGCTCCCCGCCTCAAGGGCGCCTTTCCTTCTGGTAAGTTCGCGTGCCTTTCTTGCTGCGTCGCGCGCCTTCTGTGCCAAGATACTCTTGTCCACGATTTTATTGCCGACGGAAGGATTTTCCTCCAGAAACGCCCCCAGCGCCTCGTTCACGACGGATTCCACGGCGCCTTCGACCTCGGAATTTCCGAGCTTTGCCTTGGTCTGTCCTTCGAACTGCGGGTTCGGGAGTTTGATGTTTATGACCGCCGTGAGGCCTTCCCTGGTGTCGTCGCCGGATAGCGTTACACCCTCCTTCAGCAGTTTTTTATTCCTACAGTACTGGTTAAGCGTCCTTGTAAGCGCCGACTTAAAGCCCGTGAGGTGCGTGCCGCCCTCTATGGTATTTATGGTATTGGCGAAGGTAAATATGTTTTCGGCGTACCCGTCGTTATACTGCATCGCCACCTCGACGGAAATCCTGTCTTTTTCTTTCGAGAGGCATATTACTTTCTTGTGGAGGGGGGTCTTGTTTTTATTCAGGTGCTCCACGAAAGATACGACCCCGCCCTCGTAATGGAACTGGCTTTCCTTGTCCTGTCTTTCGTCCTTCAGGATAATTTTTATGCCTTTGTTCAAAAAGGCGAGTTCCCTCAGGCGGTTGGCCAGCGTGTCGTAGCTGAATTTCGTTGTCTCCTTGAATATCTCCCTGTCGGGCTTAAATGTTACGCGCGTGCCCGTCTTCTCTGTTTTCCCCATGACCTTAAGGGGCGTGGCGGTCTTTCCCCTCTCGTATTCCTGGCGGTAAATCGTGCCGTCCCTTCGCACCTCGACCTCGAGCCATTCTGAAAGCGCGTTTACAACGCTCACCCCGACGCCGTGAAGGCCGCCGGACACCTTGTAAACCCTGTGGTCGAACTTACCGCCGGCGTGGAGCGTCGTCATCACGACCTCAACGGCGGGTTTCTTTTGGGTCTTGTGTTTATCAACGGGGATTCCCCTTCCGTTATCGACGACGCTTACGGAATTATCGGTATGAATGGAGACGTCTATCGTGTCGCAATATCCGGCTAAGCTTTCGTCAATACTATTGTCAACCACTTCGTACACCATGTGGTGCAGGCCCCGCAAGGTGGTGTCCCCTATATACATGGCGGGCCTTTTCCTGACGGCTTCGACGCCTTCGAGAACCTGTATATTCGTGGCGTCGTACTTCTTCGACGGCGCCTTCGGTTCTTTTGCGGCTTTCCGCACTTCCTGCTTTTTGGGTTTTTTCTTCGCCATAAATTATACTTCTCCTATGCGAAACTGGAGTTCCTTGATTTTTTTCCGGCTTTTTATATTATCGTTAAATTTTTTTATAATCTTTTTCTTTTCAAGCGTTAACTTGTAAAGCCAGCTCGAATCGCTTACATTCACCACAAGCCTCTTTTTCTTGAGAAAGGCGGGTTTTGTGTGCGCCGATGCCTTCCTGCCGACCGCTTCCTGCCATACCCTGGCGATATCAATCTCTTCTTCCTGTCTTTTTTCCAGGCCGGATATGACTTTTTTTACTACATCTTTTAGAGGTGCGTCCTTCATGTAATTTGCATAGGCAGGACGACGTAAACATATTCGCTGCCGAGCCTTATAACGCCGGGTCTATCGCTTTCCGCGAGTTCAAAGCCTATTTCCTTCGCGTCGATGTTTTTTAATACCTCTATAATATAATTCGGGTTAAAGCCCACGGCCAGGTCTTTGCCTTTGTAGGAGACCCCAACCTCTTCCCTTACCTCCCCCATGTAGGGAGTGTTTTTGGAAACGGCTATTTTGCCCTTGGATATATCCAATTTTATGGCTATGGAGTCCTGGTTTGTGAGTATCGACGCCCTTTTTGCGGCCGCAAGGAACGCGTTCTTGTCAACCACGATTTTTTCTTTAACCTCTTTCGGTATAACTTGTTCGTAATTGGGGAATTCCCCCTCTATGAGCCGCGAAATAATGATGGTATCGCCGAGGTCGAAAAGGACCTGGTTTTCGTCGAACGCTATTTTTACCTCGCCCTCTTCTTCCAGTAGCCTGCTTAGTTCCTGGATTGTTTTTGTGGGGACGATGACTTCTTTCTCTATAATTGTTTCTTTCGGGAGTTTTTTTTCTATAACAGCGAGCCTGCGGCCGTCGGTCGCGACCAACTTAATTGTTTTGTTGGTTATAATAAGGAGTACCCCGTTTAATACATACCTTGTTTCGTCACGGCTTACCGCAAACACCGTCATGGATATCATGTTTTTTAAAAAACTTTGTGGGAGTGTTATTGTATCCTTGTTTTTAAAGGTTGGGGGTTGGGGGAATTCATCTTTCGGCAGGCCGATTATTTTAAAAACTATCTTGCCGCACTCTATGGTAGCCATATTATTTTTTTTTGTAGACAGGGAAATGTCAGAGGTGTCGGGTAGCTCTTTTATAATATCGAGGAGTTTTTTGGCGGGTAGTGTTATGGCGCCTTCTACCTCTGGGTTTACCGGCATTGTTGAGGATATCCCTATATCAAGGTCGGTTGCTGTTATTTTCAGTTTATTTTTTTGCACTTCCAATAACATATTAGATAGTATGGGTAGGGTGTTTTTTGAGGAGATCGCGTTTTGCACTTTTTGAATTGTTTTAAAAATTTGGTTTTTATCGGTTTTGAATTTCATATATTAACCCTTTCTTCCTACTATTAGATATTAAATAAAAAGTAGTAGTAGTAGTAGGTGTTGTGAATTGTTGATATCAACAGAACACGTTGGGGGTAAAAGCCTTACAATAAAAAAACAATCCACAACATATCCACATACCCACACTATCTCTTTATATCCAACACCAACCTGTCAACCACCCAACGCGTTTTCCCATTAGTTTTTAAATCCCTGTCAATTTTCTCACACGCGTGAAGCACTGTTGTGTGATCCCGCCCCCCAAAAAACTGCCCTATCGCAGGAAGAGAGAGGTCGGTGAGGTCCCTGCTTAAATACATAGCAATCTGGCGAGGGTAGGCCACAGCCCTTGTTCTTTTCTTAGCTTTCATATCCTGAAAAGGTATATCAAAATACTGCGCTACCCTTTTTTGTATTAACTCAACCCCCACCCTTTTTTCACCTTCGATAAACATCCCCCTCAACACCTCTTTGGCGAGGTCCACCGAAACCTTTTTATTCATCAATTTAGCGTAAGCGACCACGCGGATCAGCGCCCCCTCTAGCTCCCTTATGTTTGTTTTTATGTTTTCGGCGAGAAAAAAGAAAAGATCGTCGGGCAGATACGTGGTTTCTTTTTCACTCTTTTTTCTTAAAATCGCTATCCTTGTCTCAAAATCCGGCGACTGGATATCGGTTATCAACCCCCAGTCAAACCTCGAGACGAGCCTGTCCTCAAGTGTGGAAATTTCCTTTGGCGAGCGGTCGCTCGACATAACTATCTGCTTGTGAGCATCATACAGGGAATTGAACGTGTGGAAAAACTCTTCCTGGGTGGATTCCTTCCCCGCTATAAAGTGTATATCATCGATTAAAAGGACATCTACATTTCTATACCTCTGGCGAAATTGCGGCATGGACCTTTTCTGGATAGCGGTTATTAATTGGTTGGTAAACTCCTCGCTGGATATGTAAAGGATTTTTGCCTTAACGGACCTTTGGATAAGATCGTTCCCCATTGCGTGCAGGAGATGGGTTTTCCCGAGGCCCACCCCGCCGTATATAAAAAACGGGTTATATGCTTTGGCCGGCGATTCGGCGATGGCCAGGGATGCTGCATGGGCGAACCGGTTGCTCGACCCCACGACGAAATTTTCAAAAGTATATTTAGGATTAATGCGTGTCTCGCGAAAATGGTTTCCCTCTGGTTGCTTGGGGAATACCGACCGGAACCATCCCTTGCGGGAGGCGGGTTTCGGGCTCTCAGCCGGGGGCGCAACTCCCGCTTCTTTTGGCTGGGGGGAGACGACGAGCTCTATATTTATTTTTTTATCGGCGATTTTTCCCAGGTGAGAGTCAAACAAGCTCAAATATCTTTCCCTGATCCATTCTTTGACGAATTCGTTAGGGACAGCGAGCACCAGTTTCTCGTCGGAAAAAGAGACCGGCACTATCTGGATGAACCAGTTGTTAAATACCTGTTCGCTGACTTCCGTTTTTAGCCGGTTCAGGAGTTCGTTCCACAACTGGGTATGGGATTTCTCCATGAGTTATCCACAGCTATTTGCAATATAATCCAACACAAATATACAACTTATTCACAAGTTATCCACAGGCGCGTGTATGCCCCCCATCGTACGGCCTAGCTGTTGCATCGCAACCGATAGGCACACATTATATCAAAACAATATTTTTTTGCAAGAGATTTTTTCACGGGGCCCTTACCCTGTCATTCTGAGGCACGAAGTGCCGAAGAATCTTAACGAAAGACCCTTCGCCCGCCTTCGGCTCGCTCAGGATGACAGCTTCTTTCTCCATTAAATTTTGGGGAAACACCGCTTTTTTCTTCTTGACTCGGGGCTCGGATATGATATAATCAACACCCTATGAAAAAGCATTTAAAGCCGAAATCCAACCTGAAAAGAAAGCGCACGCACGGATTTCGTCATCGGATGCGTACATCATCCGGCAGAGCGGTGCTCCGGAGGCGCAGAAGGAAAAGGCGCCTCCGCTTAAGCGTATGATGAAGAAAGAATACCGCATCAAGAAGTCCTTGGATTTCAGAAAGGCGTACAAAGAGGGCAGAAGGTTCTCAAGCCCCCACTTCATTTTATACGTGCGCCGGAACAGACTCCCCTACGCGAGGGTTGGCGTATCAATTGCAAAAGCCCACTTTAAGCTTGCTACCAGGCGTAACAAGTTGAGAAGGGTAGTAAAGGAATTGTTCAGAAAAGGGATAACAGCCGAAAGATGTGGCTACGATTTTGTTGTTGCCTCCAGGGCAGGGTGCCGGGATTCAGATATCAAGCAAGTTATGCGTGAACTAGAGGGTTTAATATCGAAGCCGAAGCGTTAAAACAATGATTGGGAAAACACTCATCCTTATGATAAAAATTTACCGTAACTATTTGTCACCACTTAAGTTACGAACATGCAGGTTTTACCCCTCGTGCTCCGAGTACAGCATGGAATGCATACGGAAATTAGGTGTAATTAAAGGAATATTTAAAAGCGCAAAAAGGATTTTAAAGTGCCACCCGTTTCACCCGGGCGGCTACGATCCGGCTTAGGAAGATATGGAAAAACGTCTTATTGTAGCAATAGTCCTATCAATTCTTGTTATAGTCTCATTTCAATTTTTATCGCCAAAGCCCCAAAGGCCGCCGCAGGTTATTACCGGAGGCGAAAAAATTGCCCCGGCTGGGAAACAAGTATTACCGCAGGAATCTTATCAGGAAGAACCAGCCGAAGAAAAAACCACTATCGCGGAGACGGAAAGGTACATCCTTACCTTTACAAGTATAGGCGGCTCCTTAAAAGATGTAAAACTGAAGGAATACCGCGACCCCCGCACAGGCGCCCCGCTACATTTAGTCCAGGGCGCGGAGGGGGAAAGGGCCGTTTTTTCCGTGAAAAGCAACACGTTGACGAAAGGCCTTGACAGGCGAACTTTTAAGCTCATCAAAAAAGAAAGAGACAGAATTACCTACGCCTACTCAATCCCCGGGAAATTCGAACTTACCAAAAAATACCGTTTTTATAAGTCTAATGATTACATAGAGTTACGGGTATCCATTCACAATCTCGGGAAAGACACAATCTACAAGGATTATGATATCTTGGGCGCATCCGGCATGCAGCCCTCGGGCGAGGCGATGGGAAGAAGATTCATAGAAATAGATTCCATGGTTGACGGAAAACTCGTGAGGAATACGAAGGTAAAAAACGGCGAGGCGGTAATAAAAGGCATTATTTCATGGACCGGCGTCAAGGAGAGATATTTCTGCATGGTCCTTAAACCGCAGCAGGATTCGGAAGAGGTTATATTAAGGCAATTCGGCCGCTCAGAGCTGGCAAGCGGCGTAAGGACAAAAAGGCTGCCCATCTATCCCGGCACAATGTTGGAGGACTCTTACGTCCTGTATATCGGCCCGAACGATGCCGTAAGGCTAAAAACGCCGGGCTTCGGACTGGAGCAGATTATAAATTACGGCGTATTCGGCGGCATTAGCAAAATCTTGCTCGCAACCTTGAGAGTATTCCACAAGGTGGTTAGGAATTGGGGCGTTGCGATTATAATGCTTACTTTTCTTATCAACATGATCCTATTCCCGTTAACGCGTAAAAGCTTTTCTGCCATGCACAAGATGCAGGAAATCCAGCCCCACATCGAGAAGATGCGAAAAGTCCACAAGGACAATCCACAGAAATTAAACAAGGAACTAGCGGAACTCTACAAGCAGTATAGTGTAAATCCGTTAGGCGGATGCCTGCCGCTCTTGATACAAATGCCTATATTTATTGCCTTGTACCAGGGGTTGATAAGATCTATCGAGCTAAAAGGCGCTAACTTCCTATGGATAAAGGACTTATCTAGGCCCGACTACGTTCCTTTGCCGTTTACTCTGCCGGTATTGGGTAATGAGATTCATATATTACCTCTACTTATGGTGGGAGCCATGTTTTTCCAGCAGAAGATTTCTACAAAGAGCACCTCCGGCGCAAGCCCGGAGCAAAAGCAACAGCAGAAAATTATGCTGATTTTCTTCCCGCTTTTTTTCGGATTTCTCTTCTATAACTTTCCCTCCGGACTCGTTCTTTACTGGCTAACAAACACGGTGCTTATGGTCGTCGAGCATTCTGTCATAAGGAGGAAGCTGCAATGAAGCAAGAATCCATCGAAGTAGAGGCAAAGACAACCAAAGAAGCGATAAAAGTAGCGCTCGCAAAGCTTAACGTCAAAAAAGAAGACGTTGAGATAAAGATTTTACGCGAGGAACATAAAGGCCTCTTCGGGATGGAGGGCGCCGAACCCGCCAAAATAAAGGTTATTGTTAAGAAGAAAACTTGACTTTTTGGCTTTTCTCAAGTAAACTTACCTCATAAGCAGTTTCCACGTGGAAACTTATAGCTAGTGGAGCAAAATTGCCAAAAACAATAGCCATTTGTAATCAGAAGGGGGGCGTGAGTAAGACCACGACCTGCATAAATCTTTCCGCATATCTAGCCATAAATAACTCTAAAACACTCCTTATCGACCTCGATCCCCAGTCAAATGCAACAAGCGGTATCGGCATTGACAAGCATTCTGTTAAGTCCAGCATTTATAATGTGTTGCATGAACATACCTCATTAGAGTCCATTATCAGGCCAAGCCAGATTGACAACCTGTCCGTAGCCCCTTCCAATCTCGATCTTACCGGCGCCGAGGTAGAACTTGTAAATGCCATGAGCCGGGAATACCGCCTGAAAAAAGCAATAAAACCAATAGAAAGCCAATACGACTTTATTCTAATCGATTGCCCGCCCTCACTGGGCTTATTAACCGTGAATGCCCTTACGGCCGCGGGATCAGTTATAATACCCATTCAATGCGAATATTACGCGCTGGAGGGCCTTTCGCAGCTTGTGAATACCATAACCCTTATCAGGGACAATTTGAACAGCGAATTAAAGGTCGAAGGTGTTCTTCTTACGATGGCGGATTACAGGACGAATCTTACAAAGGAAGTAATAGGGGAAGTTAAGAAATTTTTTGGTGATAAAGTTTATAAAACCGTTATCCCAAGATCCATTAAACTTACCGAAGCTCCCGGTTTCGGCAAGCCGATCGTGCTTTATGATAAAAATTCCATTGGCGCGCAATCGTACCATAATTTCGCAAGGGAAGTTCGAGGTGAAATTACGCAACCAATTAAAAACAAAGAACTTATAACTGAAACGGAGGGTCAAGATGGAAAAGAGGTTGGGTAAAGGTTTAGGCGCTTTAATACCGCAAAAAACCACGGTTGATGCTACTGAAAGGATAGGCAAAATAAAAGTTAGCTCTATAACCCCGAACAAGATGCAGCCCAGAAAGAAATTCAAAAGCGAAAAACTAAAGGAACTAAAAGATTCAATCAAGGAAAAAGGCATAATCCAACCGGTTGTGGTGCGGCCCACAGAAAGAGGCTATGAGCTCATAGCGGGAGAGCGCCGTTTCAGGGCGGTAAAGGAATTGGGATACGAGAGCATCCCGGCTATTGTGAAAAACGTAAGCGATGCGGACAGCCTGGAATTATCCTTAATCGAAAATATTCAAAGAGAAGAATTAAACCCTGTCGAAGAAGCGAGCGCATATATGGAGCTCGTCGAGAAATTCAATTTTTCACAGGAAGAAATCGCAAAAGCCGTCGGAAAGGATAAATCCACCGTATCAAACACGATCCGGCTTCTTACCCTCCCGAAACTGATACAGGATTATATTTCAGAGGAGGCCATATCAATGGGCCACGCAAAAGCCATTCTTTCCCTTCCTACAGAGCGTTCAAAGATAAGATTCGCAAAAAGGATAATGAGAAAAAGCCTCTCGGTAAGGCAGGCCGAGGAGTTAATAAAACAGCGCCTGCAAAAACCACACAAGAAAGCAGCCGAAAAGGACGAACACCTGGCGCGCCTGGAAGAGGACCTGCAGCATTATCTCGGAACGCGCGTCAAAATCATTCACGGTAAAAAGCGCGGCCGACTTGAGATATTCTACTATTCAAACGAAGACCTGGATCGCATCCTGGATTTGATACGAAAATAGTCCTTGACAGATCTCGAGTAAAATGCTATAGTATACCTACGGTTTAACCTTTTAAACCCGGTCCTGCGAGGCCGGAAAAGGAACAAAGAATGAGATACAACAATAACCTACCCGAGTTGCAAATGGGTAGGATTTTTTTGTCCGTAAAAGGAAACCATGAAAATTAAAGCCAAAATATTAGATAAAGAAGGTGTTCAAAGAGCCGTAACCCGTATTTCCCACGAGATACTGGAACGGAATAAAGAGAAAGAAAAGCTAGTTGTTGTCGGTATAAGAAATAGAGGCGAACATCTTGCGCATAGAATAGTGGATTCCCTTGAAAAAATCACAAAGAGCAAGGTACCCCTTGGCATTCTGGATATTACCCTTTACAGGGACGACCTCACGGAAGTTGCGGAGCAGCCGGTTTTGAAAGAAACCAAAATAGATTTCAATATAACCGGGAAAAAAGTAGTTCTGGTGGATGATGTTTTGTATACGGGGCGCACTATAAGATGCGCCATGGACCAGTTGATAGATTTCGGAAGGCCCGCTGTAATTCAGCTTGCCGTGCTTGTGGACAGGGGCCACAGGGAACTTCCGATAAGGGCGGATTACGTCGGGAAAAACGTGCCGACGTCGTTAGACGAAATTGTGGAAGTAAAACTCAAGGAGGCCGATGGTGTTGACGAAGTCGTTATCTGTGAAAAGTAATCCTATAGTTTGGACAAAAAAAGACCTTTTGGGGCTTGAGTATTTAACCAAAGAGGAGATCGAACTCATTCTCGATAGCGCCAAATCTTTTAAAGAAGTACTCACGCGTCCCTTGAGAAAAGTCCCGACGCTTCGCGGGAAGACGGTTGTAAATCTTTTCTACGAACCGTCTACGAGGACCCGGGCCTCTTTCGAACTTGCGGCGAAGCGCCTTTCCGCTGATGTTATCACTATGTTAAAGGAATCATTGAGCATACAAAAAGGGGAAACCCTTATCGACACCGCAAGAAATCTCGAAGCGCTCAAAATAGATATAATCGTGGTAAGGCACAACTCTTCCGGAGCGGCTGTAATGCTTTCCCGCGCTCTTAACATAAGCGTTGTAAATGCGGGAGACGGCTGGCACGAGCACCCGACCCAGGCGCTTCTGGATATCTTTACATTGCGGGAAAAGCTCGGGCGTATCAAGGGCTTAAACGTAAGCATAATAGGAGATATAGCCCACTCGCGGGTCGCGCGTTCCAACATATGGGGCCTTACGAAACTCGGCGCAAATGTAACCGTCTGCGCGCCCGAGAAACTCATACCCCCCGGCATAGAAAAACTGGGCGTCAAAGTAACAACGAGTGTCGATGAGGCAATAAAAAAAGCCGACGCAATCAATGTCCTAAGGATGCAGTTTGAAAGGGACGAAAAAGAGGCGTTCCCCTCCAGGATAGAATACTTCAAAACCTACGGCATAACCGAGGAGCGCCTCAAAAAAGCAAAGAAAAACATAATCGTCATGCACCCGGGCCCCATTAATAGGGGCGTCGAGATGTCCGCCGAAGTGGCCGACGGCGCAAATTCAGTCATATTGGAACAGGTTACAAACGGCATAGCGGCCCGGATGGCGGTATTATACCTGGTCGCGACCGCAAAAAAGTAAGGATACCACAGGCGTAAGCCTGTGGAGGTCGAATGTATGGATATATTAGTTAAAAACGGACATGTAATAGACCCGGCGAATAATCGCGATGGCACCTTCGACATATTAGTAGAACATGGCAAAATATCAAAGGTAGCGGAAAACATAGACAAGAAAGCCGACAAAATCATCGACGCCAAAAATAAAATCGTAACCCCGGGCCTTATAGATATGCATGTCCATTTAAGGGAACCTGGAAGGGAGGACATAGAGACGGTGGCTTCCGGCACGCGCGCCGCGATTTCAGGAGGGATAACGAGCCTATCTTGCATGCCGAATACCCATCCGCCCATAGATAATCATAGCGAAGTACGGCGCCTTAAAGATATCATAAAAAAGGACTCCTCCTCAGACGTCTTTATCGTAGGCGCTATTACGAAAGGTATATCCGGTAAAGAGGTTGCGGACATGAAGGCGATGAAAAAAGAAGGCGCCATTGCTTTATCCGACGACGGAAATTCTGTGCAGGACGAATCCCTCATGCGGAAGGCCCTTAAAATGGCAAGGGAGAACGCCCTTCTTTTAATATCCCACTGCGAAGACAGAACCGTTTCAAAAAGAGGCGTCGTAAACGAAGGGATAATAGCAACGAAACTCGGCCTTCGCGGCATACCCAAAAAAGCCGAGTACGAATTCGTGGAACGCGACATAAAACTCGCCAAAAAGGCAAACACAAGAATCCATATCGCCCATGTGAGCACGAAAGAATCGGTGGAGATAATAAGAAGGGCGAAAAAAGACGGCGTTTCAGTTACCGCGGAGGCCACCCCGCACCATTTCAGCCTGGAAGAAGCCTCCTGTGAGACTTATGATACCCGCACGAAGATGAACCCGCCTTTGCGTTCGGCCGAGGACGTTCGGGCCATAAAGGAGGGCTTAAAAGACGGAACAATTGACGCGATAGCCTAGGATCACGCCCCGTACGGAAAGCACGAGAAAGAGATAACATTTGACCTTGCCGCATTCGGTATTATAGGGCTTGAGACGTCGCTCGCATTGTCAATTATGAACCTAGTCGATAAAAAGATAATTTCCTGGAGGAAACTCATCGAACTTATGTCGGCTAATCCCGCCCGGATTTTAGGCCTGGGCCATAAAGGAAACCTCTCGCCCTCAAGCGACGCCGATATAACAATAATAGACCCGCAAAAAGAATGGGTCTATACAAAAGATTCGATCCGTTCAAAAAGCAAAAACTCCCCCTTTATAAACTGGCGATTTAAAGGTAAAGTAACAGACGTAATCGTAGGGGGAAGGATATGAAATTCATCTTAACAAAAGAACTCGGCCGCCTCGCAAAATGGCTTCGTATTTTAGGATACGACAGTGTTTATTACGACAAGGACGATAAATCAAAGCTCGTTATTTTAAGTTTGAGGGACGAAAGGACGATCCTTACGCGCGATGCGAAAATGTCGAGATTTACAGGCGTTCGGATGCTCCGCATAACCGATGACGACCTCAAGAAGCAGCTCAATCAGGTCGTAAAAGACCTGGGTTTAAAGATCGAAGAGAATAAAACTTTTTTAAGGTGCGTCTATTGCAACGAGGTTTTGAGCGATGTCAAAAAGGAAAGCGTGAAGGACAAAGTTCCCGAGTACGTTTTTAAAACGCAGAACGAATTTAAAATGTGCTCTACCTGTAATAAGATATTCTGGAAGGGCACCCACTGGCAATTAGTAAAAGAGTTCCTAAAACTAAAATGTTTATAGCAGATTTCCACGTACACTCAAAATACTCCCGCGCCACTTCCAGGGACATGAATCTCGAAAACCTTTCGGAGTGGGCGAAGCGAAAAGGCATAGACCTTCTCGGCACGGCCGATTTCACGCACCCCGATTGGCTGAGGGAACTTAAAGAAAAGCTTGAAAAAGTAGAATACGGCCTCTACAGGCACAAAGATATCTTTTATATTCTGACATGCGAGGTATCCAATATATACTTTAAAATCGGCAGGGTAAGGAAAATCCACAATATTATCTTCGCGCCTTCCTTTGAGGTGGTAGACGAGATTAACAAACTACTTTCCCGCTACGGAAACCTCTATTCCGACGGCCGGGCGATACTGAAACTCGAATCCGACAATATGGTAAAAGCGCTCGGAAAGATCGATAAAAACATATTCGTGGTTCCCGCCCACGTCTGGACACCGCATTTCAGCGTCTTCGGCGCAAATTCAGGCTTCGATTCCATCGAGGAATGTTTCGGAGACGTTACGGATAAAATATACGCCCTGGAAACAGGACTGAGCTCGGATCCGCCAATGAACTGGCGCTGGAGCGCCCTGGATAGATTTAGCTTAATAAGCAATTCGGATGCGCATAGTCCTTCACGCATTGGCAGGGAGGCGAATGTATTCAAGGAAAAATTCGGTTATAAAGAATTAATCGAAATATTAAAGACAAAAAACAGGGAAAAGTTCCTGTATACCATAGAATTCTTCCCACAGGAGGGCAAGTACCACTGGGACGGACACAGAAAATGCGGTGTAGGCTTGTCGCCCAAAGAATCCAAGAATTTAAACTACAGCTGCCCGAAGTGCGGGAGGAAAGTTACGGTGGGCGTCATGAATAGAGTGAAAAAGCTGGGCGACAGGGACGAGGGATTTGTGCTGGAGGGTGCGCCGTCGTACAAAAACCTCGTTCCCTTGATAGAGATAATTGCCTCGTCGATGAAGATGGGAAGAGAATCGCAGGCCGTACAGAAGCAATACGATATGCTCATAAACAAATTTGAAAGCGAACTCGAAATATTGTTAGAAACCCCGCAGGAGAGATTAGAAAGCGAATGCCCGTCCAAAATAGCGCGAGGCATATTAAATGTAAGAGAGGGAAAAGTCGAGGTTGCCCCGGGCTACGACGGCGTATACGGCAAGGTAAACGTTTACAAAGATGGAAAAGAGAAAAAAGAAAAACAACTCGAACTGTTTTAAAGAAACCCTTGACATCTTCGATGTCAAGGGTTGAAGAGGTTAGTTGTGCAACAAATTAAAACGAAGATAATAACGAACCAGAAAGTCGCCCCCGATCATTACGTGCTCTCGTTTAAAACGCGCGGCATGAAAGAAAAAACTAAACCAGGGCAGTTTTTCAATATAAGGATAAGCAACTCCCATGAAGTGCTCTTGAGGCGCCCCTTCAGCGCGCATAAGATTTATAAACAGAGGATTGAAATTCTGTACAAGGTAGTGGGAAAAGCGACAAAGATTTTATCATCGAAGAAAAAAGGTGACTCGCTGGACGTAATCGGCCCGCTTGGAAATGGGTTTAAGATCGAATCGTCCATTCCGCCTTCGTCCATCGTTCTCGTCGCCGGCGGCCACGGCGCCGCGCCGCTTTACGCGCTAGCAGCTGTCATTGCGAGGCCCCGACGAAGTCGGGGCCGAAGCAATCTCTCAGCTTTTATTGGCGCTCGGTCTAAAAAGCACGTAGTGTGCGATAAGGACCTTGCAAAACTCGGCGCGAAAGTCTACGTCGCAACCGAAGATGGTTCGAAGGGTTACAGAGGGCTAATAACAAATTTGCTTAAGAAACATTTGCAAAACACAACGGGGACGGGAGAAGCCACGATATATGCCTG
>JBARPB010000099.1:0-12467 GCA_049642705.1 Candidatus Omnitrophota bacterium
CAGCGTGGATGAGACAATCAAAATACTAAAGGGGTTAAGGGATAAATACGAGGCCCACCATAAAGTGAAATTTACGGACGAGGCACTTATCGCAGCGGCAAAACTTTCCGACAGGTATATAAGCGGCCGCTTTCTGCCCGATAAGGCCATCGACCTTATAGACGAGGCCGGTTCGCGCGCGCGGCTTTCCACCATGACCGCTCCTCCGGAGCTGAAGGAAATGGAGAGTAAAATAAAACGTTACAAGGAGGAGAAGGAAGACGCTGTAAAGAACCAGGATTTTGAGAAGGCGGCAGGCTACAGAGATGAAGAGAGAAAGATGCGGGAAACAATGACGAGGGTTAAAAAGCAGTGGAAGGAAACTCAAGGAAAGAAAATCATTACGGTTACGGAGGAGGATATTGCCTTTATCGTATCCAAATGGACGGGGATCCCCCTCTTTAAGTTAGAACGGAAGGAATCGGTTAAATTTATCAAGATGGAGGAGGACCTTAATTCCAAGGTTATAGGCCAAGAGGAGGCCATACACTCTATTGCCAGCGCCATCAGGCGCTCGCGGGCCGGGATAAAGGATCCGCGAAGGCCCATCGGCTCGTTCATCTTCATGGGGCCAACGGGCGTCGGCAAGACGCTTCTCGGAAGGAAGGTGGCGGAGTTCATGTTCGGCGATGAGGACGCCGTTATACAGCTGGATATGTCCGAGTACATGGAGAAGTTTAACGTCACGCGTCTAGTGGGTGCGCCGCCGGGATACGTCGGCTACGAAGAAGGCGGCCAGCTTACCGAGAAGGTAAGGCGCCGGCCGTACGCGGTGGTGCTCCTCGACGAGATAGAAAAAGCGCACCCCGATGTTTTCAACCTGCTCCTGCAGGTTCTGGAAGAAGGCCGGCTTACGGATTCATTCGGCAGGAAGGTTGACTTTAAGAACACAATGCTTATCATGACTTCAAACATCGGCGCGGAAATGCTGAAAAAACAGGGCTCCATTGGATTCCGCTCGGTTGAAAAAGAGGAAGAAAGCTACAAGGACATGAAGACGAGGCTTCTCGAGGCGGTTAAGAAGGTTTTCAAGCCGGAATTCCTGAACAGGGTTGACGACATAATCGTTTTCAGAAGCCTCACGAAGAAAGATTTGCAGAAAATCGTTGAACTCGAGATCAGCGAGGTCGGGGAGCGCCTTAAAGACCAGGACCTGAAGCTCGAACTTACCACTAAGGCGAAGGACTTCCTGATTGAAAAAGGATTTGATAAAACATTCGGCGCCAGGCCCCTTAAAAGGGTAATCCAGAGATTCCTGGAGGACCCGTTGGCCGAGGAGATTATTTCGGGAAAACTTAAGGGCGGCGGGTGTCTCAAGGCAGACACGAAAGGCGACCATCTGGAATTCAGCATTGTTTCGGCAAAGGCCGTGAAAAAGGAGAAGGTAAAATAGCGGTATATCGAGAATTTCGTTGTAAAGTAAAATTTTAAGGGGCAGAACGTGTTAAATATTAAAAACGGAATTCAGACGTTAGGCGAAAAAACGGTAGAGTTCATAAGATACGTGGGGGCCCTTGGGATATTCATGGCGGAGGTATCTTTCTGGCTTTTTCCCTCGCCTTTCAGGATTAAACAGATTTGGAAAGAAGCGGAGAAAATCGGCGTAAGCAGCGTGCCCATAGTATCGCTCGTAAGTTTGTTTACGGGAATGGTTCTTGCCTTGCAGAGCGCCTACCAGATGCAGAAAATTCAGGCGGAGATGTACATAGCCTCGCTTGTCGCCCTTTCGATGGTGAGGGAACTGGGGCCCGTTCTTACCGCCCTCGTCGTGGCGGGCCGCTGCGGGGCGGCCATAACGGCGGAAATCGGGACAATGAAGGTAACCGAACAGATTGACGCGCTGGAGACAATGGCCACTAACCCCATAAACTACCTTGTCACGCCGAAATTCTGGGCGCTCTTGATTTCTCTTGTCGTGCTTACTATTTACGCGAACTTCATAGGTATTCTAGGCGGTTATGTCGTGGGCGTATACAAGCTTCATATAACGCATCACATGTACATGAAGATGACGTTTGACCCGCTGCAGCATAGCGACATTCGAAACGGGCTTTACAAGAGCCTTGTTTTTGCCATCGTAATATGCGTTATAGCGTGCTTCGAAGGGATGCGCGCCCGGGAAGGCGCCGAGGGAGTCGGCAAGGCCACGACCTCGAGCGTGGTGAGAAGCTTTGTGCTGATAATCGCCTGCGACTGCCTCTTGACGGCATTTATGTACTTTATCGGGAGATGATATGATCGAGATAATAAACCTGTGTAAGAGTTTCGGCGACCACGTGGTGCTGGACAACCTGAACCTCACCATAAACACCGGTGAGACAACGGTTGTAATCGGAAGATCGGGCTGCGGCAAAAGCGTTCTACTTAAACATATCATAGGCATACTAAAACCGAATTCGGGACAGGCCTTCATAGACGGAAAGGACATAACAAAGCTGACAGGCAGGGCCTTAAACGATGTAAGGATGAAATTCGGCATGCTCTTCCAGGGCTCGGCGCTTTTCGATTCACTGTGCGTATGGGAGAACGTGGCTTTCGGCATGCTGGAGCACACCCGCAAAGATAAAGACGAGATCATGCAAAGGGTCACCGAATGCCTGGGCCTGGTGGGGCTGGCCGGCGTGGAAGACCTCAAACCGGCAGAACTTTCCGGCGGCATGCGAAAGAGGGTTGGCCTCGCAAGGGCTATATGCATGAAACCGGAAATCATCCTTTACGACGAGCCGACAACGGGCGTCGATCCCATAATGGGGGACGCCATAAATACCCTTATAAGGGAACTTCACGATAAATTAAAGGTTACGTCCGTCGCGGTTACGCACGACATGACGAGCGCCTATAAGATAGCCGATAAAATCGCGATGCTTTATAACGGAAGAATTATCGCCGTGGGCACGCCGGAAGAGATAAAAAACGCGAAGGACCCGGTCGTAAAACAATTTATTCACGGAGAGGCCGAAGGCCCGATTACAAGGGGAGGTTAGTCATGGCGGATACGGAAAGCAGGGTATTCGAATTGAAAGTGGGTATTTTCATCGCAGTGGGCATACTCGTATTTTTCATAATGGTATTTTCCATAGGCGACGTGTACCTCGTAAGGAAGGGTTTTCATATAAACATCCTGTTCAATTTCGTTAACGGTGTCACCGAAAGCGCGCCCGTCAGGCTCGCCGGCGTAAACGTCGGGCAGATAGACAAGATCGATTTATTTTACGACGGGAAAGAAAAAAAGACGAAAGTAAAAGTGCTTGCCTGGATAAACGACGACAGGATAAAAATCCAGGAGGACTCAAAGGCGACCATTAACACGCTTGGGCTTTTGGGCGAGAAATATCTCGAGATTTCCCCGGGCAAGGACGCAAAGAATTTTCTTAAGAACGGGGACACGGTTACGGGCCACGACCCTATCCCGACGGAATCCCTCGCGGAGAAAATATGGGAGATCGCCGATTCCGCCGATGTCGTTATGACGCGGCTTAAAGAGGGAAAGGGCACGGTCGGGAAACTCCTGGTTGACGAGACGATTTACAACGATTTGGAAGCGTTTGTCAAGGACATAAAAGCGCATCCGTGGAAATTATTAAAGAAGAGATAAAAAGGAGTGGTGTAAAATGACGATAATTGCAGTAAGGTTATTTTTTATTTTCCTTGCTACCACCGCGGGTTACTACATTGGCTCGCTTCTGGGTAATCTAAGCCAACAAGCTGCCTTTTTGGGGGCCGCGGCCGGCTTTTTCATCTCCATTATCATAATACTTGTGGAAATACACCTGAGAAGATTTTCCATGAGAAACCTCTCGGCGGCCGTGTTCGGGCTCATATTCGGATTTTTTATGGCGTGGATTTTGATGTTTGTTGCACGGCTTATCCCGATGAACGAGGCGATATATTCCTCGCTCAATATCATCTTCATCCTTATATTCTGCTATTTGGGCATGGTCATAGCCATGAAGGGCAAGGACGAGTTCAACCTGATTATTCCGTACATAAGGTTTACGCGTACCGAAGAAAAGGATGAAATCATTATCCTGGACACAAGCATTATTATTGACGGCCGGATTGTCGACATTGCCCAGACCCGTTTCATGGAAGGCCGCTTCCTCGTCCCGCGTTTTGTCCTGAGGGAATTGCAGCAGGTAGCGGATTCGCAGGACGCGCTGAAACGAAACCGCGGCAGGCGCGGCCTGGACGTGCTGAACCGCCTTCAGAAGAATTCGCACATCGACGTGAAAATTCACGAAGAGGACTTTCCGGAGATCAAAGACGTCGACGCCAAGATTATCAAGCTCGGCAAGCTCCTCGGCGCGAAGGTTTTCACCAACGATTTCAACCTGAATAAAATAGCCGAGCTTCAAGGGGTAAGCGTTTTAAACATAAACGACCTTACGAATGCCCTCAAGCCCGTGGTGCTGCCGGGCGAAGAGATGACCGCAAGGGTCACGAAGGCGGGAAAGGAATACAACCAGGGCGTCGCCTATCTTGACGACGGGACAATGGTCGTGATTGATAACGCGAGGCACCACGTAGGCCAGAGCGTGAAGGTCGTTGTTACCAGCGTCCTGCAGACTTCGGCGGGCAGGATGATTTTCGCCAACAGGGCAGACGATAGGTCCGGGCGGAAATCGAGATAATAATAAATGAAAGTCACGTGCATAGTTGCTGCAGGGGGCAAAGGTAGAAGATTAAAGGCAAGGCAAGACAAACCGTTTGTGATGCTCGGCGAGAAACCCTTGCTTTCCCATACCTTGAGAGCGCTTGAGAATTGTAATTTTATCGACAGCATCATCGTTGTTGTTTCAAGGGGCAAATTAAAGGCATGTGAAAGGCTTGTTAAAAAATACGGTTTCAGGAAGGTTCGCGCCGTCGTCGGCGGCGGCAGGAGGCGCTTTGATTCGGTGAAGAACGGTCTTCGCGAGGCACAAAACGCCGATTTTGTTTTGATACATGACGGCGCAAGGCCGTTCGTAAGCAGGGATCTGGTAAAGAGGGTTTTTCTCGCCGCGAGAAAGTCCGGTGCGGCACTCTGTGCCACTCCCATGAAACAGACGGTTAAACGCGCCGGCGAAAATTTCTTCGTATCCGAGACGCCCAGACGGAAATTCCTTTGGGAGGCGCAGACGCCTCAAGGCTTTAAGAAGGACCTGATATCGAAGGCGTACCGGGAAGCCAAAGACCGTGGTGTGACTGACGACGCGAGCCTCGTCGAAAAACTGGGCCATAAGGTAAAAATCGTAAAGGGCTCGTCCGGGAATATAAAAATCACGACACCCGAGGATTTAGAACTGGCGAAACTGCTAATGAAGAAACCTACGCGGTTGACATAGGAGTTAAGTTGTACGTTAACCTCCCCTATGTCAACCGCGTAGGTTGAATGGGTTAGGTTGAATGGGTTAGTTATGCGAATTGGAATAGGTTACGACATACACCGTCTTATGGAGGGAAGGAAGCTCGTGCTGGGCGGGGTGGAAATCCCGTACGTCAAGGGGCTCCTCGGCTATTCGGACGCGGACGTGTTGCTGCACGCGGTATCCGACGCCATGTTAGGGGCGGCGGGCCTCGGGGATATCGGCAGGCACTTCCCGAATACCGATCCGCAATATAAAGGCGCCTCGAGCATAGGGCTTCTCGAGAAAGTGAACGATTTAATCAGCCGGGAGAAATACCGCGTCAATAACGTGGATGTAGTCGTCGTAGCCGAAGAACCCAAGATAGGCCGTTTCATCGGCGATATGCGGCAGAAGATTTCGGGTATTTTACATGTAGACCCGCCGCGCGTGAACATAAAAGCGACCACAAGCGAAGGGGTAGGCCCGATGGGAAGAAGCGAAGCGATTGCAAGTTACGCGGTTGTAACACTCCAGGAGAGGTAGGCATACATGGCTTTTTTAATATTTATACTGTCCGTTCTGGTCGTCATCCTCGCATACCTTGTTTTTGTGAGCCTTATCTTTAAAAAGGAAATAAAGGCGATTTTCGAACGCGATCCGGCAGCGACGAATTTCCTCGAGGTCTTACTGACGTACTCGGGCCTTCACGCCATAATATTTTACAGGGTAGCGCACAGGCTTTTTGAAATGCGCATTCCTTTTTTGCCGCGTTTTACCTCGCAGTTTACCAAGTGGATTACGGGGATAGAGATTCACCCGGGCGCCACGATAGCCGAGGGCCTTTTTATAGACCACGGCACGGGCGTCGTTATAGGCGAGACAGCCGTAATAGGAAATAACGTAACTTTATTTCAGGGCGTGACGCTGGGGGGCACGGGAAAGGAGCGCGGCAAAAGGCACCCGACCCTGGGCAGTAATATAGTCGTCGGCACCGGCGCCAAGATACTCGGAGATATAATTGTGGGAGATAATTCTTATATAGGGGCTAATGCCGTCGTTATTAAAGACGTTCCCCCAAATTCGACAGTGGTCGGCGTACCGGGAAGAATTACTAAACAGGACGGAAAAAAGATCGATGTTAAGATGGACCATATCCACATACTCGACCCCATACTCCAGGATATAGAGGAGCTGAAGCGAAGGCTGGAGAAACTGGAGAAATAGACCAGTCCCCTCCCTTAAGCCAAAAGCATGAAAATATATAATACCCTTTCGCGAAAGAAAGAAAAACTAAAAGCCAAAAAAATCGGAATTTACGTGTGCGGTCCCACGGTGTATGATGACCCGCATATCGGGCACGCGAGAAGCGCCTACGCGTTTGACGTTATCGTGCGTTACCTGAAATTCAAACGCTTTAAAATCATGTTCGTGAGGAACGTGACCGATATAGACGATAAGATAATCGAGAGAGCCAGGCGCCAGAGCGGTGAGGGGGGCTTGAAGGATAAAGTTAAGAAAATTGCAAAGACGTATTTGAAGCGATACCACGAGGATATGGTCCTTCTGGGGCTTCTGGCGCCTAACAGGGAGCCGAAAGCGACGGAGACAATCCGCGACATGATCGATTTCATCGAGATACTGATAAAGAAAGGCTTCGCCTACACCTCCGGCGGAAGTGTCTATTTTGACGTGAGGAAATTCAAGGATTACGGGAAGCTCTCGGGCCGGTCGCTCGGCGAGATGCGGAAAGGTGTGCGCGTCTCGCTTGACAAAAACAAAAAAGACCCGCTGGATTTCGCTTTGTGGAAGGCATCTAAAAAAGATGAGCCGACATGGCCGAGCCCGTGGGGCGATGGCAGGCCGGGCTGGCATATAGAGTGCTCGGTGATGAGCACTAAAATCCTGGGGAAAAATTTCACGATACACGGCGGAGGGCTTGACCTTATATTTCCCCATCACGAAAACGAGATCGCCGAGACCGTTTGCGCCGGCAAGAAAAGTGCTAAATACTGGATTCACAACGGCCTTTTGACAATTAATGGCCAAAAAATGTCAAAGTCCCTCGGGAATTTCATAACAATAAGGGATTTTATCAGCAAGTACAAAGATGTAAATTTGCTAAAGCTGCTTTTTTTATCCAGCCATTACAGGCATCCCGTTGACTACACGGAAGGCAAGATTAATGAAATGGCGAAGATGAAAGAGAGGATAATCATATTCGTAGAAAAAGCGGAAAAATTCAAAACCAAAAAGCAAAATTCAAAAATAAAGAAAGTGAAAGAAAAGTTTATAAAAGCGATGGATGATGATTTTAACACACCGGAGGCGCTGGGGGCGATTTTCGAACTGGTAAATTTAGGAAATATTTATTTATCGGAGAAGAAAACAGAATCTGCCGTGTGCGCCAAAGACGTATTATTGACTTTAACGGATATTCTGGGAATTTCGCTGGAAGTGCCCGAATCGGCGCTGGAAGGCCGAGATGCGAAACTTATAAAGGAAAGAGAACAGGCACGCCGCGGCAAGGATTTTGAAAAGGCGGATGAAATAAGGAAAGAATTGTTGGAAAGAGGCATAATTCTGGAAGACACAAAAACAGGTACAAAATGGCGAAGAAAACTTTGAAGCGCGGAATATTTATCACCTTCGAGGGGCCGGAGCGCTCGGGCAAGAGTACCCATTCGCATCTTGCAGCCGCTTTTTTAAAAAAAGAAGGATACGACGTTGTTTACACCCGCGAGCCTGGCGGGACCGCCGTCGGAGACAAAATAAGGGACGTTCTTCTTAATGCGAAAAATATCCATATGTCGCCCCTTGCCGAGGCACTGCTTTTTGAGGCAAGCCGCTCGGAACTCGTGAGGAAAGTGATAAAACCGGCACTTCTTAAAAAGAAGATAGTTATAAGCGATAGGTTTCACGACGCCACTTGTGTATACCAGGGATATGCCGGAGGTGTTCCCTTGAAAGACATAGAAAAGATAGAGTCCCTTTCCATGAAAGGGGTTAAACCCGACCTTACGATACTTCTGGATATAGACGCGAAAACGGGCCTTGGAAAGGTACGCCGCGGCAAAAAGGACAGAATGGAATCCAAGAAGCTTTCTTTCCACAGGAAGGTAAGGGCGGGTTACCTGGCCCTCGCAAGGAAGGATAAAAAAAGAATAAAGGTCATAAGAACAAAGGGCACGATAGGTGCCACTTTTAAAGAAGTGAGAATTGAGGTCATGAATGCCGTCAAGAGATATAAAAGGGCAGGATAGCGCCCTTGAGATACTAAAGGCAAACCTCGCAAGCGATAGAATTTTTTCAGGTTATCTCTTTGCCGGAGCGGACAAAAGCGCCATGCTTCTGGCGGCAAAGAGTTTTGCAAAGGCCGTAAACTGCCTTTCCGGGAAGGTGGACGCCTGCGAGTCATGCGTATCCTGCAGGAAGATAAACTCGCAAAATCATCCCGATGTTTTCTTCGTGGAGCCGAGGGGCGCGTCTTCTTCTATCACCATAGACCAGATAAGGACCGTTATCCGGCAGGCCAACCTGAAACCCTACGAGGCAAGAAAGAAGGTTTTTATCATAAACGGGGCCCACTCCATGAACGCTGAGGCCTCCAACGCGTTCCTGAAAACCCTGGAAGAGCCACCGCTTGACACGACCTTCATACTTATAAGCCGTTCGGAAGAACTGCTCCTTCCCACAATCGTATCGCGCTGCTACGTTGTAAAGTTTTCCCCCGCGCCGCTTTCAGGCAGTTTCCCCGGCGCAAGCATCGAAGAGGCATTCGCCTTTAAAGAAAAAAGTAGAGAAGAGCTTAAAGAGGACCTCGATGTTCTCCTTGCCTTTTTCCGTGACATATTTTTATACAAGGCGACAGGCAAGGAAGAGGGGCTTTTCCACAAGGACAAAATCGCCGAGATAAAGGCCCAAAGCGAAAAATATACCTCGGAGGAGCTTGACGGCTTGATAAAAAGGATAATTACACTGCGCTCATACGTGGATTACAACGTAAACCCGAAGATTATCGCCTGCGTGTTGAATAGTGAAATCAAGCGAAAGGACACACATGTACGAAGTAGTACAGGTAAGGCTGCGTGAGGCCGGCAAGATATCGTATTTCTCCACCGGAAGGCTCAAGTTCAAGATAGGCGATTACGTAATCGTCGAGCAGGACCGCGGCCTGGAATACGGGCAGATTATTTCCGAAGCGGAGAGCGTGCTCGATACGGAAATCGAAAAACCCCTTCGCAAGGTCATACGCAAGACCAACCCCTGGGACCACCACCAGATAGAGAAAAACAGGAAAAAGTCGAAGGAGATCATGCAGACCTGCGAGAGAAAAATAGCGGAGCACCGCCTCCCGATGAAACTGGTTGAGGCGGAATACTCATTCGACCGCTCAAAGATTATTTTTTACTTCACGGCCGACGGCCGCATAGATTTCAGGAACCTCGTGAGGGACCTGGCCAATATTTTTAAAGCGAGAATCGAGCTCAAGCAGATAGGCGTAAGGGACGAGGCGAAACTCATGGGCGGCTACGGCCCCTGCGGCAAGGAGCTCTGCTGCGTGAAATTCCTGAAGGACTTCGAGCCGGTTACGATAAGGATGGCGAAGGACCAGAACCTGCCGTTAAACCCGACGAAGATCTCCGGCCTCTGCGGCCGGCTCATGTGCTGTCTTAGCTACGAAAATAAGACCTACAATGAGCTCATAAAGGGTCTTCCGAGAATCGGCCACGAGATAAAGACAGAAAAAGGAAAAGGAAAGGTTGTATCGCTTAACCCGCTTAAACGGAGCGCGACAGTCGAAATCGAAAGCGGCAAGCGCGTTGAGGTAAAATTCAAGGATTAAGTGAAGAAGCTATATATAACAACGCCGCTTTATTACGTAAACGCAAAACCGCACATAGGGCATTCCTATACTCAGATAATTTGCGATATGGCCGGCCGGTTCGCCAAACAATGCGGTCGCGAAGTCTTTTTTATGACGGGAACCGATGAACACGGCGAGAAGATAGAAAAAGCCGCCCAAGAGGCAGGTTTTAAAAAAGGACAGGAAAAAAAATTCGTAAATACCATCGTGCCCCATTTTAAAAAGTTATGGAAAAAACTCAATATAGAATACGACCATTTCATACGCACCACGGAGGAGGTGCACGAAGAGACGGTAAAAAAGGTTTTATCGATACTATATGAGAAAAAAAAGATATACAAAAAAGTTTATAAAGGTTATTTCTGCACCCCGTGCGAGATGTTCTGGACGGATACGCATGCCCCGGACGGTATATGCCCGGACTGTAAAAGAAAATTAGAAAAACTGGACGAAGAAAATTATTTTTTCAAGATTTCCGAATATCAGAAAGATTTAATCGAGTATATAAAAGACAAACCCGACTTTATTCTTCCCGTAATAAGAAGGAATGAAGTGCTGAGCTTCCTCGAAAAGAATGAACTTCAGGACCTCTGTATATCCAGGCCGAAAACGAGGCTCTCCTGGGGCATTGAGATCCCCTTCGATAAAAACTTTGTAACCTATGTATGGCTTGATGCCCTCGTAAACTACATATCCGGAATAGGGTATTTGGATGACAGAAAGCGATTCGATTCGCTCTGGCCAAATGTTACCCACGTGATAGGAAAAGATATCCTGCGCCACCACGCGATTTATTGGCCGATTATGCTTTTAGCCCTTGACGAGAAACCCCCGCAGCATATTTTTACTCATGGCTGGTGGATGGTTGAAGACGAGAAGATGTCTAAATCCAAAGGAAACATAGTCGACCCTATAGGGGTTATAGATAAATACGGGGTGGATGCATTCAGGTATTATCTTTTGAGCGCCGTTCCCTTCGGCTATGACGGAACTTTCTCCGAAAGGCTGTTTGTAGAGAGATATAACAATGATCTTGCAAATGACCTGGGAAATCTCCTCAACAGGACCCTCACAATGCTCGATAAATATTTTGACGGAGTTGTTCCGGAAATTCAGCCTTCTTCCTGCGATAAAGATATAAAAGATGCTGTTCAGGATATCCCGCTAAAGGTCGGTTGTGGCCTTCTGCACTTCAATTCGTCTTCTGCGCTAAGGGATATATTGAAGTTAGTAAATAAAGCAAATAAACACATAGAGTGGAAGGCGCCCTGGAAGCTTGCGAAAGATAATAAGGAAAGTTTGAGCGCGGTTATGTATGAATTAATACAGGCTATAGGGATTATAGCGGTAGTAATTTATTCTTTCATGCCGGATACGGCGCGTAAGATGTGGAAGCAGCTTGGAATGAAATCGGATATAGCCTCTGTTAAGTTATATATAGCCAACGTAAAGGAAAAAGAAAAATTTTGGGGAATAATACCTTCAGGAACAAAAATCCGCAAAGGTAAACCGCTTTTTCCCCGTATTGAGGTAAATAAATAGCCCGAATACGATAATTTGCTTTTTGGGCTGTCGTGTGCTATATTTATACTAATATCATGGAAAAAAGCGCAAAACAAAAACGCCTTTTAGGGCAAGAATTAGTAAAAGCGGGCCTTTTGACGTCCGAACAACTCGAATTCGCGCTTAAAGAACAGCGTAAACTAAAAGGCAAAAGCAGGGAGCGCCTCGGTGAAATCATAATAAGATGCGGATTTATAGAGGAAAAACTGATGATACACTTCCTTGAGAAATATCTCGACATTCCCTATATGAATTTAAAAGAAAGAGACCATATAGACCCCAGGGCCCTGGCTTTGATACCCGAGAGGATGGCCAGGAACTTTAAGCTAATAGGCGTAAATGTAGTTGACGGCAAGTTCCACGTAGCAATGTCCAACCCCTTTGACGTAATAGCCCTGGATACCTTACGGATTAAAACGGGGTATAAAATCGAGAGGTGGTTCACCCAGTCCCGGGAGATCGAAGAGACCATAGATAAATTCTATAAGGATCAGACAATCGAAAAGTCTATTCACGAGTTTATCGATTTAAAACAAAAAGAAGCCGAGAAGGAAAAAAAAGTCGTAAGGGTTAGCGCAAAAGCGGAGCACAAGAAACTGGAGGAAGAAGCGGCCCAGGCGCCGGTCGTAGAATTTGTAAACCAGCTTCTCGGAAAGGCCGTCCGGCAGGGCGCA
>JBARPB010000100.1:0-15478 GCA_049642705.1 Candidatus Omnitrophota bacterium
CTTTCGTGATAGCGTGAGGCGAGTGGCGAGGCCGAGGCGGGTGTGGCAGGCACGCCGCCCGGGGTTTGCGTTGGCGGCGTACGACAACTACCTTAAATTTAAAGATTCTTTTTCTTGCAGGCGTGGATGGTATTTGGTAGAATTATATCGATAGTTTGAGGCTCCCCCAACACCCCAAAAATCCGAACTTTTTGGTGACTCTTTATGTGTCTATGAATTACAAGAAAAAAGGTCAGCGAAGCACAGTTGTGTTTTGAAAAGAGTTAGAGCTTGTCCAACATGTGTTTTCGTTCTTCATCAGAAATTTTCTCAAAAAGCAAATCATCAAAATAAAGATCTTTTTCTTCAGGTTGTTCTACAGTCAAAGTTTTTCGGTCAACAAAAGGAATGTTAGGAATCGCAAGCATATGTTGTCGCGATTTTAATTTAAACGACCATAATTTAATTGGAGAATCTTCAAATGGTTTCATTGATTTCAAAGAGATATAATACTCATTATTACCTTGCTTAATGCCGTTAATTCTTAAATCCGGTTGAAGTGGCTTTAGTAACTTATAACTACTTTCTTTGCCTTTTAGGTCGCGCATTACAAAAATGGTACCTTTCAGCCGAGGCAAAAAAGGCATCATCGCATAAGTTTTGTCATTCTTAAAGGCCACATTAACCGCCAAATCATCTACTACAAGATCGACATTAGAAGTGGTTTGCAATTTGAGAATAAATAGGCCTTTTTTCTCTATATCCAATGTGTGGTAACAAGAGATTACCTTGAATTTAATGTCAGGCCGTAGTGCTTTATATAATGAAAAAATAACAGCTAAAATTGCAAGAACAGCAACAACGGAAGTGGCATTATCAAATACAAACTTAGCTAATGTGCCCATTTTCCAAATTGCTAGTTTAGTTAATTCGATCATCAAATTCCATGTTTCGTTCAATTTCATATTATACTCCATCTCCAAAACAAACAACCCTCAACCTTTTCAGATTGAGGGCTTTCGTCCCCAATATCCAAAAAGCTCGGATATTATGGGTAATTGGCTCCCCGGGTTGGTCTACTTCGCTCAAATATTTTCATGTTTGAGCTTCGTAGGACCTAACTGCGAGTCGCCATTCTTCTCTTCGACAATTCCTTCGAAGCTCGAACGCAAGAGCATTCGAGCGAAGAAGAGTGGCTCCCCGGGTTGGACTCGAACCAACGACCTACTGGTTACGAACTGACTCGCATTACTGCGAGAGTCGGACTATACCTTTACCGTATTCTTCTTCGCCAAATACTTATTGTGTTTGGCTTCGAAGGAACTTAGGTAGCGAGTGTCTAGTCTCTGCACCTTCCCGTTTAGGGCTTGGCTCAGGATTGCCCGTATAGGGTTTCCCTGAATTTACTCGCTTTTTCGACCACGGTTTCCCGTGGAAGCTGCTAACATTCATCCGCCTTCGCCAAATACTTATTGTGTTTGGCTTCGGCGAGATTGAATTTGGCCATATGATTTACGCTCCTTACGGTCGCGTAAATCATGGCCTCATTCAACAGCCAGCCGCTCTACCAACTGAGCTACCGGGGAATGGAATATATTCCTTTTATTAGCTTTTCAATGAACGTATGACTTTTCTGGCGTTTCAAAAAGTTTTCTAATTTTCGCGCTTCTCTTAGTGAACGCAACTCTTTGCTATATACCAGGTTAACATTTTTATTTCGTTTTCCGAAACTTGTCTTGGAACTTTTATGCTGTTCTAGCCTGTGCCTAAGGTTATTTGTTTGGCCAATATAAAACTTATTTGTTTCCTTGCTATGAAGAATATACACTATGTACATAAACATGCCATCCGCTCTATGCCGAATGCAGAACTTCATAGAAGAAATTCTTCGGCACCCCGAAGAACCTCATCCGGAGAATCTTCATTCGGGACCAACTGAGCTACCGGGGAATGATAAAGAGCTATAAAGATAAAGTTTACCACACCCCGTCAGTGATTTCAATAATTTTATAGCCGTATGGCGATTTTGAAATCCGGACAAAATTTGCTTTGGATATATCACTTTCAGTAGTATAATCTGAAACAAGGAGGTATATATGAAAGTCCTTACCGAATATCTCTGGTTTAATACTAAGACAAGAAAGGCCTATATAAACATAACCCCCAAGATTGAAGAATTGGTTAAGAAAAGCGGGGTAAAAGAGGGGCTATGCCTCGTAAGCCCCATGCATATTACAGCGAGTGTGTATATCCAGGATGATGAAAAGGGGCTCATCGAAGATTATGATAAATTCCTGGAAGAACTCGCGCCCCATGAACCGCTTTCCAGATACAAGCACAATTTAACCAGCGAAGGCAATGCGGACGCCCATCTGAAACGCCAGCTCATGGGCCGAGAGATAGTAACTGCCATTACTAAAGGTAAGCTTGATTTCGGGCCGTGGGAGCAGATATTTTACGGCGAGTTCGACGGCCGGCGAAAAAAAAGGGTGTTGATCAAGATAATAGGGGAATAAGGGCATAACAAATGCAAAAGATTACGGTACAGACTACGGGGAAGGAAGAATTTATTGATATAACCGCAAAAGTCCAGGAGGCCGTGCGGAAAATGAAGCACGGGGACGGGGTTTGTACGGTATTTACGCCGCATACGACAGCGGCGATTACGATAAACGAGAATGCCGATCCCAACGTTGTGCGTGACATATTGCATGGCCTGCGGAAAATGGTTCCGGAGACAGGCCATCATCACGCGGAAGGCAATTCCCCCGCCCATATTAAATCAAGCATTATAGGCTGCTCCGAGCAGGTCCCGGTTGAAAACGACCGATTAGCGCTTGGCACCTGGCAGGGCATATATTTTTGCGAGTTCGACGGCCCCAGAAACCGCACCATATTCGTAAAGAAATTCTAACCCGGACAGTGAATGAACAAAGTTGAAGAGGTAGCAAATAGCGTCACGCATGGGGTTGGACTTTTTTTGAGTATTGCGGGTTCGATCATTCTTGTCATATTGGCAAAGATTCACGGAGATCCCTGGCGGATTGCGAGCTTCAGCGTTTATGGCAGCAGCTTGATTATACTATATGCCGCTTCTACTTTATACCATAGTTTTTATTTCTCATCGGAACGCATAAACTATATATTTAAAATAATCGATCATTCTGCCATTTATCTTTTGATTGCCGGTACATATACCCCTTTTGCGCTTGTTTCGTTAAGGGGCGCATGGGGTTGGACTTTTTTTGTTATAATCTGGGCCCTGGCGCTGGCAGGCATAACGTTTAAAATGTTTTTTGTGGAAAGATTTCCAATTTTGTCCGTTGCCGGTTATTTAATAATGGGGTGGCTTGCGGTCATTGCCGCAAACCCTATACTAAAAACGATCCCACTCGGGGGAATTGTCTGGTTGGTTACCGGAGGAATACTCTATAGCGTGGGGGTTATTTTTCAGTCTTTTGGCAAGCTTCCTTTTCGCCATGCAATATGGCATTTATTTGTCCTGGGTGGCAGCGCATGCCACTATTTTGCGATATTATTTTATGTATTACCCGCATAAAGTTAAAAAACTTACAATCTTCTCCTGGGCGATGTATGATTTTGCCAATACCATATTCGCCATGAACGTGATTTCTCTCTACTTTGCCTTGTGGGTCACTGTGGATATGAAGGGAGAGGATATTTTATACAGTTGGGCTCTATCCGGCTCGATGTTATTGGCGGCCGTCTCTTCCCCGATAATGGGAGCAATTTCAGATCGGCTGGGAAGAAGGATGTCCTTTTTGATGTTCTTCACCGTAATCTGTTGCGCCTTTACTGCGTTAATAGGACTGGTAAATAAATTAGTTTTAGGCCTTCTATTTTTTGCCATTGCCAATTTTTGCTATCAGATAGCCGCTATATTCTACAATGCCTTGCTTCCCGAGATAAGCGCCAAAGGCCGGATTGGCCGGGTATCCGGTTACGGCGTAAGTCTGGGATATTGCGGCACGATTGCCGGATTGCTTTTAGTAAGGCCCTTTGTTTTAAGATATGGGAGGCAGGCGGCATTTATCCCTACGGCGATTTTCTTTCTTTTATTTTCCCTTCCGTGTTTTCTATTTGTGAAAGACCGGCTGGCAGCGGGAATGGGTAAATTCGAAATTCGAATAGCAGACAGTTGGAGGAGAGTAAAAGAGACGCTAACACATATCAGGGAGTATCCGGGGCTCTTTAATTTTTTAATCGCTGCATTTATAACCCTTAACGCTATTAATACTATCATGGTATTTATGTCTGTTTATACAAAGAAGGTTATCGGATTTGCAAA
The DNA here is from genome assembly GCA_049642705.1 of Candidatus Omnitrophota bacterium. Taxonomy (GTDB): domain Bacteria; phylum Omnitrophota; class Gorgyraeia; order JABMRN01; family RBG-13-46-9; genus CAZYPU01. The sequence continues at coordinate 4,289 of JBARPB010000100.1, forward strand.
TTCTGAGATTATTACTTTCTACATTGTATCTACCGTATTTGCTATTCTGGCTTCATTTGTAACAGGATTCATCACGGATAGATTTGGCGCAAAGCGGACTTTAAGCGTTGTCCTGGGGCTATGGTGCATAGGCATCCTTCTGGCGGGCGTGTCTTTTAGTAAAACCCTATTCTGGATTGTAGGGCCATTGGTAGGAATATGTTTAGGCGCAACCTGGACAAGCGCGCGGGCATTAGTAGTAGATTTATCACCACCGGAGATGGTGGGAGAGGTCTTTGGCTTTTATGGCTTAATAGGGAAGTCCGCTTCAATTATCGGGCCGCTTATCTGGGGAGTTTGTGTCTGGGCATTCGGCTTTTTAGGGATTTTAAGGTACCGGCTGGCCATCCTCAGTTTATTGTTATTTTTAGTAGCGGGACTTATTATACTTCAGAAGGTTCCAAATAGTAAAGAAAAGACGGATGACGTACAAAATCTTTGCTGATTTAATCACGGTTATACATTTTTTATGGATACTCTTTATGCTTTTGGGATTCTTCCTTACTTTAAAAGGTTTCTTTACGCCTCGATTCTTCGATAGATGGTTATTCAGGACACTTCATCTTTGTGGTATAATCTATGTCGGGCTTTTGGCTCTTTTGAGAGAATATTGCCCTTTAACCATGCTGGAAAATTATTTGAGGGCAAGATACAATCCTGAAATTGCGTATCCCGGATCATTCATCGCCCATTATATCGAAGAATTGGTGTATCCGGATGTTAACCCATCGATAATATTAATCCCCACAATATCCATTGCTGTATTTACGATAATTGTATTTATAATTAAACCACCGGCGAAGATAAGGCGAATATTTGAACAGAGAGACCTATAATGGTTCAAAATCTAAGGGATAGCTTTAAAGAAACCTCGGTTAAATATGCGAGCCGGATCGCAATCCAATACAAAAAAGACGATAAATGGATTGATATCCCCTACGATAAATTTAGGAATAACATGGAGTCACTGGCTTCATTTTTATTAGAAGGGGGCATTAAGAAAGATGACAAAATCGCTATTTTACTGGACAACAGATCGGAATGGCCGTTAATCTTTTTCGCTACAGTTTCTATCGGGGCAATTTCTATCCCCATCAGTCCCGAATCTATCCGGAGAGAGATTGAAAATATTTTAAAAGATTCCGAATGCAAGATTTTGTTTGTAAATAAAAATTCGTTTCTTCTTGAGGAAAATACCTTCGGTAAATACCCGTTTATAAAAAAGATTATTTCTGTGGATTCAGCCGAGTTTACGGATGCAATAAAATCGCATAGGGGGCCTGGAGATATCGATATAAAAATTGACGCTTTCGATTTGGCCTGTATTTTGTATACCTCGGGCACTACCGATGCGCCCAAAGGGGTTATGCTCTCACATAAAAATTTACTTTCGAACTGCGAATCTTTATATGGATTAAACCTGGTTTCGCAGAAAGACAGCGTCATTTCCATCCTCCCCCTGCATCACGCTTTCCCTCTAACGGTAACCATGATACTTCCGCTTCTCTATGGGGGTAGAATTTTCTATCCCGGTACCATGCGGGGCGAAGATCTCTTAAAGGCAATGCAGGAGATTAACCCGACTGTTTTTGTCGCTGTCCCTCAAATTTTTTATTTGCTCTGCCAGAAAAGTGCGGAAAGATTAAAGAAAATACCTTTCCCGTTTAGCTTTTTATTCAAAATTATAGTAGGATTTCTATATAAACTTAGAGATAAAACAGGGGTTAATTTAACGCGGCTTCTTTTTCGGGGGCTTCACAGGAAGTTTGGAGGGAGGCTACGCCTATTTGTAAGCGGTGGCGCAAAACTTGACGAAGACGTTGAGAGGACGTTATTTAAATTTGGATTTACAATATTAGACGGTTACGGCCTTACCGAGACATCGCCGGTTTTGACTATGAACCCTCTAAAAAAGCCAAAGATTGGTTCGGTGGGATTGCCTATTCCCGGCGTAGAATTAAAGATTAAAGATAAAGATAAAAGCGGCGTAGGCGAAGTCATCGTGCGCGGCCGGAATGTTATGCAAGGGTATTACCGAAGAGAGGACCTGACCGCGGAGGTTATAAAAGATGGGTGGTTTCATACAGGAGACCTCGGATATATCGATAAAGACGGCTATTTGTTCTTAACCGGAAGATTAAAAGAAGTGATTGTCTTAAGCTCGGGCTTGAATATATATCCCGAAGAAATAGAGGAAGCGTATTCCAAGCATGCGCCGGTTAAAGAGATGTGCGTATTCGAAGTATCGACCAGGAAGGGCCCGGAGAAGGCATTGGTTTTGTGGGCTATTGTCCGGCCCGATCTCGAATTTTTCAGGAAATTCGGCGAAGTAAACCTGGAGAATGTGATTAAGGAAAGGTTGGATAATGTTTCGAGAACCCTCGCTCCCTATAAAAGAATCATAGGTTTTTCTATAACCCTTGAGAAACTTCCACGCACGCCCCTGGGTAAAATCAAGCGGTTCGCCGTTAAAGAAATTTATGCGGGCAAGATAATTGAAGAAAAAGAGTCTGTTTCAAAACCAAAGGAATTATCAAAAGAAGATCTGGGGATAATGGAATTGGAATCCGGTAAGAAAATAATAAGCTATCTTAAAAAACAGACCAAAGTCAAAAAGGCCGTTACCCCAAGTGATTTATTGGAACTTGACCTCGGGATAGATTCTCTGGGCAGGCTTGAGCTTGGTTCGGGCCTTGAGAAAATATTTAACATAAAAATAAAAGACGAAATTATCGGGAGGGCATTCACTGTTAAAGATTTGATTGCAGGCATTGAATCGCTTTTAAAAGAAGAAACTCAAGGCTTGCCTACATCTGAAAAAGAGATAACCTCCGGGCCCGGGTACTGGAATAGGCTTTTTCAGGTTTTGCCTGAGAAAGAAAATCTGGAAAAGATCGATTTAAACCCGGGTTTTGGGGCGTGGCTAGTCGATTTTCTCTTTACAAGCCTACTTTATATATTTTTCAAGATATTCTATAACTTTAGGGTGGAAGGAAAAGATAATTTTCCAAAGAAGAGCCCCTATATATTGTATGTAAATCATACAAGTTATTTCGACGGGTTTCTTGTCGGCGCAGCCTTACCTAATTTTCCAAGATTGGATTTATTTTTTGTCGGTTTCAGGCCATATTTAAATGTCCCCGTTACCCGTAACCTTGTCAAAATAGGAAGGGTCATCCCTCTTGATTTTTCTTCACATCTTTTGGAGGCCCTGAGAAGTTGTTATTATGTTTTAAAAAACGGGAAAAACCTGTGTTTATTTCCGGAGGGCCTGCGTACCCTCGACGGAAATATAAACGAATTTAAGAAAGGTTTCGGCGTCCTGGCAAAAGAATCAAAAGCAAAAGTTGTGCCGGTTATTTTAGAAGGGTCGTATCAGGCCTGGCCAAGAACATCTAAATTTCCGAAACGCCATCCGATAAAGGTAAAATTTGGAAAGGTTCTAGAGCCGCAAGCGTTAGAGAGGGAGGGCTTTAAAATGGGCGCTAAAGACAGTTATGAAGCGATATGCATTGCCGCAAGAGAGGCCTTGCTGAAACTAAAGGCGGGGTCAGAATGATGTCTGCGTTTTCTGCGGCGCCGGTTTCTCTTAGCTTCTAAGCTGTTTTTCCGCGTCGATTATGCCGCGGTTTATGAGGCGGGCGGCTTTTTTTACGTTTTCCTTCAGCATCGGAGAGCATCGGGTATCGAGAATTTCGCGAAGGATCTGAATTGCCATCCGGAAATATCTTATAATTTCCCCTTCGTCCACGTCGCCGTAACTAAGCATTTTATCGAACTCCTCGTTGCTCATCCATGCCTCAAGGCAGTGTGAGAGTTCGTAGTAATATATTTTGCTGAGAGGGATTATACGCAGTTTTTTCTCCATTTTCTGGATGCGCCTTACAACGTCATCAGTGACGTTCTGTAAACCTTTCAGATTTTTCCCGAGAGGCGGCCTTGCCGTGCCGCGGCGCGGCTCGAATACGAGCGCAAGCGCCAGTATCCCGAGCTCCCTTTCCGAGAGGTGCTCGAGTATCCCCTCCTCATAAAGCTCGGAAAGCGAAAGCTCGTATCCGTAAATCTTGCTTGCGAAAGCGCCCTTTTCCGTAAGGGCGCCGTCTTTTATGTAGCGCAATTGTTTCAGAATATTGACTTTCGAGCGCAAAAGCCCGAGCGCACTCTCCTGGTATTTCTTCTTCTCCCGGAAGTAGTGGAAAGAGCGGGGGTAAATGTCGTAAAGCTTCTCACCGTACTTTTCATAGAGATTCAGTATGGTCGCGTAGGAAGCGTTGAATCTCGAGCGCACCTTCTCCGGCTCGCCGTATATGATCCGCTTAAGCTCCTGGAAGGGAATAAAATGCGGGTTGACGCGGCTATAGACAAAACCCTCCACATCTATCCCACGGCGGCCGGCGCGGCCTGCCATCTGGTAGAAATCGCGCGTCCTTAAGTTCGCGTGGAAGCGGCCGTAAAACTTACGAAGTTCGTCGAAGATAACCGTTCGCGCCGGCATGTTTATCCCGAGCGCGAAGGTCTCTGTCGTAAATATGACCTTTATGAGCCGGCTTGTGAAAAGCCGCTCGACTACCTCTTTTAAGGTGGGCAGCATCCCGGCGTGGTGGTAGGCGATACCTCTTTCGATAAGCGGAAAAATCATTTGCGCCGTTTTCTCGCCGGCGAGGTCGAACTTTTCGCAAAGCTCGTTGAAAAGGTCCAGTATCTTTACTTTCTCTTCGGCGTTCAGGAAATCGAATCCCCGTATCTCTTCGGCGAGGTATTCACACCTGCGCCTTCCGAATGAAAAATATATGCAGGGGAGCCGGTCGTTTTGAAAGAGGTGGTTTATAAGCGTTGTAGGGCGGTTTGGTTTTAAGTGCTCTTTTCTGGGAAACCTTCTTCCCTTATAATAATCGAATTTTTTAATCCCGGCTTCAAGGCGGCTCACCTTGTTGAGATTATCGACTATTTCGCCCTGGCACTGGTAAAAGAAGTGAAGCGGAACGGGCCGTTTTTCCTCTTTTACTATTTTTAAAGGCAGCTTGTGAATAGAGTGTATCCAGTCCGCAAACTCGTCTATATTGGGTATCGTAGCCGATAGCGCAAGCATCTTCATGTGCTTCGGTAAAAATATCAGGGACTCCTCCCACACGGTGCCGCGCTCGTAATCGTCGAGATAGTGAATCTCGTCGAAGATTATCCACGAATATTCCTCGAGGCCGGCTGATTCCTCAAGGACCTGGTTCCTGAATATCTCGGTTGTCATTATGAGGATAGGCGCGTGGGGGTTTATGCTTACGTCACCGGTAAGTATGCCGATTTTTCCCGGGAAGCCGCTCTGGAATTCGCGGAATTTCTGGTTCGAGAGGGCTTTGATGGGGGCGGTGTAAACGGCCTTCGTTCCTTTTTCGAGGCAGTCGTTTATCACGTATTCGGCGATAACGGTTTTACCCGCACCCGTGGGAGCCGAGACAATAACGGAATTACCTCCTTTAATGTAATCTATCGCCTGCTGCTGGAATGGGTCGTATATCATGCGGGTTTTTCTACATATAGCGTCTGGGTGGGGTAGGCGAATTCGATACCGCGGCTTTCGAATTCCTTCTTTATGCCGAAATTAATCTCCTGCTGGATATCCATGTATTTATTGTAATCCCTGCTCATGACATAGTAGACGATCTCAATCACGAGGTTAAAGTCACCGTAGGAGGCGAAGTGCGCGCGGTCAAAGGTCGTATCCTTAACGTTTTTTATCACTTTCTCGATTATGCCGGGTATGGCTTTTAATTTTTCAAGGGACGTTTGGTAAGTAACGCCGAGTTTGAAAACAACCCTTCTTTTTCCCATTCTTTTGTAGTTGCGAAGCCGGGAGCTCGTGAGGTCGGTGTTGGAGAATACCAGCTGCTCTCCGCCGAGTGAGCGCACACGCGTGGTCTTTATGCCGATATGCTCAATAGTCCCCAGGTAATCTCCTATTATGATGAAATCGCCCACTTCAAACGGCTTGTCAAAAAGAATCGCGAAATAGCTGAATAAATCCCCTAAAATCGCCTGGGCTGCCAGAGCCACCGCAATACCCCCGATACCCAAACCGGCGATAACGGCCGATATTTTGAATCCCAGGTTATCAAGAAAGAAGGTAATCGCTATTCCCCATACGACAATCTTTATTACTTTCAGAATCCCCTTCAGGCTGCGCTCTGCACTTACGTCTTTGCCCTTCGTCTCCCAGTAAAACGTAAAACCGTGGCCCATAACGGCTACGGCTAAACGCGCCGCCGATACCGTGAGAACCGCCATTATCGCAATATCGATGATCTTTTTAAGAAGGGGGTCCATTGTTAAGGTATTTACGCTCAGGTAAATAACCCCGAAATACGCCAGGGGCAGGCCTATCCTTTGAGCAATCCTGACCAGAAAGTCATCCAGGGTGGTAGTGGTCTTCTCCGCCCATTTTTTGAGGCGCCTCAGAATAACATGCTGCAATATTTTAACAAGAATAAAACCCGCTATGATTATAGAAATACATATCAGATAATCCAGAACGCGGTTATTCAGAAATTCTTGCTCTATAATAACCTCAATCATTTTGTCCTCCTCTGGGCAAAGATTTTTTATTTAGGATGTGGCTTGGACGAGTTTCTCGAGGCGTTCCCACTGGGCGTCTGTGTTTCTCTGTATTTCTTCCAAAACACGCTTGTTTTCCTCTTTAAAGAGGTGTTTGAAACGGCCTTGGGTCTTTAAAAATTCCATAATGGGTTTTCTTTCCTTGGGCTTGTAGGTAAAACGCCATTTGCCGTTTTCGACTTCGATGAGCGGCCAGAAGCCCGTTTCCACCGCCAGTTTTGCGATTTTAATCGTATCCTCCTGGGGATAACGCCAGCCCCTATGGCAGGGCGCAAGCACGTTCAAAAATGCCGGCCCTTCCACGGCGAACGCTTTCTGAGATTTCGTGACGAGGTCGTTCCAGTGTGAGATGCTTCCCTGGGCAGCATAGGGTATATTGTGCGCCGCCGCGATGGCGGTAAGGTCCTTCCGAAGCTGCGGCTTTCCGTAGCTTGCCTTGCCGGATGGCGCCGTCGTAGTGGATGCGCCGCAGGGTGTCGCGCCCGAGCGCTGTACGCCGGTATTTTGGTAGGCCTGGTTGTCGTAACAGACATAGACTAAATTATGGCCTCGTTCAAACACGCCTGACATTGACTGCAGGCCTATGTCGTACGAAGCACCATCTCCGCCGAAGGCAATGAATTTTATATCTTTTGTAATTTTTCCTTTTTTCTTTAAAGCGCGGTAGGCGGTTTCTACTCCACTTATGGTTGCAGCCACGTTCTCAAAAGCATTATGAATGAACGGCACATTCCAGGCCGTGTAAGGATATATGGTGGTGGCTACTTCAAGACACCCCGTAGCCGCACCCACAACAACGGGCTTATCCGTTCCCATGAGGATCTGTCTTACGGCAATCGAGGCGCCGCATCCGGGACACAGCCTGTGGCCCGAGGTAAGGCGTTCCGGTATCTTGGATAATTCTTTTATATTAGCCACGTTAACCTCTAACTCCTAAATAATTAACTAATGACTTAATCTTTCCCGTTTTCTTTATATCTTCCAAATCCTTATATACTTTCTTTATGTCTTCCGGGAAGATGTCGCGGCCGCCGAGGCCGAATATATAATCTGTCAAAAGCGGCTTTTTTTTCGCCTCATACATGGCCGACTTTATTTCGGTAAATAAAGGCCCGCCCTCTGCGCCGAACGAATCGCTCCTATCCAGAATAGCGACTGCCTTCAGATTTGAGAGGGCCTTCACTATCCTCTCTTTCGGAAATGGCCTGAAAAATATCGGTTTAAGAAGGCCTACCCTCATTCCGGATTTACGCAATTCGTCAACGACAACCTTCGCCGTACCGGCCGTCGAGCTTAATACGACGATTGCCGTCTCGGCGTCGTTTAACCTATACTCTTCTATTAAATCGTGGGAGCGGCCGAATGTTTTATTGAATTCCGCGAGGACTTCCGGGATAACCCCCAAGGCGTTCTGCATGGCTTCGGCCTGCTGGCGTTTATGCTCAAAATAGTAATCCTGTAAATCCAGCGGGCCGTAGGTAAGGGGCTTGTCCACGTCGAGAAGCGTCCGCTTGGGCCTGTATTCACCTATAAACTTTTTCACTTCGTCATCGGAAAACACCTCGACCCCCTCTACGCCGTGGCTTGTTATAAAGCCGTCCTGGCAGACCATGACCGGAAGGAGTATCTTTTTATGTTCGGCTATCCTCACAGAAGCGATAATATTCTCGTAGACCTCCTGGGGATTCTCGGAATACATTTGAATCCATCCGGAGTCTCTTGCGCCCATCGAGTCGGAATGGTCGCAGTGTATGTTTATAGGCGCTGATAAAGCCCTGTTTACAACCGGCATCACGATGGGAAGGCGGGTAGATGCCGCGATGTAGACTATTTCCCACATGAGGGCGAGGCCGTTGGCGGATGTTGCGGTCATTGTGCGAGCGCCTGATGCCGCGGAGCCGACGCACGCGCTCATGGCGCTGTGCTCCGACTCGACCGGTATCATTTCCGTCTTTACCCTGCCGTCGGCTACAAACTGCGAGAAATTCATGACAATCTCGGTCTGCGGCGTTATCGGGTAAGCAGCGACAACGTCCGGCTCTATCTGCCGCATCGCCTCGGCGGCAGCCTGGTCTCCCATCAACGCGACTACGTTTTTCATCCCTTCTCCATCTTGATGCACTTTACGGGGCAGATGCTTGCGCATATTCCGCATCCCTTACAAAAGTCGTAATCAAAACCCTCCATTTTCGCGTCTTTTATTATAATGCAGGAATCCGGGCAGTGAATCCAGCACTGGAGGCAGTTTATGCACTTTGATTTATCTATAACCGGTTTAAACGTACGCCACGAGCCGGTTTTGTAATCCCTTGCGGTGCCGCCATTGTCAATGCGGCCGCCTATCGGTATTTCTTTCCAGCTCTTTTTCACTATCCTATTTTCGCTTCCTCTAATGCGCGTTTTATCGCTTTTATGTTGGCCTCGGTCTTCTGCTCGCCGATTTTCTTCAAAAACTTGTGCCGCACTTCCTTCTCAAGCCCCTCTACGGGCACAATCGGGCTTACTTTAAGGAGCGCGCCCAGCATCGGCATATTAGGTATGGGCAAGCCGAGCGTCTCAAGGGAAATTTTTGTCGCGTTGCAGACAACGACTTTTCCTTTTTTGAATTTTACCTTCTTGCGCACAGCATCCACGTTCTCGTCCGTGTTCACAACCAGAATACCGTCGTCACCCAGGCCTTCGGTGACATTGACAGTATCAAGAAGCGTCGGGTCTATCACTGCGACGATATCAGGATTTGTTACGGGTGAGTGGATGTTTATCTTTCGGTCGCTTATTCTGGTATAGGTGCGAATCGGCGCACCCGCTCTTTCTGGACCGTATTCGGGAAACGCCTGGATGAATTTTCCTGTATCAAGAGCGGCTTCGGCGAGAAATTGCGCCGCTGTTTTGGCGCCCTGGCCGCCGCGGCCGTGCCATCTTATCTCCAATAAGTCCTTCATGCCTGCGGGGCCCCGGACTCCTTGGTTAAACTCAGGTAATACCCCATGAGCGCCAGCATCATGACAATAGGAATGTAAGACTGTACGGCGCTGTTTACGATGGTTATCAGCACCTGGCCCAACGCAAGCGGCAGCGGCACGGTAATGAGCCCTATTATGAAGCCGATTACGAGCGAAATAAAAATGCTGATAATAACGAGCAGCGCGAATAACCCCAGTACCGGCCAGAAGTTGTCCTTACCGGTTTTCACGCCTTTTTTAAACGCCTGGATAACGCTATGTTCGTCGGCAACAATCGAATAAATAGGGAATAAAAGAAGAACGATCGTAAAAAGCGCGACTACCGCCGCTACGCCGAATACAAGCGTCCTCGTGAAGGCATTGTCGCTGATCCCCAGAATCCCGCTTCCTACAAGCGCAAGAACCAGGACGATACCTATCGCTATCAGGATATAGAGAAGCAAAAGCCCGAGAATCTTTAAATAATATTTTTTTCCGTAAACGGAGAAATTCGACATGTCAAAGGAGCCGGTCTTATGGATGTCCCTGGTCAGGCCAAGCGCCCCGCCCTGCAGATAGATAAAAATGGCGAAGAATATCAAGCTGAGAATAAATGAAATAGCGGCGACACCGGGATTCCCGACGTTCTCAGGCCTCGCAAGCGGCAGGCTTATAAGGCCCATTACTGCGTTCAGGATGAAAAAAAGCAACATTACTTTAAGGAGCTTTCCGCTCAGTGTAAATCCCTTTTTCACGGCCTCTATTACACCCATCTTGCCCTCCTTTTGTTAACCATTTATCATTTATAAGTATTTAATACAAATTACACTATATTTCAAGCAGTGTCAAGTCAAACTTCTCTCTTGCCTTCGAAGGCTTTGTAAAGCGTGGCCTGGTCCGCGTATTCGAGACTCGAGCCGACAGGCATGCCGTAGGCAATCCTGTACAGTTTCGCGCCGAGATCTTTCAGTAATTTAACAAGGTAAAGCGCCGTTGCTTCACCTTCTGTGTTGGAATCGGTGGCGATTATGACTTCCTTTATTTTTTCCTTTTTGATCCTTCTTACGAGTTCCTCTATTTTTAAATCCTTCGGCCCGACTCCGTCCAGGGGCGAAAGCGCACCCAGAAGCACGTGGTATAATCCGTTATACTCCCCCATCTTTTCTATAGAAATTACATCGCTCGGTTTTTCCACGACGCAGAGGGTGGTTTTATCCCTTGTTTCATTGCCGCATATAGAGCAGATATCGGTATCGCTTAAGTTGTTGCAACCCTTGCAGAATTTTACGGTGTTTTTAAGCTTTGTTATGGCATCTGAGAGCTTTTTCGCTTCTTCGGGGGGTTTTGCGAGGATGAAAAAGGCAAGTCGCTGCGCCGATTTCGGGCCGATACCGGGCATCTTGCTGAATTCGGCTATGAGCGAGCGCATTGAATCCGGCAGGCCTTTCATCGGTTTGCCTTTCTGATTCCTTTTCTTACGTCTACGATTCTTCCGTCGAATATGTCGACCGCCGATTCCACTATCGGCTCTATTTTATTCGTTTTCGCGGCCGGGATACCTTCGGCTCCGCTCTCCTCAACACCGACCGGGGCGGCTTCATTG
>JBARPB010000101.1:0-12343 GCA_049642705.1 Candidatus Omnitrophota bacterium
TGGTAGGCGGCTATAAGGCAACCGAACAGTTTGAGCACCTTTTTAAAGTATGTCCCAGAATAGACATTATAGTAAGAGGCGAGGGAGAGGAAACTATAAAAGAGATATTAAAGGGGGTGCCGCTAAAAAATATTCTCGGCATATCATATAGATCCCATAAAGGCGTGATCCATAACGGACCGAGACCCTTACCGGATATTGACAAATTACGCTCGCCCGACCGTAACTTAAGGCACAACAAATATCGAATGGCGCTGAACGGTGTTAATGTAACAAATCTTACCTTTGATGCCATATTAAGCGCGAGGGGCTGCCCGTTTAACTGCAAGTTTTGCACTTTTAGCTTAAATCCCCTGGGACAGAAAAGGGCATATGCAGCCCGTGAAGTTAGTTCGGTAATAGATGAGATAGAAAAAATAAACGCCGATGTAATCCTATTCAGCGACGATAATTTTTTTACCGACATAAAACGCTCAGAAGAGATTTGTGACCTCATAATAAAGCGAAAAATAAAGAAGCGTTTCATAGCGCAAGCCCGTATCGAGATATCCAAATACCCGCGGCTTCTCGAAAAAATGGTAAAAGCGGGGTTTAAAATACTTCTTATAGGCATAGAATCCCCCCATGACCATATACTCGAAGAGCTAAATAAAGGATTCGATTCAGCCCAGGTAAAAAGGGCTTTTTCTGTGCTGCATAAATACCCCTTATATTGCCACGGGTATTTTATTTATGGCAACATAGGAGAGACCGAGAAGGAAATGCTTTGCATATCAACATTCGCCAGGGAAATAAAAATAGATTCAATTACTTTTCAAAAATTGCGTATAGAAAAATTCTCACCGCTTAGGGCTATAGCCGAAAACACCCCGGGCTACCACGTAACCGAAAGGGGCGAGCTTTATTCCGATCGTTACAGTCACGCCGCCCTTAAAAAAATCGGCAAAAAGATAAAATTCTCCTTTTATAGGCCGTTAAAACTTCTGCAGATAGCAAAAAAAATTATTGTGATAAAATTCTTTACCTTTCGCGAAGTTGTTTCGTTTTTGCTTGCCAGTCCGCGCCTTTTGATAAGTGTAATTGAAAGGGAAATTAAAAAGAAAAGGCTTGCAAGTTCCCTTAAGCACATATTGCTAGCGAACAAATGAGCTTCGGGAATTCCCCAACACCCCGCCATTTTTTCCATATTTTACGAGCAAGCAATAAGTGCCCCTTGACAATGAAGCGAAAATAGTGTATAATTGCTTCATAATATGAAGCGATTAATTTGGGGGTAAAATGACCTATATCTGGAACCAAAAAAAATGGCCGTATTTTTGGTGGCAGAGCGATAAGTTAATCTCGAGTTTAAGCCGGGCGAGGTTTCTTCAAGGCCAGCTCTTAAGCAAAATCCGCTCTCTGGGGTTAGACCAAAGTCAGGAATCCAGAGCCAAAATACTGGTTGAGGAGACGGTTAAAACAGCTGCTATTGAAGGCGTGCGATTGGATAAAGAGGCCGTGCGTTCCTCTGTGGCAAGAAGGTTGGGTCTGTCTATGACAGGATTAAAGCCCCCCGACAGAAACGTAGAAGGCCTCGTTGAGATAATCCTGGATGCCACTACAAATTACAAAAAGGCGCTTACCGCGAAACGGCTAAAGTCATGGCAGGCGGCATTGTTTCCAACCGGTTATTCGGGGCTGTCTAAGATCAGGGTAGGGAAATGGCGCGGAAAGACACCAATGCGGGTGGTATCCGGGCCCATAGGCCGCGAAAGAATCCATTTCGAGGCGCCTCCGCGAAGCAGGCTTAATGCTGAAATGAAATCATTTATTAACTGGTGGGAACACGACTCAATCAAAACAGACGGATTATTAAGGGCGAGTATTGCGCATTTCTACTTTGTAACGATCCATCCTTTTGAAGATGGTAACGGCCGCATCGCCAGGGCATTAACAGACATGGCCTTAGCCCAGGACGAAAACCTCTCGAAGCGATATTATTCTCTCTCGGCTAGAATAATGGCGGAAAGAAAGGCATATTACAACATTCTGGAGCAATGCTCGAAAGGCACCCTCGATATAACAGAATGGCTCTTATGGTTTCTTAAATGCTTTGCGCGGTCAATTGAGGATTCGGAAAAATCAATACAAAAGGCATTGCAGAAAGCAGCATTTTGGCGAAAACACGCACAGACCATTTTAAATAGAAATCAGCAGAAAGTGCTTAATCGCTTTCTTGAGGCAGGGCCCGGCGGTTTCACGGGGAATTTGAGTACAAAAAAGTATGTAGCAATGACAAAAGTGAGCAGGGCCACCGCCTACAGAGATATTTCTGATTTGATGAAAAAGAAAATATTGGTTCGTTCCAAAGCCAAAGGTCGAAGCGTTTCTTATGAATTACAAGGAACATATAAAATAAAAATAACTTAAATGTTTTAAAGTAATAGTTTATAATTTTTAATATGCATTGTATATCATAGATAAACTTAAACCGATAAAGGAGGGTGCAAAAATGGCTACAGGGGGCATAAGCGCGATAAACGAAAAGGTAAAAAAAGAAAGCACGTTCGTGCGCGATTTGATCGCCGAGATGGAAAAAGTGATCGTCGGGCAGAAGTACCTCATAGAAAGACTTCTTGTAGGGCTCATGGCGAACGGCCATATACTCGTGGAAGGCGTGCCCGGCCTTGCCAAGACGATGTCCATAAGGACGCTTTCTCAAGCCATAAAAACAAAATTTCAGCGCCTTCAGTTTACCCCGGATTTGCTGCCTGCCGATTTAATAGGAACCCTCGTTTACAATCCGAAAGAGGGCACGTTTACGACCAAGAAGGGCCCGATATTCGCGAATATCATCCTTGCCGACGAGATAAACAGGGCCCCCGCAAAGGTCCAGAGTGCGCTTCTCGAAGCCATGCAGGAGCGGCAGGTAACGATAGGCGAGAACACGTTTAAGCTTGACGATCCGTTCCTTGTCATGGCCACGGAAAACCCCATCGAGCAGGAAGGGACGTACCCGCTTCCCGAGGCCCAGATAGACCGCTTCATGCTCAAAATCAACATCACCTATCCCAACAAGGACGAAGAGCTTAAGATTATGAAAAGGATGGCTTACACCTCGAAAGAGATTAAAGTAAAACCCGTGGTGGACCCGAAAGATATAATCCGCGTGCAAGGTATCGTGGACGAGATATACATAGACGAGAAGATAGAGAAATATATCCTCGACGTGGTTTTCGCCACGAGGGAACCCAAGAATTTCGGACTCAGCGAACTCACAAACCTCATCCAGTACGGCGCCTCCCCGCGCGCGAGCATTTACCTTACCGTTGCCTCCAAGGCTTACGCATTCATCCAGGGCCGCGGCTACGTGACGCCGCAGGATATAAAATCCATCGGGCCTGACATCTTAAGGCACCGCATAATCGTAAGTTACGAAGCCGAGGCGGAAGAGAAAACCTCCGAAGATATCATAAAGCGGATATTCGAAGAAATCGAAGTCCCGTAGTATGATAACGAAAGAAACCCTAAAGAAAATCCGCAGGATCCAGATAACGACCTCGCGCATGGTCACCGATGTCTTTGCCGGGCAGTACAAGAGTATCTTCAAGGGCAAGGGCATGGAGTTCGACGAGGTGAGGGAATACCAGCCGGGCGACGAAATCCGATCGATAGACTGGAATGTCACCGCCCGCATGGGCCATCCGTACGTCAAGAAATTCGTCGAGGAGAGGGAACTTAACATCATGCTCGTCCTCGATAAGTCCGGCTCCTCTTATTTCGGGACGGTAAAACAACCGAAGAGCGCCCTCGCGGCGGAGATCTGCTCTCTACTCGCGTTCTCGGCAATACAGAATAACGATAAGGTCGGCCTTATCATTTTCACGGACAGGGTGGAGAAATTTGTTCCTCCGCGAAAAGGATCGAAGCACGTCCTGCGTGTTATAAGGGAGGCATTGTATTTCAAACCCCGGGGAAAAGGCACCGATATATCGGACACTATTTCGTATCTCAACAGGATTACCAAGCGAAGGACCGTGACCTTTATCATATCGGATTTTTACGCCCCCGATTTTAAAATCCCCCTCGCCATCGCCAACAAGCGCCATGACATTATCGCCGTAACCATAACAGACCCGCTTGAACTGGAGCTGCCGGAAGTGGGAATGGTAAAGCTGGAGGACGCCGAAACGGAAAATATCTTTTCCATCGATACCTCAAGGTCCGCGATCCGCGAGGAATACAGAAAGAATTCACTCCGGAGATTCAAGGAAAGGGAAGAACTTTTCCGCTCCGTAAGCGTCGACAATATCGACATCCGCACCAACGTTCCTTACTACCGGACGCTTTTAAAGTTTTTCAAGATGAGAGAGCGGAGGCTGCGGTAATGATGGCCAAAATTTTTCGCCTCAAGGGTACCCGCCACCAAACCTGCCTTATATCCGTTCTCATTCTGCTTTCGGCCTGCGTTAGTGCTGCGCAGGCGCAAGGTTTAAAGGTTAAAGCCGCGGTCGATAAAGACACCGTAACCATAGGCGATAAGGTACGCTATACCGTTACCGTATCGGCCCCAAAAGGTATCGAGGTGGAGTTTTCCGCCATCGAGGGAAATATAGGCGACTTTACGATAAGGGATTCCGAATTTTCAAAAAAATCCTTTTTCGGGAAAGTTACGCTTATGCGCCGTTATGTCCTGGAGACACTCAAGCCCGGAAAGCACACCATACCCCCGATGGCGGTAAAATACAGGAAAAAGGATGAAACCGAATGGAGTGAAATCAAAACCGAAGAGATCCCCGTCGGAGTAGAAAGTGTTTTGGCAAAATACCCGGACGCATCCGATATCCGCGATATCAAGGGCCCCGTTGGTTTGCCGGGTAGATACACCTTTTTAGTTTATCTCTTGATGGCGGCTATCGCCGCCGCTTTTGCCCGGTGGGCCTTTCTATATATGCGAAAGCAGCGCCTCGCCAAAACGGCCGAAATCGCCGCCAAGTTCCCCTACGAGATAGCGTACGAAAGGCTCCGGCTGCTAAGGGCTAAAGGGCTGCCCGGAAAGGGAAGGATAGAGGAATACTACGTCGAGCTTTCAAATATAGTGCGCTGTTACCTGGAAGAGAGGTTTAACCTGCGCGCCCCCGAGATGACTACCGAAGAATTTTTAGCCGGTCTTAAAGAAGAAGAGAAGCTCGCCCGCGCGCATAAGAATCTTTTAAAAGAATTTCTCTCTCACTGCGACCTTGTGAAATTCGCAAGATACGGCCCAACGCCTTCCGAGAGGGACTTAAGTTTCGAGTCGGCAAAAAAACTCGTGGACAAGACGAGGGAAGTATGAGTTTAGAGAGCCCGTGGTTTCTAATTTTGGCGCCGCTTGCCTTGGCGGCGCTCATATTCTACAAAAAAATACGGAAGAAAAAACCGACAATAAGGTTCTCTTCCGAGAAACTTTTATCGGAGATCAAGCCGTCGCTTAAGTTAAAAATAGCCGCCCATCTGGTGGACTTGAGGGCAGCGGCTCTTTTCTTAATGATTCTCGCACTTGCGCGGCCCGTCTGGCCGGTGGCGCAGGCAAAAGTGAGGCGAGAGGGTATAGATATCGTCCTCGCCGTCGACGTCTCAACGAGCATGCGTGCCGAGGACTTCGAAATCGGCACACGGAGAATGAACAGGCTCGACGTCGTAAAGGACGTAATCGAGGACTTCATAAGACGCAGGAAAAACGACAGGATAGGGATGATTGTTTTTGCGTCCAGGACATACACCGTCTGTCCGCTCACGCTGGATAAGAACTGGTTGCTTAAAAATCTGGATAGGGTCCAAATCGGCATGGTAGGGGACGGCACTGCAATCGGCTCAGGCATCGCCTCGGCCCTCAACAGGCTTAAGGATACAAAAGCGGAGGATAGGGTTATAATTTTACTCACGGACGGCAGAAATAATACGGGAAAAATTCACCCCCTTACGGCTGCGGAAATGGCCACGACCCTCGCCGTTAAGGTTTACACTATAGGCGCCGGATCAAGGGGGCCGGTTCCATATCCCTTCAGGGATGCCTTCGGCAGGATAGTTTATAAGCCGGTAAAAATAGACATAGACGAGGAAACGCTCGGGAAAATTGCTTCAATAACGGGCGCAAGATACTACAGGGCCACGGATACCGCCTCCTTGCGGGAGATTTACGACCAGATAAACCGGCTGGAAACTTACCAGATAGAGGAGCGGGGATACACCGAGTACAGGGAACTGTTCCCGCTTTTTTTGTTTCCCGGTTTAATAATACTTTTTTTGGAGATTATACTGGCCAACACGATTTTAAGGACCATACCCTAGCTTATGAGATTCGGCAATATCGACGCAGCTTATTTTCTCTGGTTTGTTTTATTCCTGGGGCTCTTTTACGGCTGGGCCTTTAAGAGGAGAAGGCGCGCTTTGGAGGCGCTGGCCGAGGAAAATCTTTTGCCGGTGATAGCTGCCTCCCTGAATCCGGCAAGGCAGAGGCTCAAGGTTATTTTTATTGTCGCGGCTGTTTTTTTTATAATCGTGGCCTTTATGAAGCCGCAGTATGGTTTTAGCTGGGAAGAGGTAAGGAAAAAAGGCGTTGACATACTTATCGCCATAGATACCTCAAAGAGCATGCTGGCCGAAGACGTAAAGCCGAATCGCCTGGAGCGCTCCAAGCTTGCTGTCCGCGACCTTCTGGTAAAGCTAAAAGGCGACAGGGTGGGCTTGATAGCGTTTGCGGGGGGCGCTTTTTTACAATGCCCCTTGACGAGCGACTATAATGGCTTTATACTTTCATTAAACGACCTCGGCGTAAATACCATACCCAAAGGGGGCACGTCCATATCAAGCGCCATATGGGAGGCGATTAAAACTTACAAAAGCGAAGCCCGGGACGAGAAGACGCTGGTGATCATAACTGACGGAGAAGACCACGAAGGCGACCCCGTAAGGGCCGCGGAAGCGGCCAGGAAAGAAAAAATAAAAATATTCTGCGTGGGGATAGGGACAGGCGAAGGTGAACTCATACCCGTAAAGGACGAAACGGGGCAGAGGGTTTTCCTGAAGGACCGCGAGGGAGACGTCGTAAAAACGCGCCTGGACGAGGCTGCCCTCGAAAGAATCGCCCGCATTACAGGCGGCATTTACGTGCGCGCAAGGGGCGCGGAGTTCGGGCTGGATACCCTTTACAGGGAAAGGTTTTCCAAAATGGAAAAAAGGGTATTCGGGGAGACCTTGACGAAACGTTACAGGGAAAGGTTCCAGATACCGCTTTTTGTTGCATTTTTGCTTCTTGCAGCCGAAATATTTATAACCGAAAGAAGGGCATTGCCTTGAGAAAAGCAAGTATAATACTGCTTGTTTGCACGTGTTTGCTGCTTTATTCTTCGGTCGCTTTTGCGGGGGCCGCGAAATTAGCAAGAGAGGCAAACCGCCTTTACCATGAGGAAAAATACCCCGAGGCGGTAGAAAAATACAGGGAAGCCGGCAGGCTCAAGCCGGACTCGGATATCATACATTTTGACATGGCTGCTGCGCTTTACAAAAAGGAGGATTACAAAGACGCCATAGGCGAGTCCCAAAAGGCGCTTTCTACCGAAAACGAGCCCCTGGAGGCAAAGGCAACTTATAATATAGGGAACTCAAAGTACCGGCTTGGCCTTCTTGAGGAATCGCTCGATTACTATAAAAGGTCCATAGAGCTTGATACCGAAGACGAGGACGCGAAGTTCAATTATGAATTCGTAAAGAAAAAACTAAAAGAACAGCAGAATCAAAAGAAACAGCAAAAACCTCAATCGCAAGAAGCGCAAAAAGAAAAGGAAAAAGAGAAAGAAAAAGAAAAACCGCAACAGAAGAAAAAAGAAAAACCCGAAGAAAAAAAACCGGAGCAGGATAAAACCGATCAAGAGGAAAAAGACAGGAAAGAGCAGGAAGAACAAAAAGAGCCTCCTCGCCCAGGGCAGGAAAAAGAGGGCCCCTCCGAAGAAGAGACCCGGATGCTTTTGGAGGCCCACAGGCACGAGGAAGAATCCAAGGGCGAGGCCAGGAAGAAAAAGATACGCCGCCTCCCCGAGGTGCTAAAGGATTGGTAATGGCCCGTTCGACTACGCTCAGGGCCATCCTGAGCGACTAAAAGGAGCCGAAGGATGGGAAAGACGGGAAGGAAATATTTAATACTGGCGATTTTGGCCTGTTTCATGGCGGCCATTCCCATAGCGCCGTTACATGCAAGGGAGATTGACTTCCGGCTCTCGGTAAGCAGGACCAAAGTTACGGTGGGAAAAATCTTCAGCCTCAACCTTATTTTCGAAGGCACCCGGGACGTGCCTGCGCCGGAGGTTCCACCGATAGGGGGATTCCAGGTGGAATACATGGGCCCCTCAACCAGGGTTTCAATAATAAACGGCCGCAAGACCAGTTCAATAACGCATATGTTCACGCTTATCCCGCTTAGGGCGGGGCAGTTCACGATAGGGCCTTTTTCGTTCGGCTACGGCGGCAACACGTATTTGTCGAACAGTGTAACGGTTACGGTCGTGGGAGGGCCCTCCGGCGCAGGCCCCTCACCCCACCCCCAGGTTACTTACGATGAAACCGAGCGCCTGCGGGACAGGGTATTTCTGGTTATGTCGCCGGAAAAACAGAAGGCATACGTAAACGAGATTATCCGGGTTTATTTAAAACTCTACATAAACAGGATAAACATAAGGGATATCCAGTATCCGGAATTTAGCCAGAAGGGATTTTCCGTGAGCGGTTTTGAGAGACCCCAGCAGCACAGGGAAATCATGAACAGGGTCCGCTACGAAATCGTGGAATTCAAAACGTTCATTTACGGCACGCAAGCGGGAAAATTTTTCCTGAATCCCGCCGGCATTAGATGCAACATACTTGTTGAGAAGAAAAGGAGGCGTCTTTCGCGCTTCGGCGGCCTTTTTGACGACGATTTATTTGACGACATCTTCGGCGGATACGACATACTTCCTTTTGAGGCGAAATCGAAAAAGGTCCCGATAACGATAATGCCTATTCCGAGAGAAGGACGCCCCGGCGATTTTACGGGTGCGGTCGGGCAATTTGACTTCACGGCCGGCGCCTCCCCGCGCAAGGTAAAAGTAGGCGACCCGATCACGCTAACGATGAAAATAAAAGGCGACGGGAATTTTAGCACCGTCATGTGCCCCGTGATAGAGACAGGCGACAAATTCAAGGTTTACCAGCCGCGGGTCTCGCAGGAGCCGGGCGCCAAAATTTTCGAACAGATTCTTCTCCCCACAGAAGAAGCGGTAAAAGAAATACCGCCTGTATCTTTTAGTTTTTTTGACCCGAAGCTCGAGCGCTACCGCACTATAACGAGCGACGCGACTGCGATAACTGTCGTGAAATCGAAAAAGGGAAAGGAAGCGTTGCTTGCCGGTTTTCCGCGCTTTGCCCCCAGAAAAGCGCCTGATGAGGAACTTTTGGGAAGGGATATAGTGTATATTAAAGAATCACCCGGCAGGTTAAGAAAAAAGGGACTGTATGTTTTTGAAAAGGCGTACTTTGTAATCCCGAATATTCTGGGAGCGCTATTTTTCGTATCGCTCCTCGTCGCTTACAGGAGAAAAGAAAAACTCGAGAAGGACATCCGGTATGCAAGGCGCCTCGTCGCCCCCAAGAAGGCGAGGGCCAACCTTAAAAAAGCGAGGTATTTCCTCGCGAAGGCCGACGCCGGCGAATTTTACGGAGCCCTCTTCAAAACGCTGCAGAGTTACTTCGGGGACAAATTTCATCTCCCGACGCACGGCATCACCATTACCGTAATAGACGAAGTATTGAGGCCCAAGGGCGTAAAAGAAGAGGCGCTGGAAAAACTAAAGTCAGTATTCGAAGAATGCGACCTTGTGCGATACGCCACCTCGGCGTTCGACAGGGAAAAGATGGAAGAATCCTTCAAGAAAACAAGCGAAATCATCGACTACTTCGAAAGGGCAAGATTATGAAAGGCCCGAAGCTTCTTATAATACTTTGTTTCCTTATACCCGCGGCGCTCGCGTTCTCGGCTTCTGAAAAAGACATTTTCCGCTCTGCAAGCGACTTTTACGAAAAGGGCGACTATAAAGCGGCGATAAAAGAGTATAAGCGCATACTGGATATGGGTTACGAAAGCGGCAACCTCTATTACAACCTGGGAAACAGTTACTTTAAGGACGGCCGGCCCGGGAAAGCGGTTCTCAATTATAAAAGGGCCGAGAACCTCATGCCGCGCGACGGCGACCTTGAGTCGAACTACAAGCATGTCCTGTCCCTCCTGGAACATGCGCCGCCGGCGAAACCGAAAATACTGCCGCTTAGGCTTTTTGACAGGCTTGTTCTCTCTTTTACGGTAAACGAGCTTGCGATATTTCTCTCTTTCGCCTTTTTCCTTTCTATAGCCATGGTGCTTATCCACCTTTATCTTAACCGGATAAAAAGATATTTTCTTGCCGTTCTGGCCGGCATTTTAATCCTATTTACACTCGGCGCGTCTCTTGCAGCCAGCAAGCTCAGCCGGATAGGCCGCGAGGCGGTAATCGTTTCAGAAGGGGCTGATTCGAAATTCGAGCCGTTTGAAAGGGCAACGACGCACTTTAAGCTTTATGAAGGCGCGACGATTTTTATCCTTGATTCAAAGCCGCCCTGGTGTAAGGTAAAGCGGCCGGACGGGAAAATCGGCTGGGTCGAGAGTTCCGCCCTCGAGCGGGTAAATCCGGAAATGAAAAAGGCATTATGAATATTATTTTCGCTTCCTCGGAGGTCGTGCCGTTCGCTAAAACGGGCGGGCTCGCCGACGTGAGCGCTAGCCTGCCGCAGGCGCTGAAGGAAATATCCTGCCGCGTAACGGTTATCCTCCCGTTTTATAAGAGCGCGAAGGAGATGAATCTTTCGCTTACGCCTTTTTCGATAGGCGAATTCAATTTCTGTCGATACCGACAAAACGGCATAGAGTATATTTT
Source organism: Candidatus Omnitrophota bacterium (assembly GCA_049642705.1). GTDB lineage: Bacteria > Omnitrophota > Gorgyraeia > JABMRN01 > RBG-13-46-9 > CAZYPU01. The sequence goes on from JBARPB010000101.1 coordinate 10,959, forward strand.
CGTTGTCAATGACGGCTATTACAATAGGGATAACCTATATTCCGAAGCGCAAGGCGATTACCCGGATAACGACCTTCGCTTTTCGTACTTCAGCAGGGCGGTTGTGGCGTTTGCCGCCGAACACCACCCCCGAGCCGAGATAATACACTGTAACGACTGGCAGACGGGCCTTGTCCCGCTCTATCTAAAAATAGAAAAGCAGGAAATAAAAACCCTCTTCACGATACACAATATCGGCTATCAGGGCTTGTTTGACAGGGACGCGCTCTGCGGGCTAGGCCTACCGCGCGAATTCTATAACATAAACGGTATCGAGTACTACAAGAAGATTTCGTTTTTGAAAGCCGGTATCGTCTATTCGTCGGCCGTCAGCGCCGTAAGCAAGGGTTACGCAAGGGAGATTCTCACCCCGGGGTTCGGCTGCGGCATGGACGGAATTTTAAAGACGCGCGCTTCGGATCTTTACGGCATAGTAAACGGCGTAGATTACTCGGACTGGGACCCCGCCTGCGATACGCGCATAGCGAAGAATTACGACTCCGAAACCCTTGGGGGAAAGAGCGAGTGCAAAAAAGACCTCATAAAAAGCGCAAATATGCCGCCCGGAAGCGCCCAAAGGCCGCTCATCGGCGTCATATCGCGGCTCGCCGAGCAGAAGGGGATAGACCTGATTGTCGAAGCCGCCGAAGAGATAATAAAACTTGGCGCGAGCATCATTATCCTCGGTACAGGAGACGCGAAATATAACAGTCTATGCAGGAACATAGCTCGGCGGCATCCGGAATACATATCGAGCCATATAACGTTTGATAACGCTCTTGCGCATAAGATCGAGGCGGGCTGCGACATGTTCGCGATGCCGTCCCGCTACGAGCCGTGCGGCCTCAACCAGATGTACAGCTTCAGATACGGGACGCTCCCGGTAGTGAGGGCGACCGGCGGCCTGGAGGACACGGTAATCGATATAGATACGGATACCGAACGCGGCAACGGGATAAAATTCGAAAAAGCCGCGAAAGAAGATTTAATAAACGCCGTATCCCGCGCCATCGAGCTTTACAGGGACAAGGCCCGGTGGCAAAAGATACAGAAGCGCATCATGAAACTGGATTTCTCGTGGAAAACTTCGGCACTACATTATAAAGAATTATATACGAAGCTTCTTCGCGGCTAACACGTGTATATGATAGATGCCGGGGGATGCCCTGGAGGCGAAAAATTTTGTGCGCGAGCGTCGCAATTGAGTGCTCAAATATTGTGCACATAAATTGCAGCGAGCCACAAATTTCGCCGGAAGGGCGCCCCTGGCGTCTATCATATGCGTGCCATGTAACACACATATGATAATGTCCTATTTGACACATTTAGAAATGTCCTATTTCGAA
>JBARPB010000102.1:0-11495 GCA_049642705.1 Candidatus Omnitrophota bacterium
AGGTTTAGACAGGGCTTCTTTTGACGATATCCGTGACGATGACGTCATTACTGTGCGCAAGTTGCTTGATGAAATAGGACCGAACGATATTTTCTATCCAAAAGAAAAGGACCCTCGTGGCACACACGAAGTTGGCGAAGAGGTGCTAAGAAGAGCTTTGCGTAATTCAGAAGTTTCCCACGATGTGAAAATTTGGGGATACCGCGGTGCCTGGGAAGACCCGTGGTCGCTTGATGGGTCCGAAGATTTAGTAATTGTGGCATTCGGGGAGGAAGAGATGGATAGAAAAATAGACGCAATAAAAGCCTATGAGTCACAAGGAGGAAAAGGTACAACTCCGCCCATTCCGGGCCCAGATGAGAGGTCATTTTCCGAACGGATCGAAAGCAGGAACCGAGAAAGCGCAAAAGAGCTTGAAAAGCTTGAGAAAGACGGATGCTTGCTACCGGAGGGAAGTCCCTGGTACGCCGAAGTATTCCGCAAAGTATCACGGAGAGAATTTGTCGGAAAGACGGATATATGCAGACCTTTACAAAAAATTGAAGAAATAGAGAAAAATGCTGCAAGAATAGTGCCGCTATTGGTGCATACTCTTATGACATGGGCACAAAGCGCACCCGTGAGTACGGTAACAGGGAAAAAAGAAAAAGTCGTGTTAGCAATAGACACAGACCTCGTCTCAGCAGACGATAAAGAAATAATAGAATTGTTTAAAAAACACGTTCTTAGACCACTTGCAGGTATCAACGGTGCTAATGGTAACAATGGGATATTAAAAGCATTAGAAAACCTTGTGATTGTTAGCGGCAGGGGTGTAAATTTGTCCAATAACGGAACGCAGGGATTACCCGATAGACTTAGTTCTATGATAAATATAAAGAAAAGAAATATTATTATCGCGACAACCAAAACAAATCTTCCGAACTTTTCAGATTTTGAAGGCAAATCTTTTATCACAGCGCTTAACACCCCGGGAATGCAAACATCCAGCAGCAGCAAAACACATCTCTCCCCGACGGTTTTTTTAAGGTTTCTGTTACTGGCTGTGCTTAGAACCCTTCCTTGCGAAGAGGGTGCGCTTGATAAAAGGTATGACTATCTTTGGAAATGTTACGCCGCCATAAATCCCGACAGGGAAATAGATAGATATGCATTTATAAAGAAATGTTTTTCAGACGTAAGTAATGCGACACCTCAGCAAACCGTAGAATTAGACAGCGTAGAGCGTGAAATCGAGTCCAATAAGGATGATTTGGAAAGGGCACTTAGTAATATAGAGAAATTTATCCGAAAAGCATAAAGGAGGTGAAAAAAATGAACAGAATAAGAAATCTGAAGATGAAAGACGTGGACAACGAGGATATATTCTCCATATATACCGAATACGTCAAGGAGGAAATCACAAAAGACCTCGGCCGTATATATGAAGACGAAGCGCGCCTCGTAGATTCCGAAGAACCGTGGGTTTTTAAGCTGGATAACTGATTGACATAATATACCATATATGGTATAAATTATGTTCCTAATGGCGCAGATGAGCACAGATTTGGAACAGATGATCACAGATATCTGTGATCATCTCGCATAAAATCTGCGATCATCTGTGTATAAAAAGAAATACTATGATAGAGAGATACACCCTTCCGAAAATGGCCCGCGTGTGGTCGGAACAAAACAAATTCGAGAACATGCTGAGAGTGGAAATCACCGCATGCGAGGCCCTCTCTAAACTCAAAATCATACCAAAGAGCGACCTTTTTCAGATAAAGAAGAAAGCCCGCTTCCAATTAGAGCGCATAAAGAAAATCGAGGAAAAAACAAACCACGATGTCCTGAGCTTCGTCATGAATATCTCCGAAAACGTGGGGCCTGCCGCCAAGTGGGTTCATTTTGGCCTCACCTCAAGCGACGTCGTAGATACGGCATTTTCCATTATGATGCGCGAGGCGATGGATGTCCTCATAAAGGACACCGCTGAACTACTCAAGGCTTTCCGGCTTAAAGCCAGAAAATACAAGAATACCGTAATGATAGGCCGCTCCCACGGCGTTCACGCCGAGCCCATTACCTTCGGGCTTAAAATGGCGCTTTTTTACCAGGAAACAAAGCGCAACCTGGACCGGCTTAAAGCCGCGCGTGAAATTATCGCTTACGGGAAAATTTCCGGCTCCGTCGGCACTCACGCCAATATAGACCCTTTTGTAGAAGAATATGTTTGCAGGAAACTTAAATTAAAACCTGCCAAGGTTTCATCGCAGATTTTGCAGCGCGACAGGCACGCCCAGTATCTGAACACCATTGCCGTAACGGGCACCTCTCTCGAGAAGTTCGCGACCGAATTCCGCGGACTCCAGAGGACGGAAATAGGCGAGGTCGAGGAGTATTTTTCGCCGACACAGAAGGGCTCCTCCAGCATGCCGCACAAGAAAAACCCGATAATGTTCGAGAGGATCTGCGGCCTGGCGAGAATCTTAAGGGCAAATGCCCTTGCGGGCATGGAAAACATGCCTTTATGGCACGAGAGGGATATTTCACATTCTTCCGTCGAACGGGTAATTATGCCGGATTCGACAATACTACTCGATTATATGCTTACAAAGATGACAAATCTTGTCAATAGATTGGTGGTCAACGAAGACCGGATGGGGGAAAACTTAGGTAAGACAAGGGGAATAATTTTCTCTCAAAGAGTGCTTTTGGAACTGGTAAAAAAGGGTCTTACACGCGTGGAGGCCTATGATGTAGTGCAGGATGCCGCTTTGAACATGCAGAATGAAGACGTGGATTTTAAGGAAGCGCTTAAAAGAAATAAAAAGATAAGAAACGTTATGGGCCCGGCGGCTATAGAAGAGTGTTTCGATTTAGGATATCATACGAAATACATCGATAAGATATTCAAGAAAGCAGGAATATAGGATTAAGAATTAAGGATTAAGTGATGAAGACAGGGACACTTATTTACGAAGGGAAGGCGAAAAGGGTTTACGAGACGGATGACCCGGACCTTCTGATTCAGGAGTTTAAAGACGACGCAACCGCTTTTGATGCAACCAAAAGGGGCACGATTCAAGGCAAAGGGGTCATAAATAACACGATTTCAAAGATATTATTTGAGCTCCTCGGGTCCAAGGGTGTGGAGACGCATTTTGTAAAACAACTGGACGAGCGCCAGATGCTTATAAAACGCGTTGAAATTATTCCCCTCGAGGTAACTATCCGAAATATCGTAGCCGGCGGAATGGCGAAACTCTTAGGGATAGAAGAGGGCCTTAAGTTAGACGAACCCGTGCTGGAATACCACTATAAAAATGACGCCCTTCACGACCCGCTTATAAACGAATATCACGCCAAGGCCATGAAGATGGCAACGGACGAAGAGCTGGACTTCATTAAAAAACGGTCTTTCGAAATAAACAATATTCTGAAGGCATTTTTTGACCACAAAAACCTTGACCTGGTTGATTTCAAGCTGGAATTCGGAAGGCACAAGGACAAGGTTCTTCTCGCCGATGAGATTTCCCCGGATACCTGCAGGTTCTGGGACAAGGAAACGCGGAAGAAACTCGATAAAGACCGTTTCAGAAGGGACCTGGGTGGCATAGAGGACGCCTACCAGGAAGTGTTGAGAAGGATAACGGGGTGAAAAGACTTTCCTATAAGAAATCAGGCGTGGACATAGACAGGGCAAATCTTTTTGTAAAAAAAATCAAATCCCTCGTAAAAACCACAAAAAGGCGCGGCTGGATTACCAACATAGGCGCATTCTGTGGATTTTTTAAACCCGATCGAACCGCATATAAAAACCCCCTTATCGTAGCTTCCACCGACGGCGTCGGCACCAAACTCATGATAGCGAAGTGGGCCCGAATTCACGATACCGTCGGCATGGACCTGGTGGCCATGTGCGTAAACGACATCATTACATGCGGCGCGGAACCGCTCTTTTTCCTGGATTATTTTGCCACGGGCAAACTTTCTCCGGAAGCCGGTTACGAAGTAATAAAGGGCATTGTTAAGGGCTGCAGGATTGCGAACTGCGCCCTGATAGGCGGCGAAACAGCGGAACTTCCCGGAATGTATAATCCGGGGGATTATGATTTAGCGGGTTTTTCCGTCGGCATGGTGGATAGAAAAAGAGTCATAGACGGCTCTAAAATAAAAAAAGGAAACCTTATTCTGGGGATAGCCTCGACCGGCATTCATTCCAACGGCTATTCATTGGTAAGAAAGGTATTTTCCAAAAAGGAACTATCCACAAAACTGGCAAAAGAGGCGCTGAAGCCGACGGCTATATATGTAAGAGGGATTCTTGGGCTTATAAAGCAGTTTAACATTAAAGGTATAGCGAATATTACCGGCGGCGGTTTCCACGACAATATAATAAGACTACTGCCCCGGAATGTTACGGCCGTAATTTATAGAGGAACATGGCCGGTCTTGCCCATTTTCAAATTAATTAAAGAAAGGGGAAACATCGAAGATAAGGAAATGTTCAGGACCTTCAACATGGGAATCGGCATGGCAGTAATCCTTCCCAGAAAAGAGATACTCAAAGCGCAAAATTTCCTGCTTAAAAAACATAAACTGAAAAGCTGGGTTATCGGGGAGATTATTCAAGGCAAAAGAAGAGTTGAGATAATATGATGAAAGTGTTAGTCATCGGTCAGGGCGGCAGGGAACACGCCATCGCCTGGAAAATTAAGCAGTCGCCGCGGGTTAAAAAGCTATACTGCGCCCCGGGTAACGGCGGAACAGCCGGGATAGCGACGAATATCCCTGTAAAGGCGGATGACGCCAAGGGCCTGTGCGACTTCTGCCGGAAGGAAAAGATAGATTTGACCGTTGTCGGCCCCGAGGCGCCGCTTGCCTCAGGGATAGTCGATTTATTTAAAAAAAGGGGTTTAAGGATATTCGGGCCCGCCAAAGCCAGCGCGCAACTTGAGGGAAGCAAGGTTTTTATGAAGGAACTCTGCCGGGATGAAGATATCCCCACTGCGGATTTCGAAATTTTCAGCGATGCCGAAAAAGCGAAAGATTTTATAAAGGGAAATGCCGCCCCCGTAGTCGTAAAGGCGGACGGCCTGGCGGCCGGTAAAGGCGTGATTGTGGCAAAAACGGAAGTTGAAGCACTTGGTGTCGTCGATAAGATAATGATAGAAAAAGTGTTTGGCTCCTCTGGCGATAGGGTTATAATAGAAGAATGTCTGGAAGGTGAAGAGGCCTCCATCATAGTTGTCTCCGACGGCGAAAATGTAGTACCCCTTGCCTCAAGCCAGGACCATAAGAGGATATTTGATAACGACAAAGGGCCCAATACAGGCGGCATGGGCGCTTATTCGCCTGCGCCTTTGGTAACAGATGAGATTTTTGACAAGACAATTTCAAAGATAATAATGCCCGCGATTCGGGGCATGAAAAAAAAGGGTACGCCCCACAAAGGGGTACTTTACGCGGGCATAATGATTTCGGACGGAGAACCGAAACTCCTCGAATTCAACGTGAGATTAGGTGACCCCGAAACACAGGTGGTCCTGCCGAGATTGAACTCAAGGCTATTGGAGCTAATCGAATCAGCAACCGACGGTTCGCTTAAAGATTACAGTTTAAACTGGAGCGGGAAATCCTGCGTATGCGTCGTCATGGCCTCGGGCGGCTATCCGGGGAAATACGAAAAGGGAAAGGAAATTTCCGGTATCGAGAAAGCGCTTGAACTCGAAGACACGATAGTTTTTCACGCCGGAACCACGTACGGGGACAGGATTCTTACAAACGGCGGAAGAGTTTTAAATGTTGTTGCGCTGGGAGAAGACCTGAAAGAAGCGATAGATAAGGCGTATAAGGCCTGTAGCGTGATAAAGTTTGAGGGCGTGCATTATAGAAAGGATATCGGACATAAAGCTCTAATGTTACAAAATTAACATTGTTAAAAATGTAACATTAGAAGGAGAAGGTATGAAGAAGAAACCGCAAGTATCGGTTATAATGGGTAGTGATTCCGACCTGGACGTTATGAAAGAAACAATGCACCTTTTGAAGGAATTCGGGATTCCTTACGAAGCAAAGATTTTATCGGCGCACCGTTCGCCCGAAATGACGTCCGGTTTCGCAAAGGCCGCGGAGAAAAGGGGCATCAAGGTCATTATTGCCGGCGCCGGAGGCGCCGCGCACCTTGCCGGCGTTATCGCAAGCCATACGATTCTTCCGGTAATAGGTGTTCCGATGGATACAAAGGCGCTAAAAGGGATAGACTCGCTCTTATCCACGGTGCAGATGCCGAGCGGCATCCCCGTCGCTACGGTGGCTATCGGAAAAGCCGGCGCGAAGAATGCGGCAATACTGGCCTCGGAAATCCTGAGTATTAACAGCCCTCTGCTCCGTAAAAAACTTAAAAAACTTAAGAAAAAACTTACGACTACGGTCAAAGCGAAAAACAAGCAATTAGCGTGCCGGAAACCAAAGTATTAAAGATAGACCCCGATTCGCCGGATGAAAACGTTGTTCGTTATGCGGCCGGGCTTCTTTGCGATGGCGCCCTTGTCGCTTTTCCGACAGAGACCGTATACGGAATAGGAGCGAATTTCCTGAACGAAGAGGCGATAAAAAAACTCTACCGAATTAAAGAAAGGCCGCTTGACAAGCCCTTTACCATACACATATCGAGTATTGATATGGTTAAAAAAATGCAATGCGAAATTCCCGACTTTACAAAGGCGCTTATGAAAAAATTCTGGCCCGGCCCGCTTACGGTAATTTTAAAATCGAAAGATAGAAAACTTGGATTTAGAATGCCGAAAAATAGCGTCGCGAAGGCCCTTATAACCGAAAGCGGCGTGCCCGTGGTAGCCCCGAGCGCGAATTTCTCGGGTAAAAAGCCGCCGACCGAGGCGAAAGAAATCCCGGAAGACCTCGGTGGAGAACTTGACCTGATCCTGGACGGCGGAAAAACGGAACTTGGCAGGGAATCAACGGTCGTTGACACGACGGTTTTTCCCTATAAAATATTGAGGAAAGGTGCTATTCCGGAGAGCGAAATCGCACAAGTCTCGCATGAGAGCCCATGAAGCCGATAAAAAAAATTCTTATAGTATGCACGGGAAACAGCTGCCGGAGCATAATGGCGGAGGGTTATCTTTCCAAAAGGCTGAATGATGTGGGAATAGACGATGCGATTATCATCTCTTCGGGAACAGGCACTGTCCCCGGCCTTAAGCCGACAAATGAAACCGTACAGGTTATGAAGGAGCACGGCATAGATGTCTCCGGTTATATTTCTTCAAGTTTATCCAAGGTGCATATAGAGAACGCCGAGGTGATTCTTACCATGACCCAGGGGCACAAAGATATAATTTCGCACATAATACCGGCAGCAAAGGGCAAGGTTTATCTTTTGAGGGAGTTTTCTTCCGAGCAGGAACGAAAAAAAAATTCTATAGCCGACCCTATCGGCAAACCCATTGAGTTTTACAGGGGGGTTTTCGAAATTATAAAAGATTCTGTGGAAGGATTTGTAAAATGGCTAGAAAAATAGCAATAGGTTCAGACCACGGCGGGTTTAAATTGAAGGAGCTGCTTAAAAAATACCTCTCCGGAAAGGGTTACGTGGTAGAGGATTTCGGCGCGTATACCGGGAGGCCGCCTTGCGACTACCCGCTTGTGGGTTACAAGGTGGCAAGGAGCGTCTCAAAGGGTCGCCTTAAGAGGGCGATTCTCATATGCAAGACAGGCATCGGCATGGCTATCATAGCGAATAAATTACCGAACGTGCGCTCGGGCGTCTGCAGTACGGTCCGCCAGGCGAAGACATCACGCCTTCACAACGACACCAACGTCCTTAGCCTCGCGGCAAAATATATAACCGCCGACAAGGCCAAAAGAATCGTAAGCGTATGGCTTAAAACGAAAGCACTGGGTGCAAGGCACAAGAGGCGGGTAAAACAGATTAAGAAACTGGAGAGAAAAGGATGAAGCCATTCAGCCGTTTAAAAAAAGAAGACCCGCAGATTTTTAAAGCCATATTAGGCGAAACCAGGCGGCAAAGCGAAAAATTAGAACTCATCGCGAGCGAGAATTTTGCATCGAGAGCCGTGATCGACGCTGAGGCGAGCGTCATGATGAATAAATATGCCGAAGGGTACCCCGGTCGCAGGTGGTACAACGGCTGCGAGTTCGTCGATGCCGCGGAAGAGCTTGCCATAAAAAGGGCTAAGCAACTTTTTGGCGCCGAACACGTAAACGTCCAGCCGCACTCGGGCTCACAGGCCAACATGGCGGTGTACTTTTCCATGCTTAATATAGGGGACACGGTTTTGGCGATGGACCTAAGGTGCGGCGGCCACCTTACGCACGGGCACATACATAACTTCTCGGGAAAATATTTCAACGTGATACCTTACGGGGTAAATAAGAATACCGAACGCCTTGATTACGCCGAGATACGCCGCCTTGCAAAAACCAACAGGCCGAAGATGATACTCGCCGGAGCGAGCGCATATCCGAGAATCATAGATTTCGAGAAATTCAGGAAAATCTGCGACGAAGTAGAAGCTTTTCTTTTGGTTGACATGGCCCATATTGCGGGGCTTATCGCCTGCGGGCTTCATCCGAACCCGGTAAAATACGCAGAATTTGTCACTGCCACCACGCATAAGACGCTTCGCGGGCCCCGTTCCGGCATAATCCTGTGTAAAAAACAATTTGCAAAAAAAATAGACAAGGAAATTTTCCCGGGCATCCAGGGCGGGCCGTTTATGCACGTCATAGCGGCAAAGGCCGTTTGTTTTAAGGAAGCACTTAAACCGTCGTTCAAAAAATACCAGGGGCAGGTTATAAAAAATGCCAAAGCGCTTTCTGCGGCGCTTTCCGTAAAAGGTTTCCGGATTGTTTCAGGAGGCACGGATAACCACTTACTTCTTATTGACCTTACGAATAAGAGTATCACCGGACGCGAGGCAAGCTGTGTTTTAGACAAAGTCGGCATAACCGTTAATAAAAACCTTATTCCATTTGACACCCGAAGCGCCGTCGTAACAAGCGGCCTGCGCCTCGGGACGCCCGCGCTTACTACACGCGGCATGAAGGAAAAAGAAATGGCGAAAATCGCCGAACTCATCGACGGGACGTTAAAAATGCGCAAAAACAGCGCAAAGCTTTCTTCAGTCAAAAAAGAGGTAAGAAAGCTTACCGGAAAATTCCCGCTTTATAAGGATCTGACAGGAGACTTAAAACGCGCATGAAGAAGATAAAAAGGCCGACCTGGGACGAATATTTTTTATCCATCGCGAAACTCGTATCAAAACGCTCTACCTGTTTGAGGAGAAAGGTGGGGGCGGTTCTTGTGAAGGATAAAAGGATTCTTGCCACGGGCTATAACGGCGCGCCGTCAAATATAACGCACTGCGAAAAAACGGGTTGCCTGCGGGATAAACTTAAAATCTCCTCGGGAGAGCGCCACGAACTTTGCCGCGGGTTGCATGCTGAGCAAAATGCGCTTCTCCAGGCGGCCCTTCACGGCGTAAGCGCCGAAGGCGCAAAAATATACGCAACCACCCAGCCGTGCATTATATGCGCGAAAATGCTCATAAACGCCGGAATAAAAGAAGTCATCATAGCCGGCCGTTATCCCGACAAGATGGCCCGTGACTTTTTGAAGGAAGCGAAGGTAAAAGTAAGAGTTATTAAGTCATGAAGTGCCCTTACTGCCGCAGTAAACGAGACAAGGTTGTCGATTCCCGCTCCATCCGCAGCAACCAGGCCGTCCGAAGGCGCAGGGAATGCCTGAAGTGCCACAAGAGATACACCACCTACGAATACGTCGAGGAAATTCCGATCATGGTGATAAAATCCGACGGACGCCGTGAGCCGTTTGACAGGCAGAAGGTTTTAAACGGCCTCATAAAAGCGTGCGAGAAACGGCCGATAAGCCTGGAGAGGCTCGAGGGCATCGTTACAAAAGTGCAAACGCAGCTTCAGAATAAATTCGTAAAAGAGGTAAAATCCAAGGTAATCGGCGAAATGCTCATGAAGGCGCTTCACTCGCTCGACGAGGTCGCATACGTCCGGTTCGCCTCCGTCTACCGCCAGTTCCGCGACGTCTCCCAGTTCACGAAGGAACTAAAGAAGTTCCTTAAGTAATCAAATCCTGTCCAGATCGACGGTGAGGGTGGAGTTGGCGCGCTGTTTCAAGAACCAGTCCTGGAGGGCCTTCATTTTTTTCGCGGCAAGAACTTTATTACGGTAGGTGTCTTTTTCCTTCTCGAATTTTTCCTCATCTATAGAATGGAACCCGACCGGTTCGATAAGGGCGTAACCCTTTCGCACCTCTATCGGTTTCGAAATTTCATCCTTTTTAAGCTTGAATGCGTCATCGACGATTGCGTACGACTCGCCTATTCCCTCTATGTAGTCAAACCTTGAAATAAAGCCCGTGCGGCCGAGTTTAAGGCCGTGTTTTTCAGAAAGAACGGCAAGTGTCATCTCGCCGGATTTCGCTTCCTCGTACAATTTATCCGTCTCTTTCAGGGCAAGGCCTTTCGCTTTTTCGTCCTTGATCAGGCCCGTTATATAGACAGTAACCTCTTCGGCGGATTTGATGCGCGGCGCCCTTTTTTCCTTTACCATTATAATAAAAGAAGTACCTATTTCATTATCGTCAACCATTGGCGCAACCTCCGCCAGGGGCTTAAGATTAAAGGAAACCGCGCCGATATTTCTTATGTTTCCCATTCCGGGAACGATTTCGTCCTGAGAGAAAGGGGGTGTTTCTTTTATGCTTAAACCGAAGCGCCGGGCGATTTTTTCCATGTTGCGCGGCCGAGCTCTTAATTTTTCATAAACTTCCTTCATTTCCGCGAGCGCTTTTTCCTTTGCGCCTTGTTCTTTGTGCGTGAAGGCGATATACTGAAGGACGATTTTCTCCGGTTCCGTAAAGCGCTCCTTGTCACTATTATAAAATAACACTATTTCTTCTTCGGAAACAACCGCCTTTTCCGTGAAATCATTTTTATCTATAACGACATAATTGAGCTTTGCCTTTTCAAATTCGTTTTCATAAAACCGACGCAGTTCCGCATCTCCGACGGTTACGTTTTTTATGATACCCTCTCTAAACCTCATGGTTATGAGAAAATTCCTCACGTTTTCCTCAAATTCCCTGGGAGAAATGCCGAGCGAATTCTTTAGGAAATATTTGTAGAATTTCTCGTTAAAGACGCCGCCCCTGGTAAAAAGCGGGTGGTTCGTTATGAAATCTATGACCTCCACGTCAGAGATACGCACGCCGGCTTTTCTCGTCCCGCTTTTTATTAATAGGTTCTCCCACGCGAGACGATTTATTAATTTCCTGTCCTTTTGAAGCTTGTCGAGCGCCTCGGGTTGGCTGAAATAGTTTAGAAAAAGCTCTATCCGGACGTCTTTTACGCTTTTTAGGAACTCCTTAACGGAGACCTTCCTGCCGGAGATCCTTCCGACATATTTAAACGGGAACCTCCTCTTTGAAA
>JBARPB010000103.1:0-4510 GCA_049642705.1 Candidatus Omnitrophota bacterium
GCCCAGCGCCTCCTCTTGCGGCATCTGCCCCGAACGCACCAGCGCCGAATAGTTAAACCTCCGCCTGTCAATGTTAAATTTTACTCTGTAAACATAAGTCATGAGGCTCTGATACAAATCATCGTAATAATGAGCCCCCGGATATACCCAATTCAGCTCTTTTTTAATTATTTCTTCGGCATCTCTGCGTACATAGTCCATATAGTAAAGAAGCGGCACTGTTTTTAGCCCTTTTAATACGGTATAGTAAAATATATGCGACAAACCGAGATTGAAACCTGGGTCCTCGGGAGTCCACTTTCTAAGTTTAACGGTTCCAAATTTTTTATGCACGCTTTTCAGGTAATTTCCGTCTAAATAGTTCCATTCCAGGGGGCTTATGCCTTCTGTCCGGAAGGACTGCCCGAATATGATATATTTTATGTTTTCTTTTATGGCCGTTCCGTAAAGAGCAGTCGCGATGCCTACATCCGTGCCCTCTTCCAAATCCGGAGTGGAGGCCTTTAAAAAAGCGAGCTTCAAATCCTTTGATTCGCGCCAATCCGAGGTAACGGTTCTCGTGTCTATGCCCAACTTCGCCGTCGCCTTTTTCATGTTCTCACCCGCCACGGGGTTACCGAATCCGTCATTGAAATGGACGGCTAATGGCCGTAAGCCAAGTTTATTAGCGGAATAAAGCGTATAGGTGCTGTCGCGGCCGCCTGATATGCCTATAACGCAATCGTATTTGTTTTTCCGGCTGTCTTTTTTGATTTTTTCGACGATAGCTTTCAGTATCCTCTCGCCCTTTTTGCCGATAGGATATATTCTTTCAAGCCTGTCGTGCACTTTGCAGAAATTGCATTCGCCGCTTTCGTCGAACCTGGCGCCGGGGACAGAAGCATCAATTATGCATCTTCTACAAATTTTATATTCCATTTTTGCCTACTTACTTAAAAGGTATATGCTTACAAAGGCGAGCAAAATCGCAATAGCCTTATTTAACGTCATGGTTTCGCCGAGAAATAGAACTGCTAAAATGACAAGAAAGAGGAAATTAAGGAGTACCAGGACCGGGTAAGCCACCGTTACTTCCATGCGTGAGAAGGCGACGGCGAATACGAACGGGGCCAGGAAAAACAGGATAATGCCGCTTGCTGCGAGTTTTGAGTGAAGCAGAAGGAGCAAATAAGTTAAAATCGCCTTTGGGGAATTTAATTCAATCTTGCCCAATTCGTTCATCCTGAGCTTGATAACGAAAATGCCGTACACGTTGAACACAACGCTTAAAACAAGCATCCCCCAACTTAAAAAAAATTCCTTTATTGCCGAGAATTTTTCCATCTTATCCAGATCTTTTTTCTATAAAAAACAAGGGCCGATTGCGTGACTCATCCAGATTGCGCCAGAGATATTCGCCTATAACACCCAGCATAGTTAACTGAATACCTCCGAGCAAAAGTATTAAAATTACTATGGATGCCCAGCCGGTGATAAGGGCGCTGAAAAATAATTTATCTATAATGACATAAACAGCGCCTGATGCGCCCAGTATTGACATCAAAATCCCCACCGAAGAGGCAATCTTTAATGGTAAACCTGAAAAAGCGATTATCCAGTTTGCCGCCAATCCAAAACGGCTTTTAAAGCTCCATTTAGACCTTCCTGAATGTCTCATCCTTCTATTATATTCCACAAAGTCCTGGCTAAATCCGAGCCACGCTATAAGGCCGAAAAGAGAGGTATTGCGTTCCGGGCAGGCACAAATTGCATCTACAATAGCCCTGTCCAGCAGAAAAAAGTCTGCGCGGCAGAGGTCTATACCCTTTCCCTCGTTTGCAAGCATCCAGGAGATAACCTTATAAAAAGACTCTGCTGGTTTACGTATGTACCATGGCTCTTCTTTCCTGCTTTTCCGCAAAGCCCATACAATTTTAACACCCCTCTCCCACCTATCGAGTATATCTTTAAGGCAGGATGGGTCGTCCTGGCCGTCTCCAGAAATGCATAAAACCGCATCTCCCTTCGCCTCCAGAAGCCCTGCCCTTAAAGCCGTATGGCTGCCCGAACGCCTGCTTAACCTTAAACAGGTTATTCTTGAATCGTTGAGGTTATTTATGACGTTATAGGTATCGTCGGAAGAATGGTCATCTACTGCTATGATATGAATTTTTTCAATATCGGTTATGTTTTCTGCCGCGGACAGAATTTCCTTTATCGTCGTTTTGATATTCTTGGCTTCGTTATATACGGGGATTACCACGGATAAATTCATTTTGTCACCTTTTTTATCGGGCGGGCAGGGTTCCCTACGGCGACAACGTCTTTTTCAATATCAGAAACGACATTCGCGCCTAACCCTATAAGCGACCTTTCACCTATAGAAATGTTTTCCCGTATTCTTACACCCGAGCCTATGTAGCAGGTGTCTCCGACGGATATTTTGCCTGAGATTGAAACATTGGAACCTACGCAGCTATAATCGCCGATTATACTATTATGCAAAATAGATGTGTTAGGCAGGACAATACAATGATTGCCTATCTTAACGCCGCAGGTTATGACGACGTTGGGCATTATAAGTGTATTGTACCCTATTTTGGCATCCGGAGAAATAATAACGGAAGGGTCAATTATGCTTATGAAGCGCCCTTTATCTAAATTCAGGCGTTCTATAATTTCCCGGCGTCTTAGATAATTATCGGGATTGCCCTGAACCGCGAGTATTTTGGCATCCGGGTATTCCTTCAGGGCCTCCTTGCCGCCCAGTACTTTTATGCCGCAACAATCCTTTCCCCGGGTGGACCGGTCGTCATCGACAAAACCGACGACATCCCAGGTCTTTCTGATTTTGTTTATCGCCAAAACAGAAAGAAGCGCTTCTCTCGCGTTGCCGCCGAACGGAAATAAGATAAGCTTTTTAGCCATTATAGCCCTTTATTATATACTTTGCCCGTTTTAAAATCAACGTAAAACACGTAAAAACTAATTTTCCTTCTCCGCGATTACGCCCATCTCGTCGCCGAGGTTGACGTTAAACGCTATTCTTTCAATTATCCCGCCAATTTTCAGCTTTTTTACAACGTTACAGAAAAAGTTCGTATAAACCTGCGATTTGAAGAATACCGTCTTCAGGTTTCTCACCCTTCCTATCGAACCGCACCAGAGAATCCGAAATCCACATTTCTTCAGTGCTTTATTTATTGTGTCTTTTTCGAAATAGTAGAGGTGTTCTCTGGGTTTAAGATGAAGCCATCTACTTTTGCTCATTTTTGACAGCATGCTTCCGGCATCAGGTGTTGAAATGAAAAGGATGCCGCTTTTTTTCAGGCAGAAGTTAGCTTTTTTTAATACGCTAACGGGCGAGGTGGTATGTTCAACAAAGTCGTTCATTATTATAAGATCGAAGGCGCCTCGGGCAAGTTTCACTTCTTCGAAATCGGCGCATATGGCGTTTATCTCGAAAGCCTTCCAGTATTTTTCCGCGCTTTTGTCGACATCTATGCCCTCTGCTTCCCACCCTTCTTTTTTAAGTTCTTTTAATAATGTTCCCACGCTGCAACCGAGATCAAGCACTTTGGGATTGTCCGTCTTCACGAATTTTTTTAGAATCCTTATCCTATCGTGGAATGTCTTTTCGTCGTCGTGTAATGTCTCTTCATACTGCTGAACGGGCGAAATTTCATCGGCATACATTTTTTTTAGCGCATCTTTTTCCAGGCGGGGATTCACATAAATCAAGCCGCATCCCTTACATTGAACAATCCCGAATCCGTCTTTCTTGAATTTAAGGATGTTTTCGGCAAGGCCGCAAATATCGCATTTAACGTATTCTGTGCAACGTTTTTGATCCTTCATATTCTTCCCAGTCTTATTCCCAGCAAAGACAAAGCCAAACCTATGTAATTATTTTTGCTGAAAGGGTATTCCTTCAAAGCCTTTAAAAACCAAATTGCGCTGTAACGAAATTCTCTTTTATAATTATACGAGAGCGCTATACTTCTCATTATGGATGAACGTCTTTTTCTGGCAATATTTGCTTTTTCCGATTTACTGAATTTGTGTTTTTTCATATTTCTGTCAAAGAGGTAAAGCGTGTTCGGGCCGGTTTTTTCGATATTGTCTAATGTCGAACTTTTCTCCGAAACAACATATTCCGTCAAAACCTCCGGCAGATAGTAAAAGTTAAATTTGCCTGATTCCGCAAGCCTCAACCAGAAATCGTAATCTTCGACGCCAAAAAGTCTTTTATCTTCGTCAAACCAGAAATTATGCTTGAAAAAAACCTCTCTTTTTAAAACGGTCGTGCTTATACCGAGACAATTACCGTCAAATAAGAGTTTCCCATACATATCCTCCGGATAAGGGCCGAAACGCCTGCGCCTTTCGTGCTTAAGGTTTTCACCCGTTATTCTCAGATCGTGACAGACGATGTCACTTTCCGGATGTTTCCGGAACGCCTCAAGCGACTTTTCCAGTTTTTCGGGAACCCACATATCGTCCCCGTCAAGAAGGGCGATAAACTTACCCC
>JBARPB010000104.1:0-5006 GCA_049642705.1 Candidatus Omnitrophota bacterium
ATATATATATGGAGAAAAAATACTTTTAAGTGTAACATATTTTCACATGATGTTTAGGAGCTTAATAAACGCTGTTTACAATCCCGCCACATTCACAACCGCAGCATACGAAAATACGAGCAAAGCACATTCACACGGCATCGAAACCGGCGCACTTATCAGACCCATAAAGAACCTTACATTAAAAGGTTCGTATACCTACGACTACACAAAAGATCATGACACCGATACCTACTTATTAAGGCGCCCTCTGCACAAATTTAAAATAAATACCTTTTGGGAAATTGTGCCGAAATGGGATGTGAATATCGAGATTAGGTATGACGGTATGAGACTCGATTGGGGAAGTGATAAGTTGAAATCTTATGCCGTTGTTAATTTGGCAAGTAATTATAAAATTATGAAAAATTTGAATGTTTTTATGCGGATTGAGAATATGTTTGATAAGCGCTATGAAGAGGCAAGGGGTTTCGGAACGAGCCCCTTCGCCGTATACGTAGGAACAAAGGCCGAATTTTAACGATGATTGAAACAAAAAAAGCGTTCTGCTCGTGGAGTGGGGGAAAGGAAAGCGCCCTGGCGCTTTATAGGGCAAAAAAGTCAGGAATCAATGTTCCCTATTTAATAAACATGACATCCGAAGGCGGAGAATATTCACGGACCCACGGGATTAAGGCCTCGTGTCTGCGGTCGCAATCGGAGGCAAGCGGAATTCCCGTGATTCAGCAACAGGCTTCATGGCAAAATTATGAGAAAGAGTTTAAAAGGATTGTCTTAGAATTAAAACATAACGGCGTACAAATAGGGATTTTTGGGGATATAGACCTTCAGGAGCATCGAGATTGGGTAGGGAAGATTTGTAATGAAGCGGATATCGAACCAATATTACCATTATGGAAAGAAAAAAGAGAACGCCTATTTGATGAGTTTATTCGCGTCGGTTTCAGGGCAATTGTCGTAACGCTTAAAGACAGCGTTTTAGGCAAGGAATGGCTGGGTCGGGTAATAGATAAGAAATTCGTCAAAGATATAAAAGCCATTAATGGTATCGATATCTCCGGCGAAAAAGGCGAATATCATACATTTGTCTTTGATGGGCCGATTTTTAAAAGCCCCATAAAGTTTTCGACCGGGAAGCAAATATTGAAAGAGGACTATTGTTTTTTAGAATTAACTACTATATAATGTAAATGCCATGCTTAACGACACCGTTTTCCGCATAGCTTTCGCACTGTCGCTTTCGCTTCATATTTTCGCGGTATCGGCAGGGGGCTTTTTTCAAGGCGTGCCTCCGGTCGAAGAAAACCACGAAATCGAGGTCACATATATTATACCTGAAGAATCGAAAGACGAGATGCAGGAAAGAATAATCGAAAACCTGCCGCAGAAATACGACCTGCGCGATAAGGAATTGCGGCAAAGCGAAAGAAAGAAAACAATAACCGAAGACGGTTCGGTAAAGACAGAAGGGGAACTTGTCCGTGAGCAATACCTCCATGAAAAAGAATTAGAGCGCCTCGAGGAATACATCCAGTATTACGAATTGATACGGGAAAAAATCAAAAAGCTCGTAGCGCAAAACTATACGGCCTCCCGCGAAGAGGGGGCCGTTGAGGTCGCCTTCTGTCTCGATAAGAACGGATTCCTCAAGAACCTCTTTTTAGACAAGCCAAAAAGCGCCCAAAGCGTAGTTCTTCGCGAGACGGCGCTAAAAAGCATAAGGCAGTGCTCGCCGTTCCCGCCATTCCCGGAATCGCTAAAGAATAACGACCTTACCTTCAGCCTTGCAATAATCTTCAAGAAAAAATAAAAAAGCGTATTTCACTTGACAAAAAGGCGAAATTCAGGTATACTTAAATATGTAAATAGTTAAACTATTTAACAATTAAGTGATTTAACAAAAGGAACTTTATGCATATAAAAGAATTCTCGAAAGAGATGCTGAATATCATGCCGCTTATAAACGCATCATTCATCAGGAAGCTGCCGGCGTCGTTCAAAGAAGGGCGATTAACCATTTCCCAAATGCTAATACTGGAAATGCTCCGAGCAAAAAAAGAATGCCGGATGAGCGACATCTCGAAATCGCTTGGCGTAACAAAGAGCGCAATCACCGCCATTACGGACCGGCTTATAAAGGCGCATCTTGTGAAAAGGGTGAGGTCGCAAGACGACAGGCGGGTTGTTACAGCTTGCCTGAGGCCCCAAGGGCTGAAACTCTCAAATAAGCTCCAAAATCATAAGCTGAGAGTAATAAGCGCTCTTTTTTCCAACATCAGCCGTGAGGAACGCACGCAGTATCTGAGCATTTTAAGGAAGGTTCAAAAAAATCTGGCTTCAAAGCCCAGACGAAAATCTTATGCGTAGAATTTTAGCTGCAATAAGCGCCTTTTTATTGGCATTCCCGGCTCTCCCGGAAGCCCTTGCTTCCGAGAGAGAGGTGGTGGAATATTCGCTTTCCGAATGCCTGGATACAGGCCTTAATAATAACCTTGATATAAAAATCGCTAAAATAGAAGCTTTGATAAAAGACCAGGATGTTTTACTTTCCGAATCGGTATTCGACGCCATATTTACCGGAAATGTAAGCTATACCGACGACCAGAGCGCTTCGTCCAGTCCTCTATTCGGATCAAAAACCATGACAACCAATTACGAAATGGGTATCACAAAAGAATTGCCGACAGGCACCGAGCTTTCCATAGACTACCTGGATACAAGGGAATGGACAGATCGGATGTTTACGACAATTAACCCCTACCACAAAGCGGAGCTTTCCTTTACGGCCAGGCAGCCGGTGCTCAAGAATTTCCTGGGTTATATCGATAGGAAGTCGGTGAAACTTTCCAAAATAGAAGCGGAAATCGCGGGCATAGAAGCGATGGACAGAATAGAAAACGCAATTGCGGATATAGGAAAGGCGTACTGGCGGCTTGTGTTTTCGTATCAAAATGTCGCTTTAAGAAAAGAACTCTTGAAGCAGGCCGAGGAACTGTATAATAGGTATAAAGAGCATTTAAAGATGGGGTTCGTCGAAGAAACGGACCTGTATGAAACAGAAGCAAATATGCGCATCAGAAAAATAGAATTGCTGTTAGCGCAAAACGACCTTATTACTGCCAGCAATAATCTCCTCTTTTTGTTAAATGAAGAGGCCGATTTTATCGTGATGCCCAAAGACAAGCTCGAGACCCTTTGGGGAGGGGCTAACCTTTTCGAATCCTTAAATACGGCGTTTATAGCCAATCGCGATTATCGCATGAAGAAAAAGAACCTCACTGCCAAGAAGGTTAACCTGAAAATGAAAGAGAACAGCCTGTGGCCCCAGATTGACCTGGTCGGCACGCTCTCGACGAGCGGCGTGGACAGAAAGTTTGAGCACGCTAACCGACGCCTTTCGACAAATAAGCACCCTTATTACTACGGCGGCATCGAGGTCAGTTACCCTTTGGAAAACAGAGAGGCGCGCGGCGAATTCAATAAGGCATCACTTGAAAAAGAAAAGGCGATTCTCGAAATTTTGCGCGTTGAAAAGAAAATTTTTACCGACGTTGACAAAGAGGTAAGAGTTGTTAATCTTCGCCTGGAAAACGCGAAACGCTGGACAAAGATTAAAAAAATACAATACGAAAAATTCAAGGAAGAGGAAAAGAAGTTAAAATACGGGCGCTCTACAAGCAAAATTGTTGTGGATTACCAGAACGATTTAACACTTGCGGCAATACGCCAATATCTTGCGGTCCTGGATTACTACTATTCCCTCATAGACCTTGAAAACGCCAAAGATACCTTGCTTGTCAGGATAGGAGTTATTGAATAGTGAAAATATCCGAATTTTCGGTAAAAAATTCCCTTTTCATAAACCTGCTTTCCATATTTTTTCTCGTAGTGGGCGCCGCCGCCATACTGAACCTCAATAAAGAGGTTTTCCCGAATGTCACCTTTGACCTGGTTCAGGTCTCTGTCGCATATCCCGGCGCTACAGCCAAAGACGTCGAGAAATTAATAACAACGCCCATCGAAAAAGAACTAAGGGAGGTAGACGACATAGAGGAAATAAGGTCTGTTTCGGGGAACAACGTGTCCGCATTATACATAAAAATGAACCCCGACGCCAAGGATAAGAACAAAATAGTGAATGATATCCAAAGGGCTGTTGACAAAATAAAAGACCTCCCGGCTGACGCCGAAGACCCCCTTGTCCAAGAGATAAACATGAAGCTCATTCCCGTTATAGAGGTGGCGATGAGCGGCGCTCAAGACGAGTTTAAACTTCAGGGATATGCCGAGTCGCTTGAAGGGATGCTGCTTGATATACCTGAAGTCGCGCGGGTGCAAAGAAGGGGCTGGCGCGACAGAGAGGTTTGGGTGGAAATCGATCCGAAAAAATTGAGGGAATATTATATCTCGCTGGACGAGGTAATGACGGCCTTGCGCACAAAGAACCTGAACCTTCCGGCCGGTACCATGCGTGGGAAAGATACCGAATATATTATAAGGACAAGCGGGGAATTCTTAAGCAACAGGGACATCGAGGAAACTATCGTGCGCGCAAGCGATATCGGGGACTGGCTGCGCATCAAAGATGTCGCCAGAGTGCGCGATGCTTTTGAGGATGAGAATGAAGTTATAAAGTCGTTCGGGACGCGCGCCATCAACCTTATCGTGTTGAAAAAGGAAAAGGCCGATGCCATAGAGCTCGTCAGCAAGACAAAAGGGGTTGTGGAAAAGTTCAAGAAAGGCATTCCCGGAAGCGTGCACGTCTATACCCTTAATGATATGTCGCTATACATAAAGAGGCGGCTAAACATTCTCCGGAATAACGGTATTGTAGGAATACTATTGGTCCTGATAGCGCTTCGCCTTTTTATGACAAAACGAGTGGCTTTTTTTACGGCGGCAGGCATTCCGATCGCCTTTTCCATAACGCTGGGTTTTATGATGGCAACCGGCATGAGCATAAACATGATGACAATGTTCGGGCTTATCATCGTGCTGGGCATGAT
>JBARPB010000105.1:0-3165 GCA_049642705.1 Candidatus Omnitrophota bacterium
GACGGGGACAGGTGTTTCCGTGAGGATATTCCACACTGAAACACCTGTCCCCGCACGTGTAACATGAAACCCTCAAGGCATATTATCGCATCGGCCTGCATAGGCGGGGCGCTTGCATTTTTCACAAAATCCGTTTACGCCGGGATAATCTGTTTTGCCTCCGGAATCTTTGTAGATTTTGACCATGTTATAGAATATATAATTCATCATAAATGGAAAAATTTAAGTTTCAGAAATGTGTACTATATGAGCGAACAAACGAGCAAAGGAGAAAACGGTGAAGGCTTCAAGAAGCTATATCTCGTATTTCATATAGGCGAGATAGCGCTTCTTCTCTGGGTAGCGGCAATATATACGAAGAATATCTACCTTTTAGCAATTTCGTTGGGATACTCGGCGCACATCGTTATGGATAGCATAGGCAACACGATGGAGCCGGCGGGCTATTTTGTGCTCTGGCGCGCCATGAACAAATTCGACACTGAACGCCTGATGAAGAAAGGATTAAGGATTAAGGATTAAGGCGTTATTATGCTTAAACATTCGTTGACCGTAGGGTTTAGTTTCGGGTTAACCTCGGGTATTATCACGACGCTCGGGTTGATGGTAGGATTAAATGCCGGCACGCATTCGAAACTCGCCGTAATAGGCGGTATATTAACCATAGCGATTGCGGACGCCTTTTCGGACGCTTTAGGGATACACGTATCGGAAGAATCGGAAGATAAGCATACGCATAGACAAATATGGGTATCGACGCTCGCTACTTTTTTCTCAAAATTCATTTTTGCCCTGACGTTCGTTATCCCGGTTTTAGCGTTTGAGCTTAATACTGCTGTTCTTGTAAGTATAGCGTGGGGCCTAGCAACGCTCTCTATTTTCAGTTTCAGGATGGCGAGGGAGCAGGGCAAAAGGCCCTGGAAAGTCGTCGTGGAGCACATCGCTATCGCTACCGTCGTTATTGTTATAACACATTACGTAGGCCACTGGATATCGCTTGTATTCGGATAGAGATAATGAAGATACTAAAAAAAGATGTTTTGGCAGAAACGCCCGACACTAAAACTACAAAAATAGAAGTTCACGCCCCCCTTATAGCCCGAAAGGCAAAACCAGGGCAGTTTGTTGTCTTGATGGTAAAAGAAGAGGGGGAGAGAATTCCCTTAACGATTGTAAAGTCAAATAAGAACTCAGGGACTATTGTTTTAATTTTTCAGGAATTGGGATTAACAACGAAACTTCTGGGAAAATTAAACGAAGGCAACTCATTATATGCCCTGGCAGGTCCGTTGGGCCATGCCACAGACATAAAGAAATACGGAAAAGTTATTTTAATAGGCGGGGGCGTTGGCATCGCCGAGATTTATCCGGTGGCAAAAGCGATGAAGAAGTGCGGAAATCACGTTACTACCATTATAGGGGCAAGAACGAAAGCGCTTTTAATA
This sequence comes from Candidatus Omnitrophota bacterium, assembly GCA_049642705.1. Classification (GTDB taxonomy): domain Bacteria; phylum Omnitrophota; class Gorgyraeia; order JABMRN01; family RBG-13-46-9; genus CAZYPU01. The sequence continues at coordinate 1,446 of JBARPB010000105.1, forward strand.
CTGGAAGATGAGTTGAGGGCTACCTCCGATGAGCTGCACGCCGCTACCGACGACGGCTCCTACGGAAAAAAAGGTTTTACAACTGATATTTTAGCTTACAGCTTACCCTCCTTCGCTAAAGCTTCGGAGGGCAGGCAGCTTACAGCTTATAGCTTAGTATACGCCGTAGGCCCAATACCGATGATGAAAAAAGTCTGCGAAATAACCAAGGGTTTTAACGTGAAAACGATCGTTTCATTAAATGCCCTGATGGTCGACGGAACCGGTATGTGCGGTTCGTGCAGGGTAAGCGTAAATAACGAGGTAAAATTCAGCTGCATCGACGGCCCGGAATTCGACGGACATTTGGTCAACTGGGAAGAACTGGAGAAGAGAAGCAGGATCTACGAGAAGAAAGAAAAGCATATTTGCAACCTTTATAAATTATGAAAAAAATCCCCGTAAACCCCAAAGAGTTAGAGGCTCATTCGAGAATAGCAAGTTTTGAAGAGGTTGTTTCGTGCTATACCGAAGCCGAGGCCAGAGAAGAGGCAAAGAGATGCCTGCAATGTAAGGACCCTACCTGCATTGCCGGATGCCCTGTCGGGATAGACATCAAGAAATTTATTCTTCAAATCTCCGAGAGGGATTATAAGGGCGCCTATCTTACTATAAAGGAGAAGAACAATTTCCCTTCTATGTGCGGTAGGGTGTGCCCCGCCGAATACCAGTGCAGAAAAACGTGCGTGCTGACGAAAAAAGGTTCGCCCTTCGCTTCGGAAAACGCGATAAATATACATTTTCTTGAAAGATTCGCCGGGGATTGGGGGAGAGACGTTGTCGGTCTGAACGGGACAGTGTCCCCTTCCGGGGACACTGTCCATTTCAGAACCGACAACGTCTCTGTCGCAGTAGTAGGTTCAGGGCCGGCAGGGCTTTGCTGTGCAGGAGAACTTGCGAGGGCGGGCATAAAAGTAGTTATATTCGAATCCCTGCACAAGCCAGGCGGGGTTTTGCGCTACGGCATCCCTTCTTTCCGCCTGCCGCAGGATGTCCTGGACTTCGAGATAAATTATTTAAAAAAGTTGGGAGTGGAAATCAGGACAAATACTATTATAGGAAAGGCCGAAACCCTGGATGAACTTTTCAAGGAAGGTTTTTCCTGCGTATTTCTGGGGCTGGGTGCCGGCACGCCTTCTTTCCTTGGCGTTTCCGGAGAGAATCTCTGTAATGTCTATTCGGCAAACGAATTCTTGACCAGGGTCAACCTGATGGGCGCTTTCAGATTCCCGGAATACCACACCCCTATAAATATAGGTAAGCGTGTCGTGGTTATAGGCGGCGGCAATACCGCGATGGACGCGGCAAGGGTCGCCTTGAGGCTACAGAAAATAAACCCCCACACCAAAGGTTTTGGTGTGGGGGTTAAACCGGATGTCGCTGTTCTTTACAGGCGCGCCGAGAAGGAAATGCCGGCAAGGAGGCCGGAGATAGAGCACGCAAGAGAAGAAGGGATAAAGTTCGAGTTTTTGGTTCAGCCCGTAGGGTTTGCGGGTAACAAAGAAGGATGTGTCGAAAAAATAAAATCCTTGAAATGCAAATTAGGCGAACCGGATTCAAGCGGCAGAAGAAGGCCCATCCCGATCAAGGAGAGCGTCTTTGAAAGGGCATGCGACATCGCAATTATCGCCGTAGGCCTTCGGGCCAACAGGATGCTCACAAAGGTTACCCCGGAAATAAA
>JBARPB010000106.1:0-18811 GCA_049642705.1 Candidatus Omnitrophota bacterium
GGGGGTTCAATTCGACCGTTCACAGAAGAAGTTCATAGAAGAGAGACTTATGAAAATCTTTGATTTTCATAAGTCCAGGTCTCATTAACAGGAGGTAACAAAAGTGGCTTTAGCGAAAGATAAGAAGAACGACATCATAACAGCCCACAAGCATCATCAGAAGGACACGGGTTCATCCGGCGTCCAAATAGCCCTGCTTACGGAAAGGATAAATGTTCTTACAGGGCATTTCAAGACCCACCGCAAGGACTATCAGTCAAGGCGCGGCCTTTTGAAGCTGGTAAGTTCCAGGCGCAGGCTTCTGGATTATCTGAAGAAGCATGACAAGGGAGAGTATGAAGGCATCGTAAAGAAATTAAGCTTACGGAAATGAGGTAAATCAATGACAGTACGTGTTAGCAGAAAAATAGGCGAAAAGGAGCTTGTTGTAGAGACGGGTAAGATGGCGAAACAGGCCGACGGCGCCGTAACGCTCGAGCTGGGCGGGACGGTTATACTCACGACCTGCGTGTGCTCAAAAGAAGCGAGGGAAGGCATCGATTTCCTTCCGTTGACGTCGGAATACCGCGAAAAGACATACGCGGCCGGGAAAATACCCGGCGGCTTTTTTAAGAGGGAAGGCCGGCCGTCCGAGAAGGAAATTTTAACGGCGCGCCTGGTTGACAGGCCCATACGGCCGCTTTTTCCGGAGGGCATGGTAAACGACATACAGGTTTTCACCATGGTCCTTTCGAGCGACGGGGAAAACGACTCCGATGTCCTCGCGGTAAATAGCGCCTCCGCGGCGCTTTCCATATCAAATATCCCGTTCGACGGCCCCGTGGGCTGTGTTCGCGTGGGGCTGATTGACGGCAAGTTGGTTATCAACCCAACGTTCCAGGAGCTGGAGGGGAGCGACCTGGATCTCGTAGTTGTCGGCCGCGAAAAAAAGACCCTCATGATCGAAGCCGGCGCAAATGAACTGAGCGAAGAAAAAATCGAAGAAGCCGTAGAATTCGCGAAAAAATACATAGAGATGATTATCGACATGCAGAAGGAGATGGTTAAAAAATGCGGCCGGAAAAAGCGCGAAGATATTATCATCAGGGAAGCCGGTTCGGAACTCCTTGAAAAGGTGAAGGTAATGGCGACAGCCAAGCTCAACGAAATAAATAAATTAACCTCAAGGGAGGAGAGGGAAGAAGGGCTCAACGTTCTTACCAAGGAACTCGCCGGGAAGCTTGTTTCGGAAGATAGCGCTGTCGAGGAGTGGCAGGTAAAGATCGCCATCAGCACGATAGAGAAAGAAGTCGTGAGGGAACAAATTCTGGAGAGTGAAAAAAGAGTTGACGGCCGTTCTTACGAAGATATACGCGCGATTGACTGCAGTGTCGGCATCCTGCCGCGCACCCACGGCTCCGGCCTTTTCACGAGGGGCCAGACGCAGGCGCTCTGCGTGACGACGCTCGGAACAAGCGCCGACGAACAAAGGATCGACGCCCTTGAGGGCGAGACGCAGAAATCATTCATGCTGCACTACAATTTCCCGAGCTTTAGCGTCGGGGAAGTGAAGCCGATCAGGGGGCCGGGCAGGCGGGAAATCGGGCACGGCGCTCTTGCGGAAAAGGCGCTGAGGGCCGTTATGCCGTCAAGCGAGGAATTCCCGTATACGGTCAGGGTTGTTTCGGACATACTCGAATCTAACGGTTCGAGTTCAATGGCAAGCGTGTGCGCGGGTTCGCTTTGTCTGATGGACGCCGGCGTTCCGACAAAAGCGCCGGTAGCGGGAATTGCCATAGGGCTCGTTACAGAAAGCGAAAAACACATTTTGCTGACTGATATAGCCGGCCTCGAGGACCATTACGGCGACATGGATTGCAAGGTTGCCGGCACCAAAAAGGGCGTTACCACCGTACAACTCGACCTGAAGATAAAGGGGATTGAGAAAGATATCTTACATAAAGCGCTGGCCATGGCAAGGAAGGCGCGTCTTGACATACTGGAGAAGATGGCGGATGCCATATCACAGCCGAAAGACCACATCTCGGATTACGCTCCGAGAATTGTAAACCTCAAGGTGAGCCCGGATAAAATAAAGGACATCATCGGCCCGGGAGGCAGGATCATCAAGAAGATTATAAAGGACTTCGGCGTCTCGGTTGACGTAGAAGACGACGGCAGCGTCCAGGTGGCATCCTCCGATGACGAGGCAACGAAAAAGGCCATTGCCGTAATCAAAGGGCTTACCGCGGAAGTTGAGGTAGGCAAGGTCTATTCCGGCAAAATCACGCGCCTTATGAACTTTGGCGCTTTTTGCGAGATCCTGCCCGGCAAGGAAGGGCTCATACACGTTTCGCAGATAACGAATAGATTTGTGAAAGATGTCGCAAGCGAGCTAAAGGTAGGGGATGAGGTAAAGGTCAAGGTTGTAGAGATAGACCAGCAGGGCAGGGTAAATCTAAGCAGAAAAGCGGCTATGGAAATAGAAGGTGAAGAAGATAAAGATACGGGTGAAGAGAAAAGAGGACGCTAGAGACCTTCCCATGCCCCGCTACGCCACGGACGGTTCAAGCGGGATGGACCTCTACGCCGACGTTACGGATGAGATTATTCTCGCGCCCGGAGAGATAAAGCTCATATCCTGCGGGGTATATTTGAGCATACCGCAAGGATTTGAGGCAGAGGTGAGGCCGAGAAGCGGCCTCGCCATGAAACACGGCATAACGCTTGTAAATGCGCCGGGGACAATTGACAGCGATTACCGCGGCCTGGTGAGCCTCATCATGACAAATTTAGGGAAATCACCCTTTAGAATAAGAAGGGGCGACAGGCTGGCACAGATGGTGATAAAAGAGGTGCTGAGGGCGGAACTCGTGGAAGCGGAAGAGCTCGACGAGACCGTGCGCTCGGGCGGCGGTTTCGGCCACACGGGATTATGAAAATCTCAAGGCTAAGCGAAATAAAATTAATTTTTTTGCTGGCTGTAGCCCTCGTTATATTTATAAGCCTCCTTACGTTTGACCCAAACGATATAAGATTCCTCACCTCAGACCCCAACCCCTCAAAGAGCAATATCACAGGCTTCGTGGGCGCGTATCTTGCGTGGTGGCTTTTCTTTTTAATGGGGCTCGGCTCATATATTGTTCCCTTCCTTATCGCCCTGTGGGGCATAAGGCCAAAAAAAATTTACCTCCGCGTTTTCGGCGGCATTTTTTCAATCCTGGCCGTAAGCTCACTTCTCTCTCTTATAGGGCCCGAGGGCGCCATTTACCGGTTTCAAAAAGGCGGCATCATAGGGCTTGCGTTTTCCGATTTTCTTTTAAAATATTTAGGAACGGCGGGGACGTTTATCGCCATCACGGTTCTTTTGCTCTTGTCATTCCTTATTACGACGGATTTTCTGGTATTTTCTTTTATCGGATGGTTGTTCGCCCGGCTTAAGGCAATTTTAAAATGGGCCGGGTCCATTGTTTCCGGCATAATCCAGAAAAGAAAACTTGCCAGGGAGGCCTTGCCGCGAAAGGAAAAAGTAACGCCTATTCCCGCCGCCGAAGTAAAAACGCCCGAGAAGACGAAGATAAAAACGATAAAAGAAAAAATCATTAAAAAAGAGAAACTGCCTGCGCAGAAAAAACAGGTTGTTTATAAAACACCGTATGAACTGCCGCCGCTCGGCCTGTTAAAAACGCCTCCGCCGATTGCGGAAAGGGAAATCAAAGAGGACCTGGAAGGGAATTCGAGGATCCTGGAGGATACACTGAGGGATTTCGGCGTTGAAGCGAAGGTGGTAAAGGTAAGCAAGGGCCCGGTTATTACGAGATACGAACTGGAACCGGCCAGCGGCGTAAAGGTCCACAGGATTACTTCGCTCAGCGACAATATAGCGCTCTCGATGAAAGCCGTAAGCGTAAGGATCGTAGCTCCCATTCCGGGAAAGGGCACAGTGGGCGTGGAAGTGCCGAACTCGAAAAGCACTCTCGTGTATTTAAAAGAAGTCCTGGAGTCGAAAGAATACAAGGGTTCGGATTCCAAGCTGATGCTCGCCCTGGGCAAGGATATTTCGGGCATTCCGATAGTTGCGGACCTGGACGATATGCCGCACCTGTTGATAGCGGGGACAACCGGATCAGGCAAGACAGTTTGCGTCAACAGCGTCATTACGGCGCTTCTTTCCAGGGCGTCGCCGGATGAGCTTAAATTTCTCATGGTCGACCCGAAAAGAGTGGAGCTCGCGGTCTTTAATAACCTGCCGCATCTTTTGGCGCCGGTGGTAACGGAAGCAAAAAAAGCCGCAAGCGCCCTCCATTGGGCCGTCGAGGAAATGGAAAGAAGGCTCGATTTATTTACGGAAATCGGCGTGAGGAATATCGCCGCTTACAAAGAAAGGGAGAAAGACGAGAACCTTTCCGCCCTGCCGTACATCATCATTGTCATAGACGAGCTGCACGATTTGATGCTCGTGGCCCAGCAGGAAGTCGAGGACATGATTACAAGGCTTGCGGCACTTTCCCGCGCCGTCGGGATACACATGATTATCGCAACCCAGAGGCCGTCGGTGGACGTTATTACGGGCGTTATAAAGGCGAACCTCCCCGCCAGGATCTCATTTAAGGTTGCCTCGAAAGTGGATTCCCGGACGGTGCTCGACATGAACGGCGCCGAAAAACTTCTGGGAAGGGGGGACATGCTGTTTATCAAGCCGGGGACTCCGAAACCCGTGCGCCTGCAGGGCGTGCTCGTCACAGATGACGAGATAGGCAAAATAGTGGATTTCATAAAGTCGCAAAGAAAACCGCATTTTGAGGAGGAAATCCTTAAAGTAGAAGAAAGGGCCAAGTATAAAAAATTCGAAAAAGACGAAATATACGAAAAGGCAGTAGAGCTTGTTCTTCAGTCAAAACAGGCCTCGGTGTCCATGCTGCAGCGAAGGCTCGGCGTCGGGTACACGAGGGCCGCCCGCCTTATAGACATGATGGAGGACGAGAGGATAGTGGGTCCTTACCAAGGTTCAAAGCCGCGCGAAGTCCTCGTCGATAATACAGACGACGCAAAATAACGGTTCGGTAGTAATGAAAAATCCGAAAGAGATAGGCCAGATTCTCAAGGAGGCCCGCCAGAAAAAGGGCCTTAGTGCGGAAGAGGTGTACAAGGCGACCCGCATCCAGCCGAGCCTGATGGACCTGTTCGAGCAGGGCAGGGCCGATGAAATTTTGAGCAGGGTTTACGTCCTTTCGTTTTTGAAGAAATACGCGTTTTTTCTCGACTTAGACGCGAGCGCCCTGGCGGCCGACTATAAAAAGTTCTATACGGATGAAGAAAAACTGGTGTTGGTTTTAGACGGGCAAACGCCGGCCATAGGCGCCCAAGCGCAAAAATGGATGGCATTCGCGGTTATCGCCGGGATTGCGCTTCTTTTCGTATTTTTTATCGTCTTTTTAGGCGTGAGGTTAAGGTCCGTACATCCTCGGCGAGAGCCTGCCTCTTTGGCGGCGCCAAAGCAGGTCCCGCTTTTTCCTATACCCGAAGAAAAACCTATCGACCTTACCCTTGAGAGCACCGGCGAGGTCTGGATGAAAGTAAAAAAGGACGGAAAGACCGTTTTTGAGGGCACGCTGCAAAAAAAGGAGAAGAAAAATTGGTCTGCTCAAAATGAAATTGAACTCTGGGTAGGAAAGGCAGAAGCGCTCACATTCACGATAAACGGAAGGCCCCTCGGCAAAGTCGGAAAAGGCAGGATAAGGAATATCCGAATTTCCAGGCGTGGGCTTAAAGTCGAACACAAGTGGCTGCTCGAAGCCCGGTAAAAGATCCGATGCCCCCTTCAGCAATAAATCCCATTGAAATGAAACCCGACATATTCATAATAAGCCTGGGGTGCCCGAGGAACCTTGTGGATTCCGAGGTTTTAGCGGGTAAACTCAAAAAGAATGGATTCCGGATATTCTATGAACCCAGGAAGAATTGTGTCGCTATCGTAAACACCTGCGCGTTTATAGAAGACGCTAAAAATGAATCTATCAATATTATCCTGGAGCTCGCGGGCATGAAAGCCAAAGGAAGCATAGCACGGCTTATCGTTACGGGATGCCTTTCGCAGAGATACCAGCGGGAACTTATGAGGGAAATAAGGGAAATCGACGGTATTTTCGGAAGCGGCACATTCTTTGCGATACCGGATTATATCGGCAGGATATTAAAGGATGAGAAGGTGGCGAAGGTTAATAAGATACCGCGTTTTCTATACGACCACAGCCAAAGCCGCCTTGCGCTGACGCCGAGGCACAGTGTTTATGTCAAGATTCAGGAGGGGTGCCGGAATTTTTGCAGTTATTGTATCATTCCGAAGATAAAGGGTCCGTATCGCTCAAGGGGTATGGAATCGATTTTAAGCGAAGTCGGCTCGTTTAAAAAACGCGGCGCGAAAGAGATAAATTTAATCGGCCAGGATACCACTTCCTACGGGATTGACAGGTATAAGGCCTTGCGCCTGGCGCCGCTTTTAGTGAAGATTTCGCAGATTATGAAAGGCGGCTGGGTGAGGCTTTTATATACGCACCCGGCCCACTACAATCAGGACCTTATAGAGGTGATAAGGGGCGAGGGCGCCGTATGCAAATATTTGGATTTACCTATCCAGCATATCAGCGATAAAATATTAAAAAAGATGAACAGGCACGTAGGGCCGAAAGGCATAATTTCGCTAATCGAGAAAATAAGAAAGGCCGTACCGGGCATCGCCATAAGGACCACCGTGATGGTGGGTTTCCCGGGCGAAAGCGAGAAGGATTTCTCAGAACTTGAGAAATTTATAACGGAGACGAAGTTCGAGCGGCTCGGTGTTTTTGTCTATTCGAGGGAAGAGCAAACGCGCGCATTTGATTTTCCGGATCAGGTTCCGGAAAAGGTAAAAGAGGAGAGGTTCAGGCGAATAATGGAAGCGCAGAACAGGATATCCGAAGAAAATAACCGCTGCTACATGGGAAAACGCATCAAGGTGCTTATCGACGAAAAAGACCAAAGCGAGAAATGTCAATACCTTGCCAGGACCCAGTCCGATGCGCCTGAGGTCGACGGCCTTGTTTACGTGAAATCGGAAAAAGCGTTAAAAGAGGGCGACTTTGTGGACGTCAAAATAGAAGATACCCTGGAATACGATCTCGTGGGGAGCGTATGAATATCGCGAATAAATTAACGCTGTCGAGAATAGGCCTTACTTTTTTGTTCATGGTATTTTTATTTTCCAAGGGCCTTACGTTCAAGGTGCTCGCGCTGCTTGTTTTCGCGCTCGCGACCTGGACGGATTTTCTTGACGGGTATCTCGCCAAGAAAAGAAACGAGGTATCCGATTTCGGGAAACTCATGGACCCCATAGCGGATAAGGTGCTTGTCATATCCGCGTTTCTCGCGTTTGTGGAGATGAAACTTATCCCCGCCTGGATAGTCGTTATCATAGTCCTTCGCGAATTTATAATCACGGGCCTGCGCCTCGGCGCATTGGCCAAAGGCGAGGTCATGGAAGCCGGGATGGCGGGAAAGCACAAGACGGTTTCCCAGATGGTGTCCATCTACGTAATTTTATTTTTCATTGTCTTTAAACAAGCCAGCCTCGGCTTCGGGTTCTGGAACGAAGGCCTCGAGCATTTATTAAAGTCAATCATTTTCTATATGATGGTCGCAACGGCGCTTTTGACGCTTATAAGCGGCGTCTCCTACCTCGTAAAAAACAGGAAGTTTTTCATAAATGCACAGAATAAGTAGGCGGGTAGCGACGCTTTTTTTCGTGGGTTACCTCCCGCTTCTCCCGGGCACGCTGGCGAGCCTCCTCGGCGTAGGCGTATATCTTCTGGTAAGGAACAATACGCCGCTTTACCTTATCCTCACTGCGGGTCTCTTAATACTGGGTTTCTGGTCGGCATCGTGCGCCGAGAAAACCTTCACCCGGAAGGACCCGCCCCAGATCGTAATCGATGAGTTTTCGTCTATGCTTTTGGTATACCTTTTTGTGCCCTTCAGTGCGAAATTTCTGATAACGGGCTTTATACTTTTCCGCATATTTGACATATTCAAGATCCCCCCTATTAAGAAACTCCAGGCCTATCCGGCGGGCTACGGCATCATGCTGGACGACATAGCCGCGGCAATACTCACCAATATCGTTCTGCAGGTACTAAGGTTCGCCCCTTTTTCTTTTTGATAAATAATCAAATTTATCTTGACAAATCGTAAATGTCTGGTATAATGCCCCTAACATGGCATAAAAAAGGGGGGTACTATGAAAAAAGCGATTTTACTCATATTTTTATTTAGCGCAATTCTGTTTGATCAACGAACGTTCGCCGGGACATGGCAGGACGTAACAGCCGGTCTTAGCGATAAGGAGTTTTACTCGATTGCAGAAAGCCAAGACGGCAATACCGTTTATGTCGGTACTTCCTTGGGTTTGTATAAGAGGGGCCTAGACGAGAAAGGGTGGGAGCAGATTTTTGCCTGCCGCGGGCAATATAAGGGTGTAAAACATATCTGTATAGGCGCCGGGGGCGCCATTTACATAGCCACGAAAAACGGCTTTTTCGGATCGCGCGATTCCGGCAAAAACTGGCGGCAGATTAAAAGGGGTATTGCAAAAGAAAACTATTGCATATACGTAACATGCGAACCAAAAAACAAGAATACAATCTATTTAGGCACGCTTAAAGGGCTATTCTGGACGAAAGACGCGGGCAAGAACTGGATGATGCCCGCGGGCACATTGGGAGACGCGAGAATAAATTCAATCGCGCTTACGAAAAAACTGCATGCGGAGCATATTTTTATTATATGCGACAACGAACTCTACAAATCCGGCAGGGATTTCGAAAACTATCATAAAGTTTTCGGCTCCGATTCCCTGAAGGGTTTCGAATCGAGCGACGAAAACGAAGCCGATGACGAGGCGGACGAAGAGGCCGAGGTGGTTTTTTTATTGAATCATATTACATCGAACGAAGGCGTTCTCTATCTTGCGACAAACAGAGGCCTGTTTGGCTCCGAAGACGGCGGCGTGTCATGGTTCCGGTTCGGCAACGCGGGGCTATTGAATAGATGGATAAATTACGTGACCGTATCAGATGAGGACGGAAGGATTTTTGCAGCGACAAAAGGCGGAGTTTTCGAATATAAAAAGGGAACGGAATCGTGGAATGAAATTTACAGCGGCATGGATTCCAGAGATGTAAGGCAGATTATGATAGGTAGGGGAGGGCTTTGGGCTTTATGCAAGAGAAGGGTTTACGTGATGGAGCAGGAGAATCTGCCCGCTATGGACGAAAAATCCCTAAATGCCGATAGGATTTTGGGGAACTTTGAAAACGAACCGACTATAAACGAAACGATGGCAATGGCGATAGACTATGCCGAGGTCTACCCGGAAAAAATTGCGCAATGGAGAAGGCAGGTCAAATTCAGGGGTTTGCTTCCAAAGCTGAATTTCGGCATAGACCATTCCTGGAGCGACACGTATGAAATTTACACCAGTTCCTCTAACCAGTACTGGGTATACGGTCCCCAGGACAGGAACGAAGGCTGGGACTTAAATTTGACGTGGGACCTCTCGAACTTGATTTGGAGCCAGTCGCATAGCATACCTACAAAAGGAGAGGTTTAATTGGAAAACGGGAAACGTATTAACCGTAACCGGGAAAGGAATACGTAAGCATGGGTTTGCTTGATTTTAACCGCGAAAAAGAACATCACTGGTAAATTAACCCTTGCTCAACGCGTGATCGTGGCTGTACGGTGAAGCCAGGCGGGAAAAACAGGGTGTTGTTGCGAAGGCAGAAGGGGCGATTTTCGGTGTGTTTTCCAGTTATAGAGTTTATAAATTCAAAAAGTGAAATTCCGACGAGAAAATAGCTTGAAAATTTAACGAAGAAGGTAAAAAATGATAGAATTGCCTACCCCCCTTGACATCGCAATGATTTTATGCTATATTTGGGCATGGCTACAAGGCGGACATAGTGGCCGTTATAGAGGGTAACCTTGAAAGGTTGCGCTCTATTTTTGTCTGTAGAAAGGAGGTGTTAAAATGAGAAACGAAAGGGATATTATTGAAGCAGCCAAAAAAAGAAATGGCAGGGATTTTAAAAGATGGATCAATAATACGCCTACCAGAGTGCCAGATATTGAAAAGATTCGTGAGATTACCATAAAGATCGACTATTCCATGTCAAAATCTTCCGAAGAAACACACCAAGAATGAACCATTATTGCGTTCTCGACACCACCGCTATCCTACAACGATATCAACCCGATTCTCAAAAAGAGAAAAACTTTATAGATGCTCTGTGTCAGAATGATAATATAGGATTATTTGTGCCAATAGCATGTATTTCTGAAGCGATCCAGCAATTTTTCAAAGCGTATAAAAATGGTAAGATAACAATAAAAGAGAGGACAGAGTTAATAAATAGAGTTAGAAAAGATATAAAAGACAAAATATTATTTGAACATTCTGCAAACGATAGCCTTTTTCAAAAAACCAAAAAAATTTTTAGTAAATCGTTTTTTGTTCCGAGAAGAGACGAGCATAAAGGGTTTATAGATATAGCAGATATGCTTGTTATTGCAACTGCGCTTGATTTAAAAAAAGGGCAAAAAACTAATGAGGAATTTTGTATCGTAACCTCTGATCTCCACTTGTTTGATACCGCCAGCGGCTTAGGAATACAATGCTATAATTCAGAAATAGATGATATCGACAAAATGCCTAAAGAATTTTGTAGAAGAAAACACAAACGAAAAGATGGCAAGCTAAAAGTAACCTCTAAAGAGTGCGAAAAACCCTTTTTACCTCTAGGCGTAACAGAAACAGTGAATGTATGCCAAAAGGGCCTTTGTATAAAAAAACGAGACTTAAGGATACGAAAAAGCGACGTCCTTAATCTTGCAATATCTACATATGATAAAGAACCTCGGGTGATTTATAAAGGTAATGGTATGATTATGTGGATTGGAAAAAATAAAATGGATGAAGAAATAGCAGGTGTTGAGACAGAAAATCCAACAGAAATGAGATCGATCCCTTTTTAAATATCTCCCATTGACAACCCCCGGCCCGGCGGTCTATACTATACTTAAAAAGTGAGGTGTTTTATGCGTAAACTTATTGCATTAGCTCTCGCCGTTTTCTTATTAACCACATCTCTTGCCTTTGCCGAACGGGTGCGTGGCTACTATCGGAAAAACGGAACCTATGTTAGCGGTTATAATCGTTCAGACCGTAATAGCACCGTAAGGGATAACTATAATTATAAAGGCAATACGAACCCCTACACGGGCCAAACAGGCTCAAATTACTACCGCAACAATCCCACAAGTGAGTATTATGGCACAAGCCCCTTCGTAGGCAGTCAGCAAAACAATTCTGGCACAAGTCCTTTTTTAAGATAGCATAATACAGAATTATACCGAGCCTACTTAGAAGCGGTAGGGTGATATGAATGTATGAAAGGATTGACTTAAGGCGTTAGGAGACTAACGTATTTTTTGTTTGCTGAAGGAGAAGAATATGTTTGAGCAATTTAGTAGTTATCCGGAAATGAAATGGCATGCTGCCGCAAGAGCAAAGTTTATAGGCCTGGGAGGCAAAATTCCCATTAACCCGGATCTCGATAATTTCAGGCTCGAAAGTTTTATAGACTTGAGAAAGAAGCGTATGCCTGGAAAACGTTTGATGCTAATCGACAATGTCCATACGACCAATATTTTTATAGAAGGCCCCGATCCGCTTTTGGACAAAGTCACCAAAAGATTGCCCAAGTATATTGGCAAGCCATGGGTGGGGATAAACAAAATGAGTCTCGAAAAAGACTTTAGAGACTGCGGTAATCTTTCTTCGTCGCTTTGTGATCCGTGGGTTAGAGATAATTTCAGATGGAAATCAAACGAAGATAGAGAGGCTCACGATACTTCAGACTTCGAGAAGATAAAAGAAATTTGCGCCAAATGCGAAAACTTTGAATTTGAGATAGATAAATAGTGATATGGACATGTAGACCGGTTGGATGACGGAAGAGCCAGGGGATAGGATTACGTTTTATCTGAAAGACGGTAAGGTTAAGGGGCGGAAGGAGAAATGAGATGGGAACAGATAAAGAGAACTTGATTTTTTGCCTTGAACAACTACTGAACAAACTGAAAGCGTTTCAAAATAAACTAAACAACGAACAACTCGAAAAAGAGCTGGATGCAATGATATGCACTCTCGAACCTCATATTAAACAGCTTAAACAAAAAAATGAATAAAACCGTCAAAAAAATCATAGCGAGAGAAGGGCTTATATTTTTGGTATTTATAATTCCTGCGTGTATCATCGGTCTTATTTTTACCGTATTGAGAAATAATGATGAAATATTAGGAATTACATTATGGATCGCATTCTTACTATATATTATACTTTGGGTTATCCGTTTCATTATCTGGGCAATTAGAATATTAAGGGAGAAATGAGGCACAAACCGCGGGGCATCTTCGGGAGGACCGGCGGCGGAGCTCGCGCCCCCCGGCACTATTCGAGGCTGATCGATGAGACGCCAGCTGTCAGAGTTGGACTCTGTATTGTGGGGATTGTGATAGCATTTCTGTTGCTCGTGGTCCTGTCGGCACTATTTTAAGCGGGATAAAAAAAGGAGTCGGATCAGCAATAAAATCTTAAGGAATTTATAACACAGGCTTTTCTATTCAATAATCTTTCAACGTCCAGGGGGGAAGCCGTTGTCCATCATGGGCAGGCGGTTTATCGTGTCTTGGCCTGGACGTTGAGCGCGGTAAAATTAAAAATGCTTGCCCTTCTTGTTTAAAGGGCAAGCCGGTACACGGCATGGCAGGCGATAAAAAGGCAAAGAAAAAAAGAAACCGGAAGAAAAAAAGAGGACGGGACGACAAGGCGTTCAAGGAGAAGCTCGACCTCGAAAACAGGATTTATATGTATCTTCACATGCCGGAGGCCACGAAAAAATATCTGGAGAGAAAATGAGGGGCTCTGCGGAAAGTAACTTTTTAATTCTCATGGTCGGCGTCTTGCTGCTCCTGGCGTTTCTGTGCGCGATGCTTATGCGAGCCGGCGAGGATCGCCCTGTCGGCGAGACCGTCCAAGAGACAATGCCCTAGGCGGCGGAAACCGGGCGTTTGTCAAGATGGCTCTTGAAAGGTTTATCTTGCGCGAAACAGCGCCCGGAAAAAAACTTTGAAATGGCCCTTGACATCGAGGGCGAAATGTGCTATACTTCACTTATAGTTGATTTTTAACTTGCTTACCTTATATTAAAGGAGGGCGACGTGCGAAAAGTTGACGGCGAAATACAAAGGTTTATTGATAAGGGGAGTTTGATTTTTACGTGCAGAATTTCTGAATCTCAGCAGGTTTACCTCCCCCAGGCAATCATGGATTATTTGCAGTTGAGCGCCGGGAAAGACACGGTTGCTTTTGAAGTCCAGGCAATCGGACCGCAAAAAGGCGAAATCCGTTTTGCGCGGGTCGGCCCGATGCCCAAAGAAAAAAATCATAAAAAATAGGGGGTGCGAGGTGGAAAACAAAATCGATTTAGTCGAGCAAACATTCAAGGACATAGACAGCCTAAGCAAAAACACGCATGAGCGGTACAAGCGGGACAGCGCCCGCTTTCGCGAGTATGTTGTCGGCACGGGGGCTGACTTTCACGAGGTCGTGAAGTCGCGGGAAATCATAAGGACCCTGGTCGATTATAAAAACAAGTTAAAGGCGGACGGTCTCCGCGTCTCAAGCATTACAAGCATATTTACGTCGCTCAAATATTTTTTCGCCCTGCTTCTCGAGCTGGACGTCATCCAGGAGGATCGCGTAAAGGATTCCAAATATCTAAAGCTCAGGGCGGCGCCGGAGGAATCGAGGTCGGGCGAGCTGGTCCTGGACGACGCCAAATTCGAGGCGCTTCGGGGTTATCTGAGAAAAAGGGGAAGCCTGCTCTCAAGGACAATCTTTTCGATTTTGTACTCGAGCGGCGCAAGAGCCCATGAAATAGTCGCTATCAAAGTGAGCAATATAAACTTAGAGCTCGGGGAGATTTATTTGGAAGTGACGAAAGGGAATAAGCCGAGGCTGATCCGGGTAAACACGGAAACCGCGGAAGTTTTGCGGGAGTACGTTACAAGGAATAAATTAAGCCAGGCCGATTATTTGTTTCCGCATAATTCGTGCAGCTGGCTTTACAAGCAGGTGCAAAAATTGTCGAAATCGGCAAAAGTCAACTTTTCCTCTCATTCTTTTCGTTGGAGATACGCGAACCGCCTCGGCAAGGTAATGAAGCGCGAGTATCTGGCCTACCTGATGGGGCACGGAAAAAAGCTGTCTATTTTATACAGGAGCAAGGACGTAGACGCTTTTTGGGGCGAGGTGTCAAATGCTTACGACAAGCATAGGCTCGCGCTGATATAGGACTTTAAGATTTTAGGATTTTTAGGATAATTGAGGTCGGGCCTTTGCGGGTCCGAAAAAGGCGGTCTTAATAGCGGGCTTTCCGAAGGGAAAGTGAGCGCCCCCTCGCAGTAACGGACATAAAAAAAAGAAAATTTTGTGTCCGTTTTTTATTTATATATAGGGGTCTGGCATAATGGAAACCCGTTGTAAAATATGCGATGATACGTACGCCGGCAAGGGGTTCATGTGTCCGGCGTGTGACGGCCAAGAGTTACCGGACATTGTTTTAAGAATTTCAAGCAAGATAGAATTTTTATTGAGGTCGCGGGAGGCGCTGAAAGAGAGGATCGAGGAAGCTCGAAATGCGAGAATGTGGAAGAAAAAAATATAAGCATAAGGGGGTGAAAAATGGAAAAGATAATGCGAGAAAAATTATTAAATTCAATGATGACCGTTTTCTCTTTATTGAAACATGAGAACCCCGACATGGAAGGCGCGCGGGACATGGTCAGCGAGCTATCGTCAGTCTTCAAAGAAGCCTTGAGCACCGAGGACCGGGCGCTGGCGGAGCTTGTGATAACCGAATACGCGCAAAGGCACATGGAAGGCGAAGGGGAAATCGCCGGCGAGCATATTTCGAAGAAAAAAGGCCGGCCACGCTCAACCACGGCGAGCGACAGGAAGTTGATAGATTTGGCAATATGAGTTAAAGCTAACACCTAAAAAGAAAGGAATTCGACATGTACACAAGAATCAAGCAGATCAAGGGCAAGGTGCCCGGCGCCTGCCCGCTGGGCTCGGGCGTAATCGTTTACCCAAGGCCGCTGCCGCCGGACATAAGGGCGTTTCAACAAAAACTACTGGAAACCCCACCCGTTGTGAGGGTGGACGTCGCCACCCGGTTTAGGAAAATGTGGCTTTGGTACGTTCAGACGGCCAGGCTCCTAAGGGTCGGCGACTGGGACTTTGAAAAGTGGAATGCCGCGAGGTTCTATATCCGGAACGATTGTATTGAGATCGTCGAATTCCGCACGATGGTCTCAAAAACCAAATGCAAAAACTTCTTTTCGGATATCATGAGGGTTAGCGATTTTGAAAAAGCCGCCTGGGGCGCGGCGGTCGCCGCCCAGGGGGAAGTCGACAAAGTCGAAGACGCGAAGGGGCAGAAGGGTGGCATCGATTTGGATGCCTCGGAGAAGCGGCAGCGCCAGTTATCTGCCGAAATCGGCGGCGCCCTGCGGAAAATAAATTCGGTGAGCGATAAGGCCGAGGGGCTTTATAGCCAGTACCTCGCGCTTGACACCGACGATTCCCGGGCGGAGGCCTTGATGAAAAAGGCGTGCGCCTCGGAGGGAAAGGATTTCGCCGTAATGGTCGATGGGCTGTTGCGGGGCGAAATCGGCGGCGATTCCGCCCACGAGAATCTTCTCGAGAAGAAATTGCACAAATTCCAGACGCACGGAACGCCCGTTGGGGGCGCTGAGCCAGGCGAGCCGCTGGCGATATGATTTTAACCTTAAGGGGCTTTAGGGTGAAGGCTTTTTCGAGCGCGCTCGATGAAAGCAATGGGGCCGCCGGTTCGACCCCGGCGGGGCTTATACTCGGACGGTCGCCGGCCGCCCCTCGGGCAATCCGTCAGCATGGGCCGACACCCATGCAGGCCAGCGCGCGCTCCTTAAAATTTCCAGGCGCAGAAGCGGGAGGCTCCTTTCGCGTGCGCCCGAAAGGGGTTATCAAAAAAGCACGGCGACGTGCATCCATGAACCCGGGTGGGTTGCGGATTTTTTCTTGCGACAGAGCTTTAGGTTTGGCCCTGGCGTAATTTTTTGACCGTTTACTGCCCTTGTAGCGGCGCGCTGCGCCTGACTTAATACTTGAAAAAAATACGAACAGGACTTGACGCAAATGCAAAAATATGATATACTTATACGCGTAAGAAAATCATTTGTTCTTTAATTATTTCGGTTCAGGGAAGAAGTGGATCATAGTTACGACAACAACGACATAACACACGTTTGAGCTGAGCTTCTTTCTTTATGTTTCTAGGGCTAAACTAAAAAGTTTAGCCCTTTTTTTTTGGAATTATTTGTACGGGAGAGAGTAAAGACCGGAGAGATTTGACATGACCATTCAGCGTTCACACAGTCCAAACAAATGCACTTACTCGACAACGGATTTGAAGCTGGGGGCGACCATCTTGGCGTCGGTACCCGGGGCCTCCGTTGACGTCGAGGCGCGGCCAAACTCCATTCGCCTAACTATCATTCTGACCTATTTGGCGGAATACGAAAAAGACGTCTTTAAAATAGAGTGCGACTATCTCAACAGGGAGGCAGTAGTAGGCGTCTATCCTTATAATCGGGCGCTAAACTTGATTCGGGACAAGTTGCGAGGTATACGATGAATAAGGGGTATATAGCTTTATGGAGAAGTATTTTACAAACATCTTTTTATAGGGATTCTTATGCCTTGCACTTGGCAATACACTTATTGCTGAAGGCGAGCCATTGCCGGAGAGAATTCATGTTTAACAAACAAAAAGTCGTTTTGAAAAGGGGGCAGCTTGTCACGGGAAGGAATGCTCTCGCTAAAGAAATCGGCACGACCAGCAGAATTGTCCGGGGGCGTTTAAAACTCTTAGAAAATGAAAAATTCATGTCCAGCAAAAAGTCCAACAGGTTTACGATTATAACTATATGCAATTATGACCTTTATCAGCATCCAAAATCAACGGCAGGGCCAGCAGAAGGGCCAGCAGAGGGCCAGCAGAATCAGGGAAATTTGCCAAAAAACCCCGAAAAAGGGCCAGTAGAGGGCCAGCAGGGAACTTCAACAAGTACAGGGGGTTGCGGAAAAACAGAATCGGAAAAAACACCCCTTAAGGCAAACAAAGGGCCAGCAGAGGATAAAAAAAGGGCCACATACAATAATGACATTAACAATAATGATAATAATGTGTGTCAAGAGCACACAGTTGAGGATTTAGAGGAATTCTTAAAAAAACAACACAACAAGCCAATTGACACAAAGGATGTGAAACGGCTATGCGGGGACAGGGACATAGGGGCGCTGATGATCGCCATAGCGAATTGTTACGAGCGCCTGTCGGTCGATAAGCAAAGGATATGCAATGCAAACCCCCTAAAGTGGTGGCTGACAGAGGTTGCCCTAGGGAAAGCATATAAGGACGCGCTGATTAAAGTCAATGAAATACGGCGGGACGAAAGCCGGCGAAAAGACGAGATCAAAAACTTGCTGACGATCCTAACAACGCAGGATATCGAAACTGATTATATTCCTATTGATAACAAACGGATCTATGCCAAAGACATGTCAAGGCCTGAGTATATGCGGTTTGCCGTTGCGCACCTAAAGAAGAACATCGAACGCTTTATCGATGAGCTCAAACGCTTAAGAGCGTCGGGCAAGGACATAGAGAGGGCAATAGACAAAAGCAAAAAGCATTTAGCTGAAAAGCACGGCGAGGGTTTTGTCAAAAAGATTTATGAGGATAAATAAAATATTGTGTCGGTTGCGTCGGTCGCAAACAAAGTTTTACAGAATGCTCCTACAAAAAACTTCTGTTATCCGGCGAAATTTGGGTCGCCCGGGCCCCCCTGGGGGTAGCACGACTTTTCTTACAAGTCGGTTTTTGAGAGGTAAAAAAATGAAAATCGTCGTCGGAGGGGGAGTGTTTACATTTCGGGCGGATTCGGGCTCCGGCTAGGGGGAGGACCCGCATAAATAATTTTTTTAAAGGGGCCAAAATCGCCCAAAAAAGACCACTTACCTATAAAAATGGGCGATTTTTAACGATTTTAGGCGAAAAAAAGGCATTTTTGAAAACATACTGAAAAAAGGGGGAATATCATGGCGGATTCAAAGAAAAACCGGCGCAAAATGAAACGTCTGCGCGCCGAAGCGAAAAAAGAAGAAGAAAAAATGATTGCCGAGTGGGGATTCGCGCCCGGATCGACCGGCGCCGGGGTTTGCGCGGATTATTGCCAGAATGGCGTCAACATAAAATTCTGGTGGTATCAACAGGGCCTAGGCGAAAATCCGTCCGCGCCAGACCTCGCCAATTATCAACGAATAAGCGCTGGCTTCATCAAGAGCTTAAACTCGCTTAAAAAGACGCCCGAGGAAATTCAGATAGCCGAGGCCGTAGAGGCCGAGGCGAAGGCGGCCAGCGAAGCGGTCCGGACGGGCGACAACGTCAACGCCTTGTCCGATCACTTCGATCCGCACGCCGTAATCAAGGCATATAAAGAAGCGGAATGGAAGGTTTTGCTCGATTCGGAGGCCGGCAAATACGGGGCATATGGCAAGCGCTGGGCGCTTAGCGTGCGCAAATTTCATCGCCTCATAGACAAGTGGACCTGGGCTTCCCGGCAGTGGGC
>JBARPB010000107.1:0-10183 GCA_049642705.1 Candidatus Omnitrophota bacterium
AGATATTACATGACAGCTTTAAGCTGTAAGCTATAAGAAAGATATAGAAAATGGGGATAAAGAAATACAAACCGACGACGCCGGGCAGGAGATGGGGAAGCGGCTATACTTTCGAGGAGATCACCAAGGATTTCCCGGAAAAACGGCTTACCGTATCGCTGAAGCGGACGGGCGGAAGAAATGTGTACGGAAGGGTAACCTCCCGGCACAGGGGCGGCGGGCACAAGAAAAAATGGCGCGTAATCGACTTTAAAAGGGACAAATATGATGTCCCCGCAAAGGTTATCGCTATCGAATACGACCCGAACCGAAGCGCGCGCATCGCCCTTCTGGAGTACCAGGACAGGGATCGGCGTTATATCATATGCCCGGACGGCCTGAAGGTCGGCGACGAGTTAATATCGTCTAAGAATGCCGAAATCAAGGCGGGCAACGCCCTTCCCCTTGAAAAAATACCGCTCGGCATACCTATTTATAATATCGAATTTGAAAAGGGCCGAGGCGCAAAAATCGCGAGAAGCGCCGGAGGCCTCGCGGTCGTAGTGGCTAAAGAGAAAGGATTTGCGCATATCAGGATGCCGTCGAGCGAGGTCCGCCTCATTAAACTCGACTGTTTTGCATGCATTGGCCAGGTCGGTAATATCGAACACGAGAGCATATCTATCGGCAAGGCGGGAAGGTCGAGACATCTCGGTATCAGACCTTATTCCCGCGGTGTCGTGAAAAACCCTGTCGACCATCCGATGGGTGGCGGTGAAGGCAAATCTTCGGGGGGAAGGCACCCGACCACGCCCTGGGGCAAAGCGACGAAAGGCTTGAAAACAAGAAAGACAAAACGATCGGATAAGTATATACTTAAACGAAGGAAATAGCGAGAATTAAAAATGCAAAATTTAAAATGCAAAACCATAATTCAAAATTCAAAATTAGAGGTCGGCGAAGCCGACTCCAAAGTTTTGCGTTTTGCGCTTTTAATTTTTAATTAACGTTAAGAAGGGGTGCAGTGATGTCGCGTTCGACAAAAAAAGGTCCGTATATAGAAGAAAAGTTGCTGATGAAGGTCCAGAAGGCCGAGAAGGCGCGGGACAGAAAGCCCATAAAGACATGGGCCCGGCGCTCTATAATACCGCCGGACTTTATAGGTTTTACGTTTATGGTGCACAACGGCAAAAAGTTTGTGCCGGTTTTTGTCACGGAGAATATGGTCGGACACAAGCTCGGGGAATTTGCGCCGACGCGGCTTTTTAGAAAACACGGCGCGGCAACCCAGGTTTCCCTGGATAAAACGTAATTTTAGGATTAAGTGATGGTAACACGGGCTTTAGAAAAATATATTCGCATTTCACCGAAGAAATTACAGCCCATAGCGCGGCTCCTCAGTAAGAAAAAAGTCGAGGAGGCCCTATACATTCTGATTAACTTGAATAAAAAAGGCGCGTCGATTTTGAGGACGGTCATAGAATCCGCGTTTAACAACGCCAAGAGACTGCCGGAAAAAAAATTCACCGAAGCAGACCTCTATATTTCAAAAGTCGTTGTAAACCCCGGCCCGATGCTAAAGAGGTACAGGGCAATGTCGATGGGGAGGGCCGGCACGATAAGAAAAAGAACGAGCCACGTACTGGTCGAGCTGGACGCAATGGAAACAGGGCAAAAGGCAAAAAAGCCGGTAAAAGCAAGGAAGAAGGGGTAATGGGCCAAAAAGCTCATCCGTACGGTCTGAGAGTCGGAATAATAAAGGATTGGAAATCGCGATGGTTCGCAAGGAAAGCCAGTTTTCCTTCCATGCTTATCGAGGACCTGAAGCTGAAAAGGTACATTAAAAACAAACTCTTCAGCGGAGCCATTTCGAATATAGAAATAGAGAGGACCGGCGAACGCATAAGGGTGGCCATCCATACCGCCAGGCCCGGCGTCGTAATAGGCCGGAGGGGTTCAGAGATTGAGGCGTTAAAAGAGGAACTTCAGTCGATGATCGGCGAGAAACAGCTATTCATAGACATACGGGAAATCAGGCAGCCCGCAATGGAAGCGCAGCTTGTGGCCGAAAATATCGCTTTGCAGCTCGAAAAAAGAATTCCGTTCAGGCGGGCGATAAAAAGGGCCCTTCAGCAGGCAAAGGACGCCGGCTGCGAGGGCATGAAGATAAAAATCGCCGGAAGGCTCGGCGGGGCCGAAATCGCAAGAAAAGAAACGGCGAAATACGGGAAAATCCCGCTTCAGACATTGCGGGCGGATATAGACTACGGTTTTACCGAAGCGCATACGACATACGGCCTCATCGGCGTCAAGGTATGGGTTTATAAAGGCGAAAAAATCGACCTAAAGAAGCGCCCCCACGGCAGAGAGAAGGAGAAAAAAGATGGCGTTGATGCCAAAGCGCGTTAAATACCGCAAGTCGCAAAGGGGCAGGAGAAGAGGTACCAGCTTCGCCGGGTCGGAACTTAGTTTCGGCGAATACGGCCTTAAGGCCCTCGAGAACACCTGGGTCAAGGACCGGCAGATAGAAGCGGCTCGTGTCGCGCTCATGCGTCATACAAGGCGCGGGGGCAAGGTGTGGGTACGGCTTTTCCCCGATAAGCCCGTTACAAAAAAACCCGCCGAGACGCGGATGGGAAAAGGAAAGGGCGCCCCGGACCACTGGGTTGCTGTCGTGAAAAAGGGGCGGATACTTTTTGAAATGGAAGGCATCCCTATCGAGCTTGCGAGGGATTCGATGCGCCTGGCGGCTCATAAGCTGCCTTTAAGAACGAAATTTATCGTGAGGTCGCACTAACCATGGGGATTAAACCGAGCGATATCAGGAACATGACCGAAGAGGAGATAGGCAACAAGATTATCTCCCTGCGGGAGGAGCTTTTTAAGCTACGGTTCGAGCAGAAAACCGGCAGAGTCGAGAAGCCCCACCGCATAGAAGAAACAAGGCGGGAAGTCGCCCGTTGTTATACGATTCTAGCGGAGAAAAAAAATGTGGAAAAATAAAAAGAACTGCGTAAGAAAAGAGGCCGTCGGAACTGTCGTAAGCGACAGAATGGATAAGACGATAGTGGTCGAGATAAGCAGGTTGACGGTGCACCCCGTTTTCAAAAAGACGATAAGGCGGTTCAATAAAATCAAGGCCGACGACGAGAAAAATTCAGCGAAAAAGGGAGACGTGGTAAAATTGAGAGAAGTGCGGCCTATTTCGAAAGACAAACGCTGGCGGCTTGTTGGGATCGTCAAGAAAGCAGCATAGTTTCGAAAAATGATTATAATGCGTACAATACTGGATGTGGCTGATAACACGGGGGCCAAAAAAGCCTCCTGTATCGGCGTTATCGGGCGTTCCGGAAGGGCTCACGCGGAAATAGGCGACGTGATTACCTGCAACATAAAAGAGGCCACCCCGGACGCGGCGATAAAAAAAGGCGAGATAGCAAGGGGGGTCATCGTAAGATGCGCTTACCCGACAAGGAGGCAAGACGGTTCCTATTTAAAGTTTGACAGAAATGCGGTAGTCATAATAGACTTACAGGGCAACCCCAGGGGAACACGGATATTCGGCCCCGTGGCCAGGGAGCTGAGGGAAAAGAACTTTCTTAAAATTGTCTCGCTTGCGCCGGAGGTAATCTAAAATGGCAAGAATCAAAAAGAACGACACGGTCATGGTTCTCGCCGGCAGGGACAGGGGTAAGACCGGCAAGGTTCTCGCCGTGGTACCGGCGAGAAACAGCGCCATAGTCGAGGGTGTAAATTTTGTAAAGAAACACGCAAGACGCACCAGGGAAAACGAGAAGGGCGGGATAGTGACTAAGGAATCCGTTATTCACCTCTCTAGTCTCGCGCTTTTCTGCAAGGGGTGCAACCGCCGGACGAAAATAGGCTTTGACGTGCTGAAAGACGGCACGAAGACGCGTTTCTGTAAAAGGTGCAAGGAAGTGTTCTGATGACGCCTAGGCTCAAGGAGAAATACAAAAAAGAGATTGTTCCGAAAATGATGGAGCGCTTCGGATTTAAAAACGCGCTTGAGGTTCCGCACATTTCAAAAATAGTAGTAAACGTGGGCCTTGGCGAGGCGCTTGAGGACAAGAAGCTCCTCGACGGTGTCGTCTCTGAGATAGCGCAGATTACAGGGCAAAGGCCGGCTGTCACTAAAGCAAAAAAAGCCATTGCCGGATTCAAGATAAGGAAAGGCTCGGCCGTCGGTTGCAGGGTAACGCTCCGGCGCACGCGCATGTATGAATTTTTGGACCGGCTCCTCAACGTGGCATTACCCAGGATCAGGGATTTCAGGGGCGTGAGGCCGGATTCTTTCGACGCAGGCGCAAATTACTCGCTGGGTATCGACGAGCAGGGTATTTTTCCGGAGATAGACGTCGATAAAATCCAGCTTGTACACGGGATGGACATAACGATAGTGACAACGGCAAAAAAAAGGGAAGAGGGTTACGAACTTTTGAATCTTTTCGGAATGCCGTTTAAAAGGTGAAAAGTGGCGAAGAAGTGCCTTGTTGAAAAGGCGAAAAGAAAAGCGAAATTTAAGGTAAGGGCATACCAACGCTGCGAACTGTGCGGTCGGAGGCGCGGCTACATGCGCAGGTTTAAGCTTTGCCGCATATGCTTCAGGGAGCTCGCGTCAAGGGGTGAAATCCCCGGCGTTGTCAAGGCCAGCTGGTGAATGAAACCACAACTTACGGAGGCCACGGTGGCCGACGTAAGTTGTATGGCCGAATTCACCCCCCCACCACTTTTCCTAGAGTACGTGGGAAAAAGTGGTGGGGGGTTCAATTCGACCGTTCAAAGAAGAAATTCAGGTCTCATTGAAGGAGAATGATAAATGCCTGTAACTGATCCGATAGCGGATATGCTCACGGTCTTAAGAAACGGAGTAATGGCGCACAAGGAGAGCGTTCTCGTAAAAGGCTCGAAACTTAACGAGAACATCATGGAGATATTAAAGAAAGAGGGATTTATCGCGAACTACAAATCCGTCGAGGATAAAAAGCAGGGCATGATAAAGGTATACCTTAAATACGAAAAGGACAAAAAACCGGCGATTACGGGACTTAAGCGAATTTCGAAGCCCGGCTTAAGGATTTACGCAAAGAACGACGAGATTAAAAACGTTTACGGCGGGATAGGCATAGCGCTTATCTCCACGTCGAAAGGCGTCGTGACGGATAAAGAGGCAAGGGAAAAGAAAATCGGCGGAGAGATCCTCTGCGAGGCTTGGTAGGTGTTGGATGTCGCGCGTTGGCAAAAAACCGATTGATATACCGGATAAGGTGAAGGTTGAGATAAAGGGCAGCGCAATTTCCGTCGAGGGCCCCAAGGGGCGCCTCGAGCACCGCGTTGCCGGGGACCTTAAGGTGTCCCTTAAGGACAAAAAACTTGTTATCGAAAGATCGTCGGATGAAAAAAAAGAACACTCGCTTCACGGGCTGACGCGGGCGCTTCTTTTTAACTTCATAAAGGGCGTCACCGAAGGCTACAAAAAGGAATTGGAGATAAAGGGTATCGGTTTTAAAGCGCAGGCCGAGGGTAAAGATAAGCTCGTGATAACCCTTGGATTTTCACACCCCGTGTTATACGCCGTTCCGGAAGGCATAACCGTGACCACGCCCAAGCCAACAGAGATAGTCGTCACCGGTATCGACAAGGTCAAGGTAGGCGAGGTGGCAGCTGAAATAAGGGAATTCTTCAAGCCCGAGCCCTACACGGGTAAGGGTATCCGCTACGTCGGCGAGTACGTGCGGCACAAGGCGGGAAAGACGGTAGTGAAATAATGAAGAAAGTAAAAGGGAGGACAAGGCGGCATAAGATTTTGCGCAAGAACATCGTAGGGACGGCCGAGAAGCCGAGGCTCTGCATTACGAGGAGCGGCAAGAATATGTACGCTCAGTTAATAGATGACATGAAGGGACACACCCTGTTTTCCGCTTCTACAAACGACCGAGCCCTCAAAAACAAAATTCGCTATGGCGGCAACGTAAAGGCGGCTTCTCTTCTGGGAGAGGAATTTGCAAAGAAGGCAAAGGAAAATGGGTTCGGCAAAATAACATTTGACCGCGCCGGTTATCGTTTTCACGGCCGCGTGAAGGCCTTCGCGGAATCTGCGCGGAAAAACGGTCTTATTTTTTGAGGTAAAAATGGAAGATCAAACCTTAATAGAAAAAGTGGTAAGCATAAGAAGGGTTGCCAAGGTCGTCAAGGGCGGGAGGAGGTTCTCCTTTAACGTCCTTGTGGTGGCAGGAAACGGCAAGGGCTCGGCCGGCATAGGCTTCGGGAAGGCGAACGAGATTTCAGCCGCTATAACTAAAGCTCTAAAAAACGCGAAGAAATGCTTTGTCTCCATCCAGATGAAGGACTCATCCATACCGCATGAGGTTATCGGCAAATTCAAGGCCGGCAAGGTCCTTCTTAAACCCGCCGGTCCCGGAACCGGCGTTATAGCCGGTGGCTCGGTGCGGGCGTTATGCGAGGCATTCGGGATAAAGGACATACTCACAAAATGCCTGGGTTCCAGGAACCCGATAAATGTTATGAAGGCGGCGCTTATCGGGCTCGAGCGGCTGAGGCTCTACAGGACTACGCAATGAAGATACAGGATATACGAAGGCCCAAAGGTGCGAACAGGCCGCCGAAGCGGGTAGGACGCGGTTCCGGCTCCGGGCACGGAAAGACCTCGGGCCGCGGCTCAAAGGGCGCGGGACAGCGAAAAGGCGCGTCGCTCCGAATCGGTTTTGAAGGCGGGCAAATGCCGCTCTTACGAAGGGTCCCGAAGCGCGGTTTTACAAACGTGGCGAAAAAGGTTTACCAGATCGTAAACGTTGAACGCCTGAACCATTTCAGGAAGGATTCGTCCGTGGACAATGCCGCCATGAGAGAGGCAGGACTTGTAAAAAAAGCCGAGTTACCTGTAAAGATTCTCGGGGACGGCAAGATTTCCAAACCCCTCAACGTCCGCTCCGACGCCTTCTCTCGGAGCGCGAAGAAGAAAATCACCGAAGCCGGCGGAAAAGCGGAGATAAAGAAATGTTAGGCGCGTTTGCCAACTTGTTCAAAATACCGGATTTAAAGCGCAAGCTTCTAATAACGGCGGGCCTGATTGCCGTTTTCAGGGTAGGCGCTTTTATACCCACGCCCGGCATTGACGGGGCAAAATTGGCTCAGTTTTTCGACAACATCGCAAAGACGCAAGGGGGTACCCTTTTCGGGATGATTAACATGTTTTCGGGCGGCGCCATCCAGCGGCTGACAATTTTCGCGCTGGGGATCATGCCCTACATTTCCGCCTCGATTATTCTCCAGCTTCTCACAGCGGTCATACCGTCGCTTGAGAGGATCTCGCGGGAGGGCGAGGAAGGCCGCAAGAAGATTATCCAGTACACGCGCTACGGCACGGTCGTCCTCGCGGTGATACAGTCATTTTTCATAGCGCTCTGGCTCGAAAACCCGGCCAGATTTCAGGGAATGCAGATCGTGCAGTTTCCCGGCTGGTGGTTCCGAATTCTCACGGTGATAACCCTTACAAGCGGGACAGCTTTCATAATGTGGCTCGGTGAACAGATACAGGAATACGGCATCGGAAACGGCATATCGCTCATAATCACCGCCGGTATCGTCTCAAGGATACCCGCGGCGATAAGCCAGCTTATTCAGCTGGTAAGTTTCGGCGCCCAGGAGAGGGCGCAGATAGCGCCGTTTACCCTTCTTTTTATGGGGGCCATGCTCATTGGCGTCATCGTGGCGGTGGTGGCGATTACGCAGGGCCAACGAAAGATCCCCATTCAATATGCCAAGAGGGTCGTTGGCAGGAAAATTTACGGCGGTCAAAGTACGTATATACCTCTTCGCGTGAACCAGGCCGGTGTTATCCCTATTATATTCGCGCAAAGCATAATTCTTTTTCCCGCCACGATAGCGGGACTTATACCGAGTGCGGCCGTGCAGAATATTGCCTCGATGCTTACGAGGGAGACGTTTGTCTACAATATTATATATTCGCTGCTTATTATTTTCTTCTGCTATTTTTATACCGCCATAACTTTTAACCCCATTGACATCTCGAACAACATGAAAAGATTTGGCGGTTTTGTCCCGGGCATAAGGCCCGGAAAGCAGACAGCGGAGCATCTCGATTTTATTATGACGAGGATTACCCTGCCAGGCGCGGTATTTCTGGCTATTATCGCAGTTCTGCCCAGTATCATCTCGCGCTCGCTCAAGATCCCGTATCTCGTGGCGAGCTTTTTCGGCGGCACGGGGCTCCTGATTATAGTGGGCGTGATGCTGGATACCATGAGGCAGATAGAATCGCACCTTCTTGTCAGGCACTACGAGGGATTTATGAAAAAAGGTCGCATCAGGGGGAGAAGGTAATAAATGAATATTGTGCTACTAGGGCCTCCGGGCGCCGGCAAGGGGACACAGGCAAAGGTCCTTTGTGAGAGGTTCGGTTTTTTGCACGTCTCGACGGGTGACATGCTGAGGGAGGCGGTGAAAAACGGGACAAAAATCGGTAAAGAAGCAAAATCTTATATGGAAAGGGGCGAACTTGTACCGGATGAGATCGTTACCGCCATCGTAACCGAGCGCATTGAACGGAGCGGCCCGGATGCGGGGTTTCTCTTGGACGGTTTCCCGCGAAACGAAGCGCAGGCCAACGAGCTCGACTGCGCCCTCGGCAAGATGGGAAAAAAACTTGATATGGTTTTATACCTTAAGACATCGGCGCAAGTCTCGATCGAGCGGCTTTCAGGAAGGCGCGTTTGCGTAAAATGCGGGGCGAACTTCCATGTAAAAAACATGCCCCCCAAGAAAGGGGGAATTTGTGATTACTGCCAAGGAGAACTTATTCACAGAGACGACGATAAGGAAGGGACCGTTAAAAAACGGCTTATAGTCTACGAGGAAGAGACAAAATCGCTCATTGATTATTACAGGAAAAAAGGCATACTGCGGGAGCTTTCCGGCGACCTCGATGTCGACGAGCTCTTCGGGGAGGTAAAAAAACTTTGTCAACCATTTTATCAAGAACCCAGCGCGAGTTAATCAGAGAGGCTGGTTCGATCTTAAAGGATTGTATGGATAGTTTGTCGAAAGAGATGAAGGCCGGGGTCAGCACAAAGGCGCTTGAGCGAAAAGCAGAGGGCTTTATCGCCTCGAAGGACGCCAAGGCGGCTTTCCGCGGCTACAGGGGCTTTCCCTCCGGTATATGTTCGTCAAGAAACGAAGTCGTCGTGCACGGCATACCCCGAAAAGATGAAATCCTGGAAAAAGGGGATATCATAAGCTTAGACATCGGCGTGAAATACAGGGGTTATTTTGCCGATTGTGCCAGGACTTTCGCGGTGGGAAAAATCTCCGAGGAAGCAAAGCGCCTGATTTCTGTAACGAAAAAATCCCTTGATAAGGGTATAGAAATGGCAAAAAGCGGCAATCGCGTCCAGGATATATCGTGGGCGATACAGTCATTCGTCGAATCCAACGGTTTTAATGTCGTGCGCGCCTTTGTGGGCCACGGGATAGGCGCGAAAATTCACGAAGAGCCGGAGGTTCCGAACTTCGGCAGGCCGAATAAAGGGATGGTTCTTGAGGACGGAATGGTACTGGCGATAGAGCCGATGGTAAACGCCGGCACAAGCGACGTCAGGATTCTGGACGACGGCTGGACGGCCGTGACAAAAGACGGCCGGCTTTCGGCGCACTTTGAGGACACAGTTATTATAAACGGCGAAAAGGCGGAGATCGTAACATGAGCCCTAAGGAAGAAGGCATTGTTGTGGAGGGGAAGGTTCTGGAAACGCTGCCCAACGCAATGTTTAGGGTGGAACTCGAGAACGGCCATAAGGTCCTGGCGCATGTTTCCGGGAAGATGCGAATGCATTTTATAAGGATCCTGCCGGAGGACAAGGTGACCGTGGAACTCTCGCCTTATGACCTGACCCGGGGAAGAATTATACGCAGGGGGTAATGATCGTGAAAGTAAGATCCAGCGTAAAGAAGATATGTTCCAAGTGCAAGATTATAAGGCGAAAAGGCGTTTTAAGGGTCATCTGCAAGGACCCGAAGCACAAGCAGAGGCAAGGATAGACATATGCCCAGAATAGTAGGAATTGACATACCGAAGGAAAAGGGGGTAGAAATCGCGTTGACATATATCCGCGGCATAGGCCGCTCGACCTCGAATAAAATCCTAAAG
>JBARPB010000108.1:0-7943 GCA_049642705.1 Candidatus Omnitrophota bacterium
AATTTTCGTAAGTTTGCCTTCTCTGATTTTCTCCCCCGAAGGGTTGAATTTAACCCCCCACCACTTTTGGTGCACCACCTTAGTGCTAAACGCACCGAAAGTGGTGGGGGGTAAGTTCGGCCTTATAACTTACGACAACCACAGGGTTGTCGTAAGTTATGGCCTCACTTAAGTTCCCATCCTCACGCTATCGACTATACCCTTTAAGGTCGCGATAGCCGAAAGGATTGCGAGTTCGCTCGTCCTCGGATTTCTCCTGGAGGGAACATTTTCAGTCTTCGTCGTAATCCTGCCGAAATCGCCTGTTATCTCCACCTCGTGCGTGTTCTTCGTGTAGTCCGGCGAGACGACAATTTTCACAACCGTTTCTTTCGCGCCGATCCCGGCGAGGCTCAAAATCGACGAGACATTAACATTCTTGGGAAAGCCCTTTATGGCCTCTTTGGCGCTGCCCTCGAACAATACCTTTTCGCCCTTGACGGAATTTAAATCGATACCTTTTGATTTAAGGTAAGGGGCGCCCTCCAAACCCTTCGGCGGTTTTTTCGTAGTCAGGGTTACGGATTTTATTCCGGA
The DNA here is from genome assembly GCA_049642705.1 of Candidatus Omnitrophota bacterium. Classification (GTDB taxonomy): domain Bacteria; phylum Omnitrophota; class Gorgyraeia; order JABMRN01; family RBG-13-46-9; genus CAZYPU01. The sequence goes on from JBARPB010000108.1 coordinate 577, forward strand.
GATACCGGCGGCTTTCAGGCCGTCTATTCCGCATATCGCGCCACTCGGAAAGTAAACCTTCGCGTTTTTCTTCCTCGCCTCTTCCAGAAGGTCTTCCGATTCGACAAGCCCTCCGACACTCATTATCATGACGTCCTTCGATTTCTCTACGGCTTTCTTCACCACATCCTGCGAAACGCTGCTTGCGGCGGACTCTATCACAAGATCCGCTTTATTAAAAACCGCTTCCATGGAGTCCTTTTTTATATCGTGGCCTGATAAGCGGGAGGTCTCGTTTGCTTTCTCGCCATCAATATCGAATAGCGCCACGAGTTCGATTTTATCTTTCAGATCCCGCACGCATGCCTCGGCTATCGCGCTTCCGATCACGCCGCAGCCTATAATACCGACATTAAGTTTCTTCATGCCTTCGCCTTGGCTTTTCCCGTTATGCTGAGCATTCTCTCCAGCGTCCTGCGGGCTTTATCCCTTACGCGGTCGGGCACCTTGACCTCGTAGACCATGTTTTCCAGCGAATGCGCCACCCATCCCAGCGTCGTGAGTTTCATGTTCGCGCACACAAGATGCGTTGTCGGAATATAAAACTTCTTACCCGGATTCTCTTTTCTTAGTTTGTATAACATGCCGTTTTCGGTGCCAATAATAAACTCTTTTGCCTTCGACGTCTTTGCATAGTCAAACATCCCCTTTGTAGAACAGATGTGAACGGCCAGATTCAGGACCTCGGGCCTGCACTCGGGGTGCGCGATAAATGCAGCTTTCGGAAAGTTAATCTTCGCTTTTATAACGTCCTCTTCCGTAAGCCTTATGTGCGTGGGGCAAAACCCCTCCCACAGAATAATGTCTTTTTCCGGCACCTGGGCCTGCACGTATCTTCCGAGGTTCTTGTCAGGGACGAAAATAATGCGCTTATTCTTTATGAAGCGCACGACCTCTATCGCGTTTGAAGAGGTGCAGCTTATGTCGCTTTCGGCTTTGATTTCGGCGCTGGAGTTAACATAGCATACCACCGCTGCGTCGGGAAACTCCTTTTTCTTCTCACGCAATTTCCGGGCTGTGATCATATCCGCGAGGGGACACCCGGCCTCTTTAACGGGCAAAAGCACCTTCTTCCCCGGATTTAGGATGGAAGCGCTTTCCGCCATAAAATGCACGCCGCAGAATACTATGATATCCTCCTTCGTGCGGACGGCCGCGCGCGCAAGCTCTAGCGAATCACCGGAGAAATCGGCTATTTCCTGTATTTCGTCGCGCTGGTAATTGTGGGCCAGTATAACGGCGTTTTTTTCTCTCTTCTGCTTTGCTATATTCCGCCTAATCTCTTCCTTATATAGAGTATCATCTTTGGGGTTATTTCTGTTCGGCATGTATTTTCTCTAATTCCTCCGTATCCAAAATCACGTTGTCTATCAGCCTTGTTTTTCCTATAAAGACAGCCAGCGCTATCAGGACCTCTCCCTTAATTCTGGGGATTTCTTTAAGTGATTTCACATCGACTATCGAAATATAATCGGTTTTCGCGGAAGGCGAAGCGGTAATCATCTCACGCATCTTTTTTATGAGTTTCTTTGCGTCCCTTTCGCCGGAATTAACCGCCTCCCGCGCCGCCTCAAGCGATTTATACAAGACCGATGCGTCCTTCCTTTCCGGTTTCGAAAGACGGGTATTTCTGGAACTCATTGCGACGCCGTCTTCTTCTCTTATAATGGGCAGGATTTTTATCGTTACGTCCATATTCAAATCTTCGGCCATTTTCCTTATGACAAAGGCCTGCTGCGCGTCCTTCTGGCCGAAATACGCTATATCGGGTTTTACAATTTCGAAAAGTTTCGCCACAACGGTTGTGACGCCTCTGAAATGGTCGGGCCTTGATTTGCCGCACAGGCCGTCCGTCAGTTCTTCCACGTTCACATATGTCGAAAAACCGGGCGGGTACATGCCTTTTTTTTCCGGATAAAAGAGAACGTCGACGCCGCAGGATTTCGCAAGCTCCTCGTCTCTTTTTATATCACGCGGGTATTTCTCAAAATCCTCATCCGGGGCGAACTGGATGGGATTGACGAATATGCTTAAGATTACGACGTCGGCCTGCTTGCGCACGGTCCTGATAAGGCTTAAGTGCCCCTCGTGCAGATAACCCATGGTCGGGATAAGGCCAACGAGCTTGTTTTCCTTCCTCATGATCCTTGCGTAGGTTTTCATCTTGCCGACTTCATTTATTATCTTCATGTTAACCTATTCCACCCGCCTAATTCCCGTAAGCCCCGCAGGACAAATTCGCGCTTGTGCATCCTCGGGTGCGGAACCTTCAAATCTTTAGTGTTTATTTTTCGGTTTCCGAAAAGAAGTATATCCAAATCTATCGTGCGGGGAGCGTTCTTTGCCTTTCTTTTCCTGCCAAGGTGTTTCTCTATTCTTTGAAGCTCGCCAAGTAATTTGTGGGAATCAAGTTTTGTTTCAATTTTAAACACGCCGTTTAAATATTTTCCCTGAGGCAGACCTCCTTCGGGATCGGTCTCGTAGATGGAGGAGGTACGCTTGATCCTTACTCCCTTTATCAACTTTACAAGTTTTATTGCTTTCTCGATGTTAGCTCTTCTATCGCCTAAATTTGAACCGATTCCTATATATACATTCGATTTTGCATTTTTCATTTTTAATTTATATAATCCTCCCGATCCTCTCAACCGCTTCCTTCAAACGCGCCTCATCGACGGTTAAGGCCATCCTTACATAGCCCTCGCCGCTTGCGCCGAACCCGTTACCCGGCGTAATCACCACGTCGGCCTTTTCCAGGAGTTCTTTCGCCAGGCTTACGGACGTGTACCTTCCGAAAACCCGTCCCCACACGTAAAACGTTGCCTTAGGCTTCGGCACTTTCCAGCCGATCCTGTTCAATCCGTCGATAAAAACGTTTCTGCGCTTTTCGTAAAGGACTTTTATGCTCCTGGTAACCTTATCCACCCTTCCGAGCGCCTCGACGCCGGCTATCTGAATGGCGTTAAAGGCGCCGGAATCGATATTTGATTTTACTTTTGTAAGCGCAGCTATAATATCCGGGTTTCCGCAGGCAAAACCGAGCCTCCAGCCCGTCATGTTAAACATTTTCGAAAAGGAGTGGAATTCCACGCCGAGATCTTTCGCGCCGTCTGTCTCGAGAAAGCTGGGTACTTTCAAGTCATCAAACGAAAGTTCGCTGTAAGCGGCGTCGTGACATACTATGATATTATGCCTCCCCGCGAACCTTACAACTTCTCTGAAAAAAGACTTATCGCATACGGCCGCGGTGGGGTTATTGGGGTAATTCAGGAACATCAACCTTGCCTTATTTAAAAGGGATGGTTTTAGATGGCGCAGGTTCGGCAGAAACGAACCCTTCTCCAAAAGGGGCAGCTTGTGGGGCACACCGCCCGCGAAAATTATGCTTGAATTGTACGGCGGATAGCACGGGTCGGGCACGAGTCCGACATCGCCGGGGTTGATAAAAGCAAGTGGTATGTGGGATATTCCCTCTTTCGAGCCTATGAGGGGCAGAATTTCCCTGTCGGGGTCCAATTCCACGTTAAACCGTGACTTGTACCACCGTGAGATTGCGATTCTCAGCTCAGGAAGTCCCTTGTCAAGGGCGTAGCGGTGCGTCTCGCCCTTGAGGCTCGCCCTGTGGAGCGCCTCGATAATAAACCTGGGCGTGGGCTGGTCTGGATCGCCTACCCCAAGGTCTATTATGTCCCTGCCTTCTTCCCTGGCCTTCTTTTTTGCCCTGTCTATTTCCACAAAAAGATACGGCGGCAGCCCCTTCAGTTTATTCGATAATTCTATTTCTATCCCCATGCTCACTCCCCCAATCCCAGCACGTCCGACATCGAAAAAAGGCCCTTCTTTTTCTTCGCGACAAACCAGGCCGCCTTTAACGCGCCGAGCACGAATATATCCCTTGTCTTGGCGCTGTGTGAAATCTTTAATATATCCACGCCGCTTTCAAAAATTATGTCATGATCGCCCACGACTTCGCCTTCCCGCACGGCTTCTACCGGCACGTCCGCCTTTCCCAATTTTTCCTTTACGATTTTTGCCATGAGTTTCGCCGTGCCGCTTGGCTTATCTTTCTTATGTACGTGGTGCGTTTCCTTTATTCTGACTTTATAATCCCCGCCCAGAATTCCGGCGGACCTTCTTATGAGATTGAAGAGGAGGTTGACGCATACCGACATGTTCGGCGAAAAAACAATCGGTATAACCTCGGATGCCTTCTTTACGACGGCGAACTGCGCATCTGATAAACCGGTGGTGCCGATAACCATTGCTTTTTTAAGTTTCTCCGACGCCTTGACATGTTCAATCGTTGCCTCGGGTGTCGTAAATTCTATAATGCAGTCGTAATCGCCTTTGATCTCCCTGAGGTTATTTACGATTTTTAAAGCGGGGTCGGCTTTCAGGTCGACTCCGGCTACAACTTTAAACTCCGGGTCTTTCCGCGCAAGCTCCGTAATTCTCTTGCCCATCCGACCCTCGGCGCCGCTAACTACTATTTTAATCATTTCAACAATCCGTAATTTTTCAACGCCTTTTTCAACTTCGCCTCGTTCTCTTTTTCCATGCCGCAGAGGGGCAATCTCAGTTCGCCGTTTAATCTCCTCAGCATCTTCATCGATGTTTTAACTGGTATCGGGTTTGTTTCTATAAACATCGCCTTGCAAAGCGGCAGTATCCGGTAATGCAAATCTCTTGCCCGTTCAACATCGCCCTCCAGGAAACAGGATACCATGTCGTGAACCTCCAGCGGGACAATGTTTGCCACGACGCTTACCACGCCTTTGGCGCCGACAGCCATCATCGGCAGTGTAAGCGAATCGTCACCGCTTAAGACCGTTATGTCGCACATTGAAAGAATCTGGCTTACCTGGTCGAGGCTCCCTGACGCTTCCTTGATTGCTACGATATTGTCTATTTTTGAAAGACGGGTCACCGTTTCTGGCTTAATGGATATGCCCGTACGCGAAGGCACGTTATAGACCATGACTGGTACATCGACGCTTTTTGCTATAGCCCTGTAATGCCTGAATTGGCCTTCCGGCGTCGGCTTGTTGTAATACGGCGTAATGGAGAGCACGCCGTCACAGCCCGCCTTTTTCGCGTGCTTCGTCAGGGAAATCGCTTCGGCAGTACTGTTCGAACCGGCTCCGCCTATGACTGAAACCCTCTTATTTACTATCTCGCATGTAAATTTAATGAGCCGCTTCTGTTCTTCGTGGCCAAGCGTTGCCGCTTCGCCGGTGCAACCGGCGGGCACGATACCGTCGGTGCCGTTTTTAATCTGGAATTCCACAAGTTCCCTAAATTTCTTATAATCAATTTTTCCGCCCTTAAAAGGGGTTACGATTGCGACAAATGACCCTTTAAACATAGTCCACCTCTCCGTTAAAAATTATGTAAGCTTTTCCTTCTAAATAAACATCACGAAAAGTATCGCGTTCTTTATTGAAATGGACGCTTAGAACATCGCCGCTTTTTGTTATGGCGCTTACAGGCGGCTCGGTGCCGTTTACAAGGTGCGAAACAACAGCCGAAGCAACCACGCCCGTACCGCACGCAAGTGTCTCGTCCTCGACGCCCCTCTCGTACGTCCTTACTGTTATCGTGGATTTGCCGGAAATCTGCACAAAATCCGCATTTGTTCCGTCCGGCTCAAATACCTTGTGGTATCTTATCTTGCCGCCCATCTCCCTAACAGGATATTTTTCCACATCCTCGACAAAATGCACTACGTGCGGGACGCCCGTATCCAGTGTGTGAACGTTCATTATGGTTTTCCCCGTGCCGATATTCTGATTTAATTTAATATTCTTCGGCGGCGTCATTTTTACCTTAACAGATTCGTCATTTACCTCGCCCCTGCCCGCAGGGGCCGGGTTTACGCCTGCCTCCAGTATTCCGGCGCCGGTCTCGATTTTTACAGAAGACCCGCACCATTTTTTCCTGTAAGCATACAGGGCGCTCGAGCGAATGCCGTTTCCGCACATTGCGACTTCGGAACCGTCGGGATTAAAAATCCTCATTTTAAAATCCGCAATCTCCGAATCCTCAAGGACGAGCAGTCCATCAGCGCCGACCGAATACTTCCTCCTGCAAAGAGACGCAGCGAAACGGCTTAAATCGGTAACTTTTCCGCTGAGGGCCTTGGCCCTGTTGTCGACGATGATGAAGTCGTTCCCGCTTGCCTGGGCTTTCGTGAATGGTATTTTCATCCCCTGACAGATTCTCCCTTAACAAGATCCCTGTAGGTTTCCCTGCGTTTCACAACAGAAAATTTGTTTCCGTTAACCATTACTTCCGGGGCGCGAGGCCGCGAGTTATAGTTCGAGGACATGGCGTACCCGTACGCGCCTGCGCCCATCACGGCGATAAGGTCCCCCTGCCTAAGAGACGCCAAGTTCCTGTCCCTGGCGAGAAAATCGCCCGTTTCGCAAATAGGGCCTACCACATCGCATTTTATTCTTTTTACGTTCTTCGCCGGCTTCGTAACCGGCAAGGTCGTATGATAGGCGCTGTAGAGGCTCGGCCTTATGAGGTCGTTCATGCCGCTGTCCACGATGATAAATCTCTTGCGCCCCGTTTTCTTCCTGTACAATACCTTTGTTACCATTATCCCGCTATTGCCGGAAATGAACCTGCCCGGCTCGAGAATGAGTTTCAGGCCGGATTTTAAGACCAGGGGCAGTATCCCTCCGGCGAAGCGCGCCGCCGACTGGGGCTTCTCAAGCGAATACACGATCCCCATTCCTCCTCCGATATTGAGGTACTCTACAAAAATCTCGTTTTCTTCCAGGAAGTCCAGCACCTTCTTTATCGCGCGCATGAAGGGCTGGGGGCTCAAAATCTGAGAACCTATGTGTATGTGCACGCCTTTTATGACGGCGTTCCTGTACCTCCAGCCTGAACGAAAGATGACGCGGGCGGTCCTGAAGTCGACGCCGAACTTTGTGCAACCCTTCCCCGTGGTTATGTAATCATGGGTGGAAACATCAACGTCCGGGTTTATACGCACGGCGACGTTTACTTTTCTCTCTGCCTCTCTGGCGCATTTATTTATTAACTCCAGCTCCTCCTGGGACTCGATGTTAAAGAAAAGTATGCCGTACCTGATGGCATCCATAATTTCGTCACGCTTTTTGCCGACGCCGGCATAGACAATTTTCTTTGGGTCGGCTTTTACGAGTTTCGCCCGGTAAAGTTCGCCTCCGGAGACAATATCAAGGCCAGCCCCCGCGCAGAGGAGGACCTTGAGGACGGCGAGATTCGAATTGCTTTTCACGGAAAAACATATAAGCGGCGAAACCTCACGGAGCGCCTGCCGTATCCTATTATAG
>JBARPB010000109.1:0-11207 GCA_049642705.1 Candidatus Omnitrophota bacterium
CCTGAAAGACAGCGAAAAAAAGTAACATGGCCGATATACCTACCAAGTATAACCCGAAAGATACCGAGGAGAAGTGGTATAAATTCTGGGAGGAAAAGGGCTTCTTCCGCGCGAAGGTAAATCCCAAGAAAAAACCCTATTGTATTGTAATCCCGCCCCCGAATATTACGGGCATCCTTCACATGGGCCACGCCCTTAACAACGCCATTCAGGACATATACATCAGGTTTAAAAGGATGCAAGGGTATGAGACGCTCTGGATGCCGGGAACCGACCACGCCGGTATTGCAACGCAGAATGTAGTTGAGAAAAGACTCTCCTTGGAAGGTAAGGTTAAGGAATCGCTCGGCCGCGAGAAATTTCTGGAAGAGGTTTGGATTTGGCGGGAGAAATACGGATCGACAATTATAAACCAGCTTAAAAAACTGGGCTGTTCCTGCGACTGGGCGAGAACGCGTTTTACGATGGATGAAGGCCTCTCTAACGCCGTTTTAGAGGTTTTCATAAAGCTTTATAAGAAAAACCTGATTTACAGGGGCGATTACATAATAAATTGGTGCCCGAGGTGTAAGACGGCTTTGAGTGATGAGGAAGCCGCACACCGCGATGTTGACGGTATGCTTTATTATATTAAATATCCGATAGAGGGCGCAGATCACGTTGTTCTTGCTACTACAAGGCCGGAGACGATGCTGGGTGATGTTGCGGTATGCGTTAATCCAAAAGACAAACGATATAAACACCTGAAAGGCAAGACAGCGATTCTTCCTATTCTCAATCGCAAGCTAAAGGTAATTTTTGACAGAAAAGTGGATCCCAAGTTCGGAACCGGTATCTTAAAGGTTACGCCCGCGCATGATCCCGTTGACTTTGAGCTGGGCAACATTCATAAATTAGAACCGATAAATGTAATGAACGAAGATGCCACGATAAACGAGGAAGGTTGTGACTTCAAGGGCATGGACAGATTCGAGGCGCGCGAGGCCATTATAGAGGAATTAAAGGAGAGGGATTTATTTGTTAAATCCGAACCGCACAAACACGCCGTAGGGCATTGTTACAGGTGCCATACCATGGTGGAGCCGCGACTTTCGAAGCAGTGGTTTGTGAAGATGAAACCCCTGGCAAAACCTGCCCTCGAGGCGGTCAGAAAAGGCAAAATTAAATTCTATCCGAAGCGCTGGTCGAAGGTTTATATAAACTGGATGGAGAACATAAGGGACTGGTGTATTTCACGACAGATCTGGTGGGGACACAGGCTGCCGGTTTACTATTGTAAAAAGTGCATGAACGAAGGACGAAGGACGAAGGACGAAGGACGAGGAGTAATTGTTTCGAAAATCAAACCTGACAAATGCCCAGAGTGCGGATCGACCGAAATTGAGCAGGATCCGGATGTGCTCGATACGTGGTTTTCGTCATGGCTGTGGCCTTTTTCTACGTTCGGATGGCCGGAAAAAACAAAAGAATTGAAATATTTCTATCCCACGGACGTTTTGGTCACGGCGCAGGAGATTATATTCTTCTGGGTGGCGCGGATGATAATGGCGGGACTCGAATTCATGAAGGACATACCGTTTGGCGATGTTTATATACACGGAACCGTAAGAGATGATACGGGAACAAAGATGTCAAAATCGCTCGGGAATATAATCGATCCGCTTGATATCATAAACCAGTTTGGAAGCGACGCGTTAAGGTTCAGCATTATTTCCATTACCGCCCAGGGGCAGGACGTATTTTTGTCGCCGCAGAAGTTCGAAATCGGGAGGAATTTCGCCAACAAGCTCTGGAATGCCTCGAGGCTTGTTCTGATGAACCTGAAAGAAGATATGGTGAAGAAGGATTTATGCGAGACCGCGGCCGACCCTAGCCTTACCCTTGCGGAGAAGTGGATATTAAGCAGGTTTTACCAGGCGCTCGGGAGCGTCGGGAAATCACTAGAAGCATACAGGATAAACGACGCCGCAAGCCGGATTTACGACTTTTTATGGCACGAGTTCTGCGACTGGTACCTGGAAATCGCCAAGCTTACCATAAGCGAACCGCATACCCAGGTTACGCTTTATAAAGTGCTGGAAAAATCTTTGCGGGTTTTGCATCCCCTGATGCCTTTTATAACCGAGGAGATATGGCAGCGCCTGCCGAGGGAGCACGATACCGATTCCATCATGATTACAAGCTGGCCGCACATGCAGAAAGAATTTATCGACAAAAAGGCGGATAGAGAGATGGCCCTTCTTATAGATGTTATTCAATCAATCAGGAATTTGAGGGCTACCTGGCGTATCGAGCACAGCAGGCAAATAGACGTGCTTATCAAAACAAAGAAAAAAAGTATTCTTTCATCGCTTAAAGCAAACGCTACGTACATAAAGAAACTGGCACGCGTGGCAAATCTGAATGGTTCAACAACGCTAAAGAAACCGCCCCATGCGGCGTTTTCGGTTATAGGCGATACCGAGATATTTGTTCAGTTAGAGGGCATTATTGATGTCGAAAAAGAAAAAAAGCGCCTCGGGGAAAAACACGATAACCTCCGGTCCGAACTCAAGGCGGCCGAGGCCCGGCTTAAGAACAAGAATTTTGTCGCCAAGGCCCCGGAAGACGTTGTCAAAAAGGCACGCGAAAGGAAAGAATCCCTAAAAACAGAAATCAGGTCCTTAAAAAAGAACCTGAGCGCCTTATGAGCGGGATGCGCCTTCAGGTCGCGCTCGCGAAAGCAGGCGTGGCAAGCCGCAGGAGGGCCGCCCGGATTATTGAGTCAGGTTGCGTAAAAGTAAACGGAAGAATCGTAAACAAAAAGGGCTTTCGCGTAAATATAGCAAGGGACAGGATAACGGTTGACGGAAAGAAGCTCGCTTTTGAAAAGAAGAAATATTACTATATCCTGAATAAACCCTCCGGCGTCCTTTCGACCGCAAGGGATGAGCGGGGAAGGAAGAAGGTTTCCGATTACGTAACGGCAGAAGGCGTAAGGCTTTATCCGGTCGGAAGGCTCGATAAGGATACGACAGGTGTTATAATTCTTACAAACGACGGCGATTTGACATATCGCCTCACGCATCCGAAATTCGGGGTTGAGAGGGTTTACGAGGTTAAAGCGAGCGGCTCCGTGGGAAAAGAAGGTGCACTTTGCCTTAAGAAGGGAGTCATAATAGACGGCGGTCTTGCTCAGGCGGAAAAAATTATTTTCAAGAGAAAAACCCCTAAGTTTACGGTGCTTCTTTTGTCCATTCGCGAAGGGAGAAAAAGGGAGGTGCGCAGGATGCTCGAAGCAACGGGGCATAAGGTCTTGGAATTGAAGCGCATAGCGTACGGCCCGCTCGGTCTTGGCGGTTTGAAAGAAGGCAGAGCGAGGCACCTTAAGAAGGACGAACTGATTAAATTGAAGAAATGCGTAGGCCTCGCATGAAACTCGACAAAGCAAGGATATTAAAGATAATAAGGGCGGCTTTAAAAGAAGACATAGGCCCGGGCGACGTTACGACCATGAGCACCGTCGGCAGGGTGGAGAGCATAAAGGCCGCCGTTTTGACTAACGAAGATTGCGTCCTTTGCGGCATGGATGTAGCTGAGTGGACCATGAACGCGATTGATTGCAGCGTGAGATTTAAACCGCAGGCGGAGGACAGCGGGCGTGTTTATAAGGGAAAGGAAATAGTCTTTTTAGAAGGCCACGCCAGGGCCATCCTTTCCGCGGAAAGGACGATGCTGAATTTCCTTTGTCTGTTGAGCGCCATCGCAACAAAAACGAATAAATTCGTCGAGAAAGCCGGCAAATACGGCGTTGAGATCTACGATACGCGAAAGACCTTCCCGCTTTTAAGGTATCTGGAAAAGTACGCTGTCAGGGTAGGCGGGGGCCAAAACCACCGCTCCGGCCTCTGGGACCAGGTGCTCGTGAAGGAAAACCACATGAAGGCGGCAAGGATAGGTAGTGGTAAGGATTTTGTCAGCGATTTAAGAAAAAAAATTACAAAGAACCTGAAACTTGAGGTCGAGGTTGAAAATCTGGAACAGTTTAAGGCCGTGCTGAAACAGCACCCCGACATTATAATGCTTGATAACATAAGTGCCGGCGACGCGAGGGAGGCGTGCCGCTTGCGAAACGAAATAAAATCCGCCAAGCTACCGCTTCTCGAGGTCTCGGGCGGGATAAACCTTGATAACGTGGAGGAATACGCCAAAACGGGCGTTGACAGGATTTCGATAGGGTCCCTGACGGATTCGGTCGAATCCGTCGATATGAGTATAGAGATAAAAGGAGGTGAATTATGACTCCGGAAAAGTTTAGACAGTGGATAGTGATTCTTTTCGCGGCTTTGATTGTGACAATGTGGGTAGGTTTTGGGATAAAGCTGTGCAGAGCACCCCGCTACCCCATGCCGACACAAAGAGCCGGCGTGAGAAGCCAGATGCCGGGTAGAATGCCGAGACGCGCCACAATGCCAACCCGCAGAATGCCTACGAGAAAGCCGGCGCCGGCGACAAAACCGGCCGCACCGGCGGAAACGGCGAAATAAGCACTTAATGGGAAAATTCAAACTTGTAAGCAGCTACAAGCCGAAAGGCGATCAACCGCAAGCGATTGATCGCCTCGTCGGCGGTTTAAAAGGAGGCACCAGATACCAGACGCTTCTCGGCGTTACCGGAAGCGGCAAGACATATACGCTTGCCAATGTAATTGAAAAGATTAATAAACCAACCCTTGTCGTATCTCATAATAAGACCCTTGCCGCGCAGCTTTATACGGAGTTCAGAGAATTTTTTCCCGAGAATGCCGTTGAATATTTCGTGAGTTATTACGATTACTACCAGCCAGAGGCCTACATTCCACAGACGGACATGTATATAGAAAAGGACGCATCCATAAACGACGATATCGACAGGTTAAGGTTGAAAGCCACGAGTTCGCTAATGTCAAGAGAGGATGTTTTAATCGTGGCCAGCGTCTCCTGCATATACGGGCTCGGCTCGCCCGAAGATTACGCCGAGATGCTGCTCATGTTGAAAAAAGGCGATAACCTGAACAGGGATGATCTTTTGAAGAAGCTCGTTGCGATTCACTACGGGAGAAACGATATCGAATTCCAGCGCGCAAAATTCAGGGTGAGAGGCGACATAATCGAGATTTTTCCCGCGTATCTGGAGGTGGCTTACCGCGTGGAGCTGGATTTGGACAGGGTCAAAACGATAAAGGAGATAAGCCCGCTTACGGGAAGGATTCTAAGAGAACACGAAAGAATAGCGATTTATCCCGCAAAACATTTTGTCATGACGGACGACAAAATAAAAACAGCTGCGGAATCTATAAAAAAAGAATTAAAGGAGCAACTTGCCGGGTTTACCTCGGAAGGCAAACTCCTCGAAGCGGAGCGCCTTGCCACAAGAACAAAATATGACATAGAGATGTTAGAGGAGCTGGGATATTGTAATGGCATAGAAAATTATTCAAGGCATCTATCCGGAAGGCCTGCGGGGTCACGGCCGTGGTGCCTTATTGATTATTTTCCCGATGACTTTTTAACCGTAATCGACGAATCCCACGTCGCTATCCCGCAGCTAAGGGGGATGTATAACGGAGACCGCTCGCGAAAAGAGACGCTTGTCGAATACGGTTTCAGACTGCCGAGCGCCCTTGATAACAGGCCGCTTAAGTTCGAGGAATTTACGGAAATAACGAAAGAAATACTTTTCGTTTCCGCGACGCCCGCAGAATACGAGCTATCTAAAAGCGGAAGCGTCGTCGAGCAAATTATACGGCCCACGGGGTTGTTGGATCCCCCTATAATAGTTAAACCTACGGAGAATCAGATAGACCATCTTATCGAGGAAATAGAAAGGCGAGCAAAAAACAAAGAGAGGACTTTGGTTACTACGCTTACGAAACGCCTCGCTGAGGATCTTGCCGAATACCTGAAGGGCGAAGGTATAGAAGTAAGGTATCTTCATTCGGAGATAGGCGTGATGGAGCGGGTGGAGATATTGCGCGATCTACGACTTAAAAAATTCGACTGCCTCGTAGGAATTAACCTCTTAAGGGAAGGCCTTGATTTGCCGGAGGTATCCCTCGTGGCGGTTCTGGGCGCCGACAAGGAAGGGTTCTTAAGGAGCCACACATCCCTCATACAGGTTGCCGGAAGGGCAGCCCGTAATATAAACGGGACTGTCATAATGTACGCGGATAACATGACAAGATCGATGGAAAAAACAATTGGCGAGACCCAGAGGAGGAGAAAAATCCAGCTCGAATTTAACAAAACCCATAATATTACGCCGAAGACAATCCAGAAAGCCGTGAAGGAGAGCATCGAGTCATACAGGCGGGCCAAGGAACTCATAAAGGATGTTACCGGCGTTTACGACGATGAATATGAGTTAAGGAGCGTCATAGGCGAACTCGAAGGTGATATGCAGGAGGCGGCGCGAAACCTGCAGTTCGAAAAGGCGATCTTATTTCGCGACCAGATTAAAGCGCTAAACAGGAAACTTAAAAGTGCAAAAAGACGATAAAATATTGGAACTGTTCAAGAAAAGCGTTGATTCGTTCCTATCCGGCGAAGAAGTAAGCCGCGCCCTCGGTATTTCCAGGCAGGCGCTCTGGAAACATATAGAAAAACTGAGGGAGACGGGCTACGTGATAGAGGCGGTGCCGCACCTTGGCTATAAATTGCTCCAGGTCCCGGATAAGATGCTCGTCTCCGAGATAAAATGGAATTTAAAGACAAAGATTATAGGAGACGAAATTCATTTCTACGAGAGTGTCGGGTCCACGAACAGCATAGCGTATGAGTTGGCCGAACAGGGCGCAAGGGAGGGAACCGTCGTTATCGCGAACGAACAGACAAAAGGAAAGGGCCGGCTCGGCAGGTCGTGGGCTTCGCCTCCGGAAGGCGGAATTTACCTTTCATGCATCCTCTGTCCGGATATCCTGCCGAACGAGGTTTCGAAGATTACCCTCGTGGCAGCGGTGAGCGCCGTGAAAGCCGTGCGAAAATTCTCAAGTCTCGACGCGCTCATAAGGTGGCCGAACGATATCCTGGTTTCCGACAGGAAGGCAGCCGGCATACTTACGGAATTAAAGGGCGAACCCGACAGGGTGAATTTCGTTATACTCGGTATAGGCATAAACGTAAACACACCGCGCAAGGCGCTTCCGGCCGGAGGCACTTCGCTTAAGGAAGAAAGTAAATCCTCCGCAGATTTCTCAAGGGTGGAACTCGTGAAAATCCTGCTAAAGGCACTGGATGCCGAATACGCAAAGTTCAAGGAAGACGGCTTTTCGCCTGTAAGAAACGAACTAAAAAGCTATTCCTGCGTACTGGGCCGTTATGTCAGCGTGACCGCCTCCGGCGGGAAAAAATCGAGCGGCAAAGCCGTTGATATTGACGAAAACGGCGCCCTTGTGGTAAAACTGGACGACGGATCGCGAAAAACATTTTTAAGCGGCGACGTGACACTGGTAAGGTAGGTAAACTATGTTACTTGCGGTCGATATAGGAAATACAAATATTAATTATGCCTTAATAGATAAAAAAGGTAAAATCAGACGACCTCGCAGATCCGACCTGCGAGGTCAGGAAATAGACGAGATAATCATTGTAAGCGTGGCTCCTAAAACGCTTAGAAAGGTTAAGCGCGATTTAAGAAGGCGATTTAACAAGGTGAGGATATCCGTAGTTGGCAGGGATGTAAAAGTTCCGCTGAAATGCGTATACAACAAGAGGCAAATCGGTCAGGATAGGCTCATTACCGCTTCGGCAGCCGCCTCGCTTTATGGCTTACCTATATTAATAATAGACTTTGGCACTGCCGTTACGTTTGACGTTGTTTCCGGTAAGAGGGTATACCTCGGTGGCCTTATACTGCCGGGGGTAAAAATGTCGCTTGAATCCCTGTCAGAAAGAACGGCAATGCTTCCGAAGACATACCTTAAGAAAACACGCTCATTTATAGGCAAGGACACCTCCTCAAGCATAAGAAGCGGGATGCTTTATGGCTACGGCGCCCTTTGCGAAGGGCTGATAAAGCTATTCAGAAAGAGAGTGGGCAAGAGCGTAAAAGTCGTAGCCACGGGCGGCGACGCGCCGCTTATTGCCAAATACGCCCCTTCCATGAAAAATGTAGACCTTGACCTCTCCCTGAAGGGCCTCTATTTACTTTCACGAAAAAAAGCTTGACAAATATCGCCAATCCTGTATAATAAAGCATTTGTTAGCACTCTATAGTATAGAGTGCTAAATTTTACAGTAAACTATAGAAAGAAGGGGGTATGAGTATGAAAGTTCAACCGCTAGGAGACCGTATTTTAGTCGAAGTGCTTGAAGCGAAAGAGAAGACAAAAGGGGGCATAGTCCTTCCGGATACGGCGAAAGAAAAGCCACAGGAGGCGAAGGTTGTCGCGGTAGGTAAGGGAAAAGTTTCGGATGAAGGGAAAACCATCCCGCTCGAGGTAAAAGTAGGAGACAAGATCTTATTCGGTAAATACACAGGAGCCGAGATTACCGTTGACGATAAAGAATATCTGATTTTGAAGGAAGAAGACGTACTGGCGATTGTAAAGTAGGTCCCTCGCCAGGTGGCTCGGGACAATTTTTGAGTACAAAAATTGGAGGTATAAAATGGCAAAGCAGTTATTATTCTCAGAGGATGCGCGGCGCGCGATACTAAGGGGCGTCGAGCAGCTTAGCAGGGCAGTAAAGATTACGCTCGGGCCGAAGGGACGCAATGTCGTTCTGGATAAGAAATTCGGCTCACCCACCGTCACAAAGGACGGCGTAACTGTCGCGAAGGAAATCGAATTAAAAGACCCGTATGAAAATATGGGCGCCCAGATGGTAAAAGAGGTTGCGGAAAAAACCTCGGACACCGCAGGCGACGGAACCACCACCGCTACAATTCTCGCCGAATCAATCTTCAGAGAAGGCTTAAAAAACGTAACAGCCGGCTCAAACCCGATGGCTTTAAGACGCGGCATTGACAAGGCCGTTGACTCGGTGGTAAACGAACTCAAGAAACTCTCCAAGCCCGTTAAAGACAAAAAGGAAATCTCTCAAATTGCTTCCATTGCGGCGAATAACGACCAAAGCATCGGCAACCGGATTGCCGACGCGATGGACAAAGTCGGCAAAGACGGCGTTATTACCGTTGAGGAGGCAAAATCCATCGAAACAACAATGGATATCGTTGAGGGAATGCAATTTGACCAGGGGTACCTGTCTCCGTATTTTGTAACGGATGCCGAGAGAATGGAAACGGTGCTTGAAAAACCCTACATCCTGATCTTCGAGAAGAAAATATCGAGCATGCGCGATATGATACCGCTTCTCGAGCAAATTGCCAAAACCGGAAGGCCCCTCCTTATAATATCGGAGGAGACAGAAGGCGAAGCGTTGGCTACACTCGTTGTTAACAAAATAAGAGGCACCCTTTCGTGCTGTGCTGTAAAAGCCCCCGGCTATGGCGATCGCAGAAAGGAAATGCTTGAGGACATAGCCACTCTTACGGGTGGAAAAGCAATAACGGAGGATTTAGGTATCAAACTCGAGAAGGTGGGGCTGGACGATTTAGGCCAGGCAAAAAGAGTAACGGTTGACAAGGAAAACACCACCATCATCGAAGGCAACGGCAAACAGCAAGCGATAAACGGAAGAATTTCCCAGATAAGAAGGCAAATTGAAGAGAGCGATTCGGACTACGATAAAGAGAAACTCCAGGAGCGGCTCGCCAAGATCTCCGGCGGGGTAGCCGTCATAAACGTCGGCGCCGCGACAGAGACAGAGATGAAAGAAAGAAAAGCGCGCGTCGAGGACGCTCTTCATGCAACAAGGGCAGCCGTGGAAGAGGGTATTGTTCCCGGCGGCGGAGTGGCACTTCTCAGGTGCAAAAAAGCCCTCGACAGCATGAAACTCGAAGGCGACGAAGTCACGGGCACCTCCATCATAAGAAGGGCCCTCGAAGAGCCGATAAGGCAGATTGCCGAGAACGCGGGCCAGGAAGGCTCCGTAATCGTGCAAAAAGCGTTGACAGAGAAGACAAGCGTCGGCTACAACGCCGAAACCGATAAATTCGAGGATATGATACAGGCTGGCATTATAGACCCGACTAAAGTTACGAGAACAGCTCTTCAGAATGCATCCAGCATCGCAGGATTAATGGTAACGACGGAAGCCCTCGTAAGCGACATACCCGAAGAGGAAAAAGCGCCCGCAATGCCAGGCGGCGGCGGAATGCCCGGCGGCATGGGCGGCGGCATGTATTAAAAGCTATAAGCTGTAAGCTTTAAGCTATAAGAAGGAAATAGGGCGAGTCGTTTTGACTCGCCCTATTTTTCGCCTAACCGACCGCCGTCAACCGGGGCGGTTGATTTGGGTCGGTTATTCAGGCCAGGCTATTCGAGAGTCAGCTTTTTCATTTTTGCAAGCTCTCTTTGGTAAGAAATATTGCTTTCAACATATTTTTTGTAAGAACTAGGGTTTATATCTAAAACACTGGAATAATCACAAATTTTTTCCTTATCGCTTATTTCTTGTAAGTATTCCTTATAAGAGGAATACGGCCATTCCTCCGGTTTATCTACCAGATATGATGTAACCGGATTAAGATGTATATAGCTTGTTACATAAAATAACTGTTCGTCAGTTTCAATCAAAATTTTTTTAGAACCCCCTTCCCATAAAGGACCTTTCCTTTTGTGTTTTAAGTTGAAATAGCGTGTATAGCTATTAAGAACGTCATTCATAAATTTTGAAATTCCATTATCTTTCAATTCTTTTAGCGTCAAATGTAAATGCGTAGGCATGAGGCAATATGCAATTATTTCCACAAGTTTATCGTTTTTACAAGCAATTTTATGTATTGCATTTCTGAAATTCTTTTTAACCTCATTCAACCTGGTAAATTGCGAAAGACTAAGCGATTGTTTCGCTATCTGATAATAACGAATAGCAAGCAACATTCTTGAAAATTCGTCGGAATTGTTAAAAATAACAAATTCCGCAATACTTTTGTTAACTACGTGATAAATCATAACAACCTCCTTTGCTTTTGCCCAACCGACCCCTGTCAACCGGGGCGGTTGATTTGGGTCGGTTGATGCCCCTCTACTTATATAGACGTAAGAAATGCGATTTTGCGGGCATATTTTTTAAAATTTTTCGCCAACCAACCTAACCGACCCCTGTCAACCGGGGCGGTTGATTTGG
>JBARPB010000110.1:0-3174 GCA_049642705.1 Candidatus Omnitrophota bacterium
GGTAAGACTGGGAAGAGAAAAATTCAAGAAAAAAACGAAATCTCGCGCGCTTGAGTCGTGCCCGCAAAAAAGGGGGGTATGCCTCCAGGTAAAAACACAGACGCCGAAGAAGCCGAACTCGGCTCTCAGAAAAGTTGCGAGGATAAGGCTTACAAACGGCGTTGAAGTCACGGGATACATCCCGGGCGTAGGGCACAACCTCCAGGAACACTCAATCGTGACTATAAGAGGTGGGAGGGTTAAGGATTTACCCGGGGTAAGGTACCACATTGTAAGGGGTACGCTGGATACCGCCGGAGTAGTGGACAGGAAAAAATCGCGCTCCAAGTACGGAGCCAAGAGACCTAAAAAATAGAATAAAGGATTAAGAATTAAGGATTAAGGGATGAGGAGAAGAAGAGCGGAGAAAAGGGAGATTATGCCGGATCCCAAATATGACAGCTTGCTCGTTGCGAAGTTTATAAATATGGTCATGTTAAAGGGCAAGAAATCGGTGGCGGAGTCCATCGTTTACGGCTCGCTCGATATTATATTAAAAAAAACCGGAAACAAAAGTCCGTTAGAGCTTTTTCAGAAGGCCATAGATAACGCAAGGCCGCTTCTGGAGGTAAGGCCGCGCAGGATCGGCGGCGCGACGTACCAGGTTCCGATGGAGGTGGAGAAAAACCGGGGGAATTTCATCTCCATGATGTGGATCCGAGATTTCGCACGCTCCAAAAAGGGGAAACCAATGAAGGAGAAACTGGCTGGCGAACTTTTAGAAGCGTACAACAAGACGGGTAGTGCCGTGAAGAAAAGGGAAGACATGCACAGGATGGCCGAGGCGAACAAGGCATTCAGCCATTACAGGTGGTAATCGATGGGGACAGGTGTTTCAGTGTGGAATGTCCTCACAGAAACACCTGTCCCCATACGAACGCCGAACCGTACAAAAACGATGTCGAAACTTGAGAACACACGTAATATAGGTATTATCGCGCATATAGACGCGGGAAAGACCACGCTTACTGAGCGCATCCTGTACCATACGGGAAAGATTTACAAGATAGGCGACGTGGACGACGGGACCACGACTACCGACTGGATGGAGCAGGAACAAGAACGCGGGATTACGATTACAAGCGCCGCCATTACCTGCTTCTGGAAGGATAAGAGGCTCAACATCATCGATACCCCAGGCCACGTCGATTTCACGATAGAGGTTGAGCGTTCGCTTAAGGTCCTGGACGGCGCGGTTGTTGTCTTCTGCGGCGTAGCCGGGGTCCAGCCGCAGTCCGAAACGGTGTGGCGCCAGGCCGACCGCTATAACGTGCCGAAAATCGCTTTTATAAATAAGATGGACAGGGTCGGAAGCGATTTCTTCAAGGCCGTGGAGGGGATTCGCCACCGCCTCGGCGCAAACGCCCAGCCCGTAGAGATACCGATCGGAAGCGAAAGCAATTTCAACGGCATAATAGATCTCGTAGAGATGAAGGCGTATAAATTCGAGGGCGAAGGAATTGCTGTAAAGCGCAGGGAGATTCCCATACCGCCTAAGATGAAGGAGGAAGCAAGTCATTACAGGCATAACCTGATCGCAAAAATAGCCGAGGCCGATGAGGAGGCAATGCAGAGGTACGTCCACGACGGCGGCATATATCCACACGAGCTCGTGCGGTACATACGCCGGGCGACCATACGCAATAGATTCGTACCGGTGTTTTGTGGAACGGCTTTCCATAACAAAGGGGTGGAGCTCCTCCTGGACGGCATAGTGGATTTTCTGCCGTCGCCCGAGGATATCCCCCTGGCCCGGGGCATGCACCCGGATACCCACGAGGTCGAAACGAGAAAAGCAGACCCGAACGAGAGCCTGTGCGCGCTCGCTTTTAAAATAATGGCCGACCCGTTTGTGGGCAAGTTAATTTTCTTAAGAATTTATTCCGGAACGCTCAGTACCGGTGAATACATACACAATGCCGCAAAGGATACGGAAGAAAGAGTGGGCAAAATAGTCCGGATGCACGCCGATAAACAGGAGATCATAAAAGAGGCTTGCGCGGGTGACATTGTCGCGGTGGTCGGCTTGAAGAAGACGACGACGGGCGACACCATCTGCGACGAAAAAAAGCCGATCCTCATGGAAAGGATACATTTCCCGGATCCGGTTATTTCCATGGCGATTGAGCCCGCGACGAAAGCGGACCAGGAGAAACTCGCGAAGGCGTTTAAGAAAATGCAAGAGGAAGACCCGTCGTTCAAGGTAAGTTATAACCAGGATACGGCCCAGACCCTAATAAACGGCATGGGCGAGCTTCACCTTGACGTGGTTGTCACGAGAATAATGCGCGAGTTCGATGTCAAGACCAACGTGGGAAAACCGCATGTCGCGTACAAGGAAACTGCGACAAAAAAAGTAACTTCCACCGGCAAGTTTATCCAGCAGTCGGGCGGCAGGGGCCAATACGGGCATGTTGAAATAGAGATCGCACCCGCCGAAAAAGGCGAGGGTATAGTGTTTGATAACAAGATCAAGGGCGGCCAGATCCCGAGGGAATACATACCCGCCGTAGAAAAGGGCGTTAAGGGCGCCGCAAAAAGCGGGGTCTTGGCCGGATTTCCCGTTATCGATATAAAGGTGACCCTTTATGACGGTTCGTTTCACGAGGTGGATTCATCGGATGTCGCTTTTGAGATGGCTTCTTCCATTGCGCTTCAGGAGGGTTTGAAAAGGGCGTCCTGCGTGCTGATGGAGCCCATCATGGATTTGGAAGTTACTACGCCGGAAGAATATCTCGGCGATGTCCTGGGGGATTTAAATTCGCGGAGGGGCAAGATAGAATCCATCAACCAGAGGGGAAGCGCAAAAGTTATAAATTCGCTCGTGTCCCTGGCTGAAATGTTCGGCTATGCAACGGTGGTAAGGAGCCTGACGCAGGGCCGCGCAACCTATACAATGGAGCCTTCTTTTTACCAAGAAGTGCCTGATAATATAGCAGAGAAGATTATCAAAGGAGAGAGTTAGAAAGGAGATAAAAATGGCTAAGCAAAAATTCGAACGCACAAAACCGCACGTAAACATAGGAACAATCGGTCACATAGACCACGGAAAAACCGTTCTCACAAGCGCTATAACACAGGTCCTCGCGAAAAAGGGCCAAGCCACCGCGAAGACCTACGCGGAAATCGCGAAAG
>JBARPB010000111.1:0-2171 GCA_049642705.1 Candidatus Omnitrophota bacterium
CAACAGGCTGCGCACCGTAACCGAGGGCCTGGCGCCGTTTTTCAGCCAGTAAAGCGCCTTCTCCCTGTCGATCTTTACGGAGGCCGGGTTTTTCTTGGGGTCATAATACCCTATTTCTTCTATGAAACGGCCGTCTCTCGGATTTGTTTTTTCCGTCGCCACTATCCTGTAAAACGGTTTCTTGTTCGTCCCCATCCTTTTTAGCCTTAATACTACTGCCATTTCCCTCTCCTTTTTTTATTACTCCTTTTCTCTCCAAATCCTCGCGCCTACACCTGCGAGTTTCGCATCCAATCTCTCATAACCCCTGTCCAGGTGGTAAATTCTGTGGACAATGGTTTTGCCTTCCGCGACAAGGCCGGCAAGCACGAGTGCCGCCGATGCCCTCAAATCCGAAGCCATTACATCGGCTCCGCTTAAGCCCCTCACCCCTTTTATAATGGCGCTCGGCCCCTCGATTAAAATACGCGCTCCCATCCTGCTTAATTCGCTTACGTGAATAAAGCGCTCGGGATAAATCTTTTCGGTTATCACGCTGATTCCGTCCGACAGGCAAAGAAGGCTCATCATCTGCGCCTGCATATCCGTCGGAAAACCCGGATAGGGCAACGTGCTAAGGGCTGTGGCTCGTATCTTAGTTTTTGCGCCCTTCTTTACCCTTATGCCGTCTTTTTCCTCGGTTATAATGGCTCTACACTCACGCAACTTGTCCGTAACGGCGAAGAGATGCGCGGCCCTTGCGTTTTTGAGAAATATATCACCGCCGGTTATCGCACCTGCCACCATATAAGTCCCCGTCTCCACGCGATCCGGAATTATAGTATACTCGGTGCCGTGAAGTCTCCTGACGCCTTTTATTCTTAGGGTCGGGGTCGAGTGCCCTTCGATCTTCGCGCCCATCGAAATCAGGAAATCGGCCAGGTCCACTATTTCCGGTTCGCAGGCGGCGTTTTCTATGACCGTGGCGCCGCGGGCGAGTGTGGCGGCCATCATTGTATTGGCTGTTGCTAAAACGCTCGAGCCGAAATGGCCACCCAGATAGATTTTCGTGCCTTTTAATTTTTTTGCCTTCGCTATGATATAGCCGGATTTTATTTTTATCTCGGCGCCAAGGCTTTCCAGGCCCTTCAGGTGCAGATCTATCGGCCGCGCGCCGATAATGCATCCGCCGGGAAAGGAGACCTCGGCAATTTTATTTTTTGCGACAAGCGGCCCCAAAACGCACACGGAAGCCCTCATTGTGCTGACAAGGCTGTATGGCGCTTTGACCTTGCCGCAACGGCCGTTTACGGCGACGCTTGCTTTTTTTCTTTCCACCTTTACCAGAAGGGCGCGCAGTATTTTTAGCATTGTCTCAACATCCCTTAAAGCGGGGACATTGTTTATTACGCACGTATCATCAGTCAGCAAGGATGCTGCCATTATCGGGAGTGCCGCATTTTTAGCCCCGCTTATGTTGACCGTGCCGTTTAGCCGAGCGCCGCCGCGTATTACAAGCTTTTCCATTTTACTGCTTTTATAATTCTATCTATTCCAGAGTAATCCCTGTAAACTTCTACATCCTGAAAAACACCGGATTTCTCCAGCATCGTCTTTACGCTTTCAGACTGGTTATACCCCATCTCCATCAACAGGATCCCGTTTTCCTTTAAAAATAAAGGGGCCCCCTCTATTATCCTTCTATAAAAATCCATGCCGTCTCTGCCGCCCGAAAGCGCGATGTAGGGATCCTCCTTCGCTTCCGAGGAAAGGGAAGCAAGGTCTTCCAGCGAAACATAGGGCGGATTTGAAATTATCAGGTCAAAAAAATTCTTATAATAAGTTCTGTCTATGCTGGCGAAGAGATTGCTCCTTACCAGAGCGATCCTGTCTTCTTGGCCGTATTTTGAGGCGTTCTCTCCGGCAATGCGAAGCGCGGTATCGGAAATGTCCGTTGCGACTATTCTACTCGAAGGCATATATTTTGTCAAACTTATTGCGATGCTTCCACAGCCCGTGCCGATGTCCATTATTCGACATGGCGCTTTTCGGCCGCACTTTTTCGACAATAGTTCCACGGCCTTTTCGACCAAGAGCTCCGTCTCGGGCCGGGGATGGAAGGCCACTGCTCCTGTTTCAAGCTCGAAGTCCATAAAATAAACCATACCTCCGCCCCTAATTCCAAAATCCAA
>JBARPB010000112.1:0-4380 GCA_049642705.1 Candidatus Omnitrophota bacterium
CGACGACCCTGGCGTCAAATACATAGTCGTCCTTTCCGGGGACCAGCTATACAAGATGAATTTAAAGGAGATGCTGGATTTTCATAAAGAGAAGAACGCCGACATGACCCTGGCATGTAATCCCGCATACGATGAAAAAAGCTTAAACGAGATGGGCATCGTGAAGCTCGACCAAAACAACCGAATCGTGGATTTCTTTGAAAAACCCGAAAGCCCCGGCAGGCTGAAAGATGCGGCCATTACAATAGACGGTAAACAATGTTTCCTCGTTTCCATGGGCATATACATTTTCAACAAGGAAGTCCTCATCGAACTTTTGACCGAAAGCGACAAGGTCGACTTCGGAAAGGAGATTATACCGGATTCATTCGCCCGCAAGCTAACCGAGGCATTCCTCTTCAAGGGTTACTGGCGCGATATAGGGTCTATAAAAAATTTCTATGACGAAAACCTCGTTCTAACCGAACCGGTTCCGCCGATAGATTTTTTCGACGAAAACTGGCAAATCTTTACAAAGCCGAGATACCTGCCGCCCATGAAGGTAAAGAATAGTAAAATATCGAAATCTATCGTGTCCGAAGGCTCCATCATAGAATCGGCTACTATAAAACATTCTGTTATTGGCTTAAGAAGCAGAATCGAGGAGGGGTCTCTCGTGGAGGACTCGATTGTTATGGGATGCGATTTCTACCAGTCCCTGGACGAGATTCTGAAAGACCAGGAAGCCGGAAGGCCGATCATGGGAATCGGCAAAAATTGTGTCATCAGAAAGGCCATTCTCGATAAAAACGTGAAAATAGGCGACAACACGAAAATTGCAAACGAGAAGAAACTCAAAAATTTCGAAAACAAAAATTATTCCGTAAAAGACGGCATAATCATTATCCACAAAAACGCCACAATCCCACCCAATAGCGTGATCTGATCTTATATGAATATTTTACACATAGTTCCTGCCCTCGAATCAGGCGGCGTTGAAACAGGCACGGTAGATTTAGCGCTATCGCTTAAAGATCTGGGGCAAACCGTAATCGTTATCTCGAACGGCGGAAGGCTCGTGCGGGATTTAGAGAATAACGGAATTCTTCATATAAAACTTCCCGTTCATAAAAAGTGCCCCATGTGCCCGATTTTATCCGGTCTTAAAGTCGCATCTATCATAAAGAAACATCACATAGACATAGTCCACGCCTCAAGCCGCGTTCCTGCCTGGACGGGCTTTGTGGCATGCAAGCTGACCGGCACGCCTTTTGTTACGAGCTGCCACGGTTTTTATTCACGGCACCCTTTCAGCTCTATCATGGGCCGCGGAAAGCTCGTAATGGCCATTTCGAAAAGCATAGAAAAAAGAATGATCGAAGCCTTCGGTGTCCCGAAGGAAAGGATACGACTTGTGTACAGGGGCGTGGATCTCGCGAAATACACGTATTACCCGCATAAGTATGATAACGGTAAAGATTCCTTTACCGTGATAAATATCGCAAGGCTTACGCCTATCAAGGGACAATATGAATTCATACAGGCGATGAAATACGTAATAGATAAAATGAAGAATGTCGAGGCGTGGATCGTAGGAGGCGTCGGGAGGAGGAGAGAGTCGTATTTGCACATGCTCGAGGAACTCGCAAAGGAGCTGGGCATAGAAAAACACGTCAAGTTTCTCGGGTTAAAGAGCGACGTACAGGACTTATTGAGGAAGGCCGACTGCCTTGTGCTCTCGACGAATGTCTCGGAAGGATTCGGAAGGACCATAATAGAGGCCGGCGCCACGGGCACGGCGGTATGCGCCTCGGAAGTCGGCGGCATAAAAGAAATTATCGACGAGGGCGTATCAGGCCTGCTTTTTTCGCCCAAGGACCCTTACAAAATGGCCGAGGCCATCATAAAGATGCTTAGCGATATCGAACTTCGTAAAAAATGCGCCGGCGCTTTGCGCAAAAAAGTCGAGGAAAATTTTACACTCGAGAGAATGGCACGCGCAACGCTTGCCGTCTATGAGGAAGCAATGAAATGAAACGCTTAATTTTCTTTAGCATTCCTTTTTTCATATTAAGCATCGCTTTCTACTGCCGAGCGGACACGGAAAAATTTTTTGAAGAGAAAAGAAAGAGAATGGTAGAGGAGCAGATTATACGCCGCGGCGTAAAAGACACGCGTGTCATAGATGCCATGCTCGAAGTTCCGCGGCACCGCTTCGTGCTGCCCGGCATGGAAAACGCCGCTTACGAAGATACGCCGCTGCCTATCGGATACGGCCAGACCATATCGCAGCCCTATATCGTCGCGTTCATGACAGAAGCCCTGGATCTCAAGGAGGGCGATAAGGTTCTTGAGATAGGCACCGGAAGCGGCTACCAGGCAGCGGTACTGGCTGAAATGGGTTGCGAGGTTTACTCGATAGAAATAATCCCGGAACTGGCCGAAGAGGCGAGAAGAAAGCTTAACGGGATGCGTTACCAAAACGTTACCGTAAGATGCGGTGACGGGTATATGGGCTGGGAGGAAGAGGCGCCTTTCGACGCCATCATAGTTACTGCCGCGCCCCCCGGAATTCCGCAAAACCTTGTCGACCAGTTAAAAGAAGGCGGCCGCATGGTCGCGCCCGTGGGAACCTTTTCGCAAGAGTTATACCTCATTACGAAAACAAAAGACGGCGTAAAGAGGAAATCCCTGCTTCCCGTCCGCTTCGTCCCCATGGTCCCCGGGAGATAGGTATTGACGAAAATATATTCGTGTGTTAAATTAGGCACAGGATGAGAAAATTAAAAGTCAAGATAGCGCCGAGTTTGTTATCCGCCGATTTCGGCAAACTTGCCTCCGAGATTAAGAAGGCCGAACGCGCCGGAGCGGACCTGCTTCACGTCGATGTCATGGACGGCCACTTCGTGCCGAACATAACGCTCGGTCCCTTTGTCGTAAAAGCCATGCGAAAGGCAACGAAACTTCCCCTTGTGGCGCACCTCATGATAGAAAACCCCGAAAAGTATGTAAAAGAGTTCGCCGAAGCCGGAAGCGATATGATTATATTCCACATCGAGGCCATAAAAAATCCGAAGGGGCTCGTTCGCCTTATAAGAAGATACGGAAAGAAAGCCGGCGTCTCCATTAAGCCGAAAACAAAGGTAAGTGCTATAAAATCCTTGCTTCCGCTTGTGGACGAAGTCCTGGTCATGACAGTGGAGCCGGGTTTCGGCGGACAGAAATTCATGGCCGGCCAGGTTTCCAAGATACGGGAAATCAGGAAGAGTTACGACGGGGATATAGGCGTAGACGGCGGCGTGAATTTCGAAAACGCGCGCCTTGCCGCCTCAGCCGGTGCGAATGTTTTTATCGCCGGGACATACCTTTTTGGTTCAAACAACATGAAAAAACCGATCCGGAAAATGAAAACACTAAAGGTCCGTGAAAACTAAGACTGGGCAGAATACGCTGATTGCGCTTGCAAAGAGAGGACAGAGCCCCTGGTACGACAATATCGACAGGCGATTTATAGAGAACGGAGAACTTAAGAAACTTTTCGATAACGGCATTTTAGGAGTGACGTCCAACCCGACGATTTTCGAAAAAGCCGTGAGTGCGTCCGATGTCTACGACAGCATGATAAAAAAGCTCGCCTCGGGAGGTAAAACCGCCCTCCAAATTTACGATACGCTTACCTTAGAAGACGTTTCCATGGCGGCGGACCTCTTGCGCGATACGTACGAAAAAACCGAGCACCTCAACGGATATGTAAGCATCGAGGTTTTGCCGGAACTTGCGCACAATCCGACAGAAACCGTAAAAGCGGCGCGTGCCATTTTCAAGCGGATAAATAAGCCCAACATCCTGATTAAGGTACCCGGCACGAAAGAAGCCCCGGAGGCCGTCCGCGCGCTTACGAAAGAAGGGGTAAATGTAAATGTAACGCTTCTTTTTTCCGTTAAGCACTACGAAACATGTGCGAGGGCATATATAGATGGCTTGCAAGACAGAAACGTATTTTCCGTCGCAAGCGTATTCGTAAGCCGCGTTGATACGAAACTTGATAAGATTTTCGAAGAGAAAAAAATCGACGAGTTAAAAGGGAAAATCGCCGTTGCAAACGCTAAAATGATCTACCGGAAATTTAAGGAACTGGATTTCAAAGGCGGGAATATCCAGCGCGTGCTCTGGGCCTCGACAAGCACGAAAAATCCCTCTTACAGCGACGTAAAATATGTCGAAGAACTTATCGGAACCGAAACCGTAAACACAATGCCGCCGCAAACAGTAGATGCCTTCCTCGACCACGGAAGGGTTGAGGTAACTATTGAAAAAGACCTCGATAAAGCCAGATCATGTCTTGCCAAACTAAAATCGCTCGGCATAGACATAGACGAAACCTGCCAGGAAATCCAGGAC
>JBARPB010000113.1:0-1505 GCA_049642705.1 Candidatus Omnitrophota bacterium
TCGTTTTCGAAAAATAAACGTATATCGTTAATACCGTACTTGAGCATGGCGATCCGCTCCACGCCCATCCCGAAAGCGAACCCTGTGTACTTGCGCGGGGGGTAACCCACCGCTTCGAAGACATGCGGGTTCACCATGCCCGCGCCCAAAATCTCAAGCCAGCCGGTGTGTGAGCACACGCGGCAGCCTTTGCCCCTGCATATAATACAGGAAATATCGACTTCCGCCGAAGGTTCGGTAAACGGAAAAAAGCTTGGCCTGAATCTCGTTTTTGTTTTTTCGCCGAACATGCGCTTTGTAAAAAGGCTTAAAGTGCCTTTTAAGTCAGAAAACCTGATGTTCCTATCGACCATAAGCCCCTCCACCTGATGAAACATAAACGAGTGTGAGGCATCAACAGCATCCGGTCTGTAGACCCTGCCCGGCATGATTGCCTGTATGGGCGGTTTCTGTTTCTCCATGATCCTTATCTGGACGTTTGAGGTATGACTTCTAAGAAGAATGTCGCCTTTTATATAGAACGTGTCGAAAGCATCCCTCGATGGGTGCTCAAGCGGAATATTAAGCGCTTCGAAATTATAAAATTCCCTTTCTATCTCCGGGCCCTCCACAACGCTAAAACCCAGGGAAATAAATATATCGTTTATTTCGTTCAAGGTTTTTGTTATCGGGTGAAGCCTCCCCTCTTCGGGCCAGGCCCCGGGCATGGTAATATCGATTCCTTCTCTCTCCCGGCCGCGGTCGGAGGTAATCCCTTCTTTTTTCTCCCGCAGCGCTTTTTGCATCTCTCTCTTCAGAAGATTAATCTCTTTTCCAATAAGGGGTTTTTTCTCCTTTGGAAGCGCCGGAAGTTTCCCCATTAGTTCGGCTATAAACCCTTTCCTGCCGAGGTATTTAATGCGTATCGCCTCGAGGGAGTCGGCGCTCTTCGCGGAGGCAAGCTCCTCTTCAAATGACTGTTTTATATTTCTAATTTCTTCTTCCATATAGCATATAGCTTAAAACTTACAGCTTATAGCTCATCAATGCTTCTTCTGCAGCTTCTCTATATCCTCGTTCGACCCCAGCACGACGAGAATGTCGCCTTTGTTTATAACGTCTTCGGCCTGGGGGGAGACGTTGACGATTTCTTCCTCTTCTTTCTTGGATGCCGACGGGATTTTTCTTTTCACGGCGATTACGGTTACCCCGTAGCGGGCGCGCACGTCTATTTCCCTTAGGGACTTCCCGATAAACTCTTTAGGGCTTATAAGCTCCACGATGCTCGATTCCTCCGAAAGCTCTATGTGCTCGATTACGCTCGTCGAAACAAGGCTATTTGCTATCCGCACGCCCATTTCTTTTTCCGGCTGGATGACCCTTGTCGCGCCGACTCTTTCCAGCACCTTCTTGTGGTCTTCGTTCACGGCCTTGCACACAATCTCCTTAATTCCGATTTCCTTCAGGTTGAGCGCGATAAGGATGCTCGCTTCCAGATTCGTCCCCACGCCGATGATTGCCACGTC
>JBARPB010000114.1:0-11952 GCA_049642705.1 Candidatus Omnitrophota bacterium
ATCGAAAACCTTAAACTCTTGATAGAAACCTACAAGACGAGGCCCGTTACGCAGTTTGCAGAATTTTTAATCGGTTTTTTATATTACGGCGACGCGAAATACAACAAAGCGCTTAGGCAATTCAGAAAAATAGAAAGTGATTACCCGGATAGCGTTTATCACTACGCTGCCCAGACGCTTATAGAGGACATAAAAGATATAGGCAAAGGAAATCCGCCCGCTTTCGCTTCAGTCGGAGGCGACACCTACAAAAGGTGGGAACCTTATACGCCCATACGGGCAAGGATTGTCCCTGAGATTTCCGGCGAAGGAAAGACGGCCTCGCTCGGAAGCATTATAAGGTCGTTCTCCATAGCGCTTGAAGATAGCAGCAAGGCATATGCCAGAGACGCCTCCGGAGAAGACGAGGTCCAGATAGTGTCGCTGGAGGGTGAGGTTAAAGTACTTCCCAAGGATGAGAAAAATTGGACGGATGCAAAATGGGGCATGATCCTTCGGGCCGGTGACAGGATAAAAACAGGCCCGGCTTCTTCCTGCGTTCTTTCGTTCGATAAAAAGACAAAGAACGTGGTGGGCATTTTTGATAACTCGGACGTGGTAATGCTTCTTGATGCGGAAAAGAAACTCGAGGTAATAGACGCCTATCTCCTTGCCAGGCTTTCGGCAATCCCGGAGGGTTCCACTTTTGAGGTAAAGACACCCACTGCCGTATGCGGGGCGCGCGGGACCGGCCTCGGCATAAAAGCCGGCAAAAAATCCACAGAAGGCGCTGCCTACGAGAACGATATATTCATAAGGAACGTAAAAAGCGACACTGTAGAGGAAAAGAGTATAAGGGAAGGCTTCTTAAGGCGCGTGGATAAGTCCGGAGAGATTTCAGAAGAAATAGAAGCCGATCCCGAAGACATCGCAAAATTCCAGTCCTGGTCGGTTTTTATCACGGTTAAACCGGGAGCACGGATAACCTTCGCGCTCGATTCGGTAAAGGACTTCGACAGGTACGGGATATACCTCTATGACACAGAAGACCTGAGCAGGCTTCCCAAGAAAATCGATAACGAAGTAGAAGAGGACCTTCTCACCGTAACCTGGTCCCGGGAAGGCGGCGGACGCTTCCTGGACGGGAAACAAGGACTTAAAAAAGTGTGGCAGGCGCCCGATGAGCCGGGCACATACAAGGTTTCGGTGCGCATAGACGACATCGCCCTTACAAGGCCGCCGGACGAAGGAATAAGAAAGGACCCCGAGCCGCGAGATTTAACCGTTGTGGTAATTGTTAAAGAATAAATTATGAAAAAAATAAAAACTTTAGCGATTCTTTTGCTGTTAGGCCTTATTGCTTTTAATGTAAGCGGAAAAGACAAATCCGGCTTTAGCCATCTGGATGCCGGCGATGAAGACGTGTTTAATATCGGACTGGCATTGGGCGGCGTATTTCGCTCAATTGACAAAGACGCCAAGAGAGATGTTTTGAAGTTCGACTACTCGGTACCCAACGGGTCGATTATCGGCGTCTGGACAAAAAATTATCCTTCCGGCATGACGCGGAATACGGTGGATGCGGTCAAAATCGGTGTCAAGGTGCCTAAACATGAGCAGTTGCAGCAGGTTTGCGTGAGGCTGGAAATTAAAGGGACAAAGGCCATGCAGAAAATCCCGCTTCATCTTGAAACCGGCTGGAATTATACCGAGGAGGCAATCGAATGGAATAAAATAGGCAACCTTAACGAAGTTGTTTTTGTTGTAAGCCCCATGATCGCCGCCGGGGAAGGAACCAATATGATGTGGTTTAACCCCGAAGCAGCTGCCGGTCCGGCATCTGGCGGCAAACCAAAAGAAGGGTTATTATACTTTAGTCTCGACTTCTACAAGCTGACGTTCCTGCAGAAATATTCCATATTCGTAAAAATCAGCCTGATTTTTATTATCAGCTTTTTCGTGGCCTTGATTTTTGGACTTTTTGAGAAGCACCTTATAAGCCATAAAACCACTATTCCCTCAGGGATTAAAAAGGATTTATTATATGGCGTGACAGCCGTAACGATTGGCGCAACTGCCTTTTCTATCTACGCCATGGGGAAGGTGAGCCCCCTTACGGTGGGTTTCAGCCTGAATTTCCTGGCCGTGGGATTAATGGGCGCTGTGATTGCACAATTTTTGAAGTTCGGAATCACCGGCAAACACCTTACGCGCGCAGAGATCTTTCAAAACATTCTGCTGGCGGGGCTCCTGGCAGCTTCGTCAAGCAGGCTTGGCATCCTGCAGGCGCCTTCGGCGTGGGCTCAAGTGTTGACGTTGAACAAGGTTGTCGCAACGCTTGCCTTCCTGGTTTATCAAGTCTTCAATGCCCGTTTGATTGCACTCTCTGGCAAACACGCAAGGGCCGTTGTCGGTGCACTAATCGTCGGAACACCGTATCTTTTCAATTGGCTGCTTTTACTGCAAAACGTAACCATTTTACAGTCGCTGGCAAACGCCATAACGGTGAATCTCCTAGCCGCCTGGCCGGCAATCCTTACGGTTATGGGCCGGGTCCTTGTCGTGTTTGGCTTCAATGAAGCTGTTGTTAACGGGATCGGCATGGCTACCAAGGGGAGGATGCTTAAAACGGGCAAGGCGCACATCTTTATCTTCTTTGTATCTTTGGGCGTTGTTATAGCTCCGCTGATTGCGGACATGGGATCGACTCAAGCCGTTGGCTCACTGCCGGCGGCGATTAGGGGCATCGTTGTCATTTTGGCAACCATGTTTTCATTTGCGGGACTGTGGGGGGAGGTTTATCTCATCACGGGAATGGCTCTCGATGCCGGCAAACGCACAGAACCTTCCTGGGAAACTATCTATAACCATGTTATAACAGGTATGAAAAAAGGCATGGCATACAGCGCTATCCTGATGGCTATTCTGTATGTGCTGTATATTTTAATAAATGCGCCCCTGTCGCAAGCAGTAGCATCCAATCTGCCGATAGTGCTTGGAATCCTGGCTGGGGCGATGGTCTTTCCGTTACTTAAAACTATTATTGAGACCTTTGACGGCAGCCAGCCGTTTTTCCAGAGGGCGCGACATAACTACCGCGATTTAACCCTGTATGCCAGGGGCGCGATTGCCGGATTTGGATTCACCTACGCAGTCACTCACGGGCTGATTGAATGGAACATGTCGAGCCGCATTGTGTTCGGCCTCTCCGTAGGGTTCTTCGCATCTTGCGGCGTGAGTATCTTACGGGATATCGCTTATGCTTCCAAAGGCCTTGGTCGGATACAGTCGTGGAGGCTTTATTTTATTGATGCGCTACTGGGTATTTTTTTAGGAAGCGCCATGGCGTTCTACCTGGATGCCTTGCAGGTTCCGGTGATCATCGAGAAATTCAAACTCTATACGAGCTCCGGATTCGAGGCGCGAAACTATGCTCCCTTTATATTTGTCAGCAAATGGGGCCGTATCGACCTGGGGACTTATACCGGCGGGGCAAAACTTCTATTTACAGAATCGTTAGCCGGGGTGCTACTCTGGTCTATAGTCGCGTGGCTTTTCGCAATAAATAAAGTTTTCATGCTGGCGTTATTCGAGAAACACACCGCGCCTATCAAGTTTTTCTTCTCGAAGGCGGGATTCGCCCAGCTTATCGAGCACATGATCTATGTCCTGCGGTGGGGCTTATGGATGTCACCTATTATATGGACGTTCCTTCGCATGATGCCGAAGCCGACCTGGTACAACCAGGACGGTGCGATCCGGACAATGTTCGCCATTTACCATAGGCTGACGATGTCGCCGGAGGCGTTCCAGCAATGGAGCCTTAATTTTTATACTGTCTATATTCTAGCCATTCCATTTACCTACGTTATGATATGGATGGTGGATCACATGTGCCTGCGTGTCGCGACACTGGTAAACTTAAGCTTCATCGGCCTGGACAGGCTTGATGAGCGAATTGCGCGTTTCATCGGGCCGGCAACAGCGCAGCGGTATATCCCGGAAGCCATTAAACGCTTCTGCACATGGGCTCCGCTACTCATTCCTTTTTACATTCCGCGCGGGAGGGACTGGGATTACGCGTGGACCACCGCAGAAACCATGCAAAACGCCGCCGGAAGAGGGGGGATTGTTTCTGCCGTGCAGGCTCTTACGTTACCCGAGAAGCTCGCCCTTGTCGTTTTAGCCATTCTGGCTTGCACGGGAATTTCTTTTGTTATCCGCCTGTTGCGGCGCCGCTCCCGCAACCGGCGCATGAAAACCTACGAGCTCGGCAATAGAAATTACAGGGTTTTCCTCAAGGAAAACGGCGAAATATACAGTGAGGCCGATCATAAGAGAAGCGGCGTTTTCCCTCCGGAATACGATGTCAGCCGCCGTTCATACAATATCATAGATCCTTGCGGCAGAACTCTGTACATCGTGGATACGTCCGAAGACCAGAAGAGCCAGAAACGCTACTGGCCTGTCATAGGAAATTTCCCGAAAGAAAACTTTACCGCATCCCGTATTAAAAAGGGCGACGATTCTCTTAAGGTAATTAACAGCGTTAATGGCATCAGAACGACGATCGATATTAAGCTGCCGGACCAGGACACAACCGCAGAGCTCTGGACGATTACCGTTAATAATACAACATATAAAAGGCGCCAGTTAAAAATCATTCCGTATCTGGAGTGGGTCCTGAATGGCGGTATTCACGACAGGTTTCATACGCAATACGCACGGCTATTTCCCGAAATGGAATACGCAAGCCGCGTTAATGCCATCCTGTCCTGGCAGAAGAGCACAAAATGTATGGGGATCCTGGCAATGGATGTTCCGCCGGAAGGAATTCTTTTTTCGCGCATGGATTTTATAGGCCGCGCCCAGAGCATCTGGAAACCCAGGGTCCTTGAGACGCTGGACTTCCTGGATGCCCGGGATACCGCCCGATACCCGACATTTGATCCCATCGGCTCACTTATGGTGACCGCTACAATAAATCCGAGGGCTTCGGTGAGGATACGCCTTTTGATCGGCTATGCCACAAACAAAGAAGCCGCTCTTGATTTGATAGGCGAGCACCTGAGGCCGCTGCCGGCAAGGGTTCATCCCGTATCAAAGGAGAAAAAGAGGCCAATGCTGATCGGCCACGGTGAAATCCTTCCCGGAACGCCCGAGCCATACTTTAAGTATATTGATAACGGCAATAAACTCTTGATTCATACGCCCTATACGCCGCGGCCCTTTGATCACGCGATGTCGAACGCCCTCGAACATTCTGTCATGGTGACCAATCGCGGGCTGCATACATCCTGTAACGGCAATTCACAGCAGAACCGCCTCACGCCGGACTATCCCGATACGGTTACAAATGAAGTACCCTCGGAGGCGATTTATCTATACGACCCGGATAGAAATGAATGGTATTCGCCTACGTATCACCCGCTGAACGAAAAAGCAGCCAAGAATGAGTCGGAATTCGGCGTTGATGGAACCGCCATATTCCGTATGGCGCACGGAAGCATATCAACGGAGCTTACAGTTTTTGTGCCGCCGGATGACCCCCTGGGTGTGTACCTTCTTACCGTAAAAAACAATGCAGATCACGCAAGGCGGATGCGCGTCGCCCCTTACTTCCAGATGGTGCTGGAATTTCAGCCTGAAAGATCCGGGTCGCTGCAAATAATCCGTGATAAGGCAACAGGGGCCCTCTTTTTTAAAAATCCCCGTAATATGTTCCGCACGGGATGGGCTTTTGCTTCTATGTCGACACTGCCTGAACGCGCGGAAACAAGGCGCGGCAGATTTTTTGGCGAGGGTCGCGGGACTTCGCATCCGTTCATGGTGGAAAAAGGCAAGCCAGATACCAGTGGAAGCGCTGACGACAGGCAGATAGCGTCTTTCCTGGCGACCTTAGAGATTCCGGCGCACGGAGAGCGCACGGTCGCAGTGATCCTCGGTGAAACCGATACCTGGAAGGAGTCTTTTCGGCTGGTTAGGAAATATAAAAATATTGAAACGGTCCGAAATAGCCTCGAGAATACCCGGAAATGGTGGCAAGGCCTCATGGGAACGGTAGCGGTCAAGACCAATCATCCGGGATTTAACCATCTTCAGAACTGGCTCAAATACCAGGCCCTTGCAGAACGTATTTGGGCGCGGCGCGGTTTCTATCAGACAAGCGGCGCTTACGGCTTTCGGGATCAACTTCAGGATTCCGTGAACCTGCTTTGGGTCGATCCCGCACTGGCGCGCAAGCAGATCGTTTTACACGCCTCTCACCAGTTTCTCGAGGGCGATGTATATCATTGGTTCTTTACGCGGACC
The DNA here is from genome assembly GCA_049642705.1 of Candidatus Omnitrophota bacterium. Taxonomy (GTDB): domain Bacteria; phylum Omnitrophota; class Gorgyraeia; order JABMRN01; family RBG-13-46-9; genus CAZYPU01. The sequence continues at coordinate 6,292 of JBARPB010000114.1, forward strand.
GACGGGCGGACCGCATTTTCCTGCCGCTCCCACGCCTCCGACAATCCGGTGTGGCTGGTCTGGGCCGTGGTTGAGTATATCAGGGCTACGGGCGATTATTCTGTCCTCGATGAAATGACGTCTTATGTATGGTCCGAATTTCCTTTTGCGAACCTTCCCAAAAACAAGCCGGGGTGGGGCCATCTTTATCACCGTTCCCCCCGGGCAGATTCTGTCTACAAGCACTGTTTGAGGTCGATTGACTTGGTGCTTAAAAAACGCATGGGAAAACACGGCCTGCCGCTGATTAGAACGGGTGACTGGAACGACGGATTGGATGAAATCGGATCGGAAGGCAAGGGCGAAAGCATATGGCTCGGTTTCTTCCTATACTATGCCATGAAGGATATGGTCAATATCATAGAAAAGAAGGAAGGCAAGCGCCGCAAGGAATATTACACAAGGAGAATGGAGGAACTTAAATGTGCCCTCGAGCGAACCTGGAGGGATGACCGGTATCTCAGGGCCATTCATGATGACGGCACAGAGATCGGCGTAAAGGGTAGCGGCGTATGGGAGATAGACGCACTTACGGTGGCGTGGGCAGTCATGTGCGGCATCAATCCCGGGCGGGAGCTTACGGCATTTCATACCGCTTTAGATATTCTTGAGAAGGAGAACGCGGTACTCTTGGGATGGCCGGCGCTACGCGAAGACACTAAACCGTATCTTGGAAGAAGCAGCAAATATCCAGAGGGCGTGCGCGAAAACGGCATGTATTGCCACGGCGTTCAATGGCTCATCAAGGCGGCGCGAATACTGGTAGAACGGTTCGAGAAACAAGGGGATTCCGCTAAAGCGAACGAGCATCGGGAGATTACATACCGGCTGTGGCTTAAGATTACACCGGTTTCCCATGTAACGCCGCAGGAAATTGAAATCTACGGCGGACAACCGAACAAACAACCGGCGGACATTTTGACCAACTTTGACCGGGGACGAATGATCTGGAACGGCTACACAGGAGCCGCAGGATGGCTCTTCCGTCAATCCATAGAAGGCGTGGTAGGCGCGTCTTTAATTAATAACAAGGTCATCCTGCCGGATGACCTTGACAAGCCAAGAGGCGAATTAAAAGTAACAAGCGTGCACAGAAATGTGGAAAAAAGCCCGTTATAAAAGATCGTTGTTTATTTTGCTGGTCTTGTCGTTTTTTACGATGGGTATTTGCGTCATGGGATGCGACACGGAAAAGCGCCGGAGCGAATCGGAGAAACCTTCATCGATAGTAATCGCCGACTTTAATAAGCAAAACCTCATCAATAACTTAGGCGGAGAATCCGGGACGTGGGAGAAGAATCCCGAGGATAAGGCGCAACGGGTCGCAGCCTCGCTTGAGGATTCGGTAAGGCGCGGAAAATCCGGGTCGTCGTTGAAAGTAGAATATGGCGTCAATTCGCCCGAAACAGCCATTAACGGATTCTGGACACAGCTACGCGATCTGGATGTATCGCCATACGACCACTTCGAATTCTGGGTGAAGGGCGACGAAAAAGAAGGTTATACAACCACCTTTAAGATCGAATTTAAAAAAACCCGGAAGGATACGGAAGGCCAGGATGAGACAATAAAAGGGAGCTACATTGTGAAGGGCGTAACCTCGGACTGGCAGAAGATCTCTATCCCCTTGAATGTGATGAACGGAATTTTGGACTGGCGTGATATCAAGGAACTCGTAATAACGTTTGAAAAAAGGCGCGTCGATAAACCCGAAGGCGTGCTCTATTTTGATGACATCGCTTTTGTAAACACCGGAAAACCGGGCCCTAAAATAACAGACGTTGTCCCTCACAGGCAAAAAAAAAGCGATAAAGAAGTGGCGTCTCGGGAATTTGCCGAGTTCCTGATAAAAAGGCTTAAGGGTTTTCCCGAACAGGTCTTCGTGAAAAAGGAATTTCCCAGAGACGAGAGGGAATTCCTGATGGAACTTGCAAGGGACCTCTGGAAGTTTTTCGACAATATCGTTGACCAGGAATACCACCTTCCGCTTGACAACATCGGGTTCGGCGAGGATGCTACTGTATCTCAGGCAACGCGCATAGGCGACTACACGAACATTACCAATGTCGGTTTATATCTTATGTGTGTCGTGTCCGGTTACGATTTGGGTTTTATTTCGAAGGAGGAGGCGATAAATAGGTTAACGCGTACGCTTGATTCAGTTGAAAGATTGCCTAAATACAACAATTTCCCCTACAACTATTATGACATAACGATTTTCCAGGAGACAAGCAACTTTATATCCTTCGTGGACTCGGGCTGGCTTGCCGCGGGCATTATCGTTGCAAAGAACGCTTTCCCCGAAGAGCTTGGTGCGCGCTGCCAGGGGATGCTTAATAAGATGGATTTCTCTTTTTTCTACGATCCCGTCGAGGGACAGATGTATCACGGTTTCTATACCAATATCAATTATTACTCGGAGTATCATTACGGTGCGTTTTATACGGAGCCGAGGGCCGTAAGCTACATCGCGATAGGCAAAGGCGACGTGCCGCCCGAACACTGGTTCATGCTTGCGAGGACCTTCCCCGATACGTGGTTCTGGCAGACCCAGATACCCAAAAACTGCAGGGTAAAATATTATTTGGGTTATCCCACAGAAGAGGGCTATTATATATACGAGGATATAAAATTCGTTCCCAGCTGGGGCGGCAGCATGTTTGAGGCGCTTATGCCGACTCTGGTAATAGAGGAAAAGAAACTCGCCACGAAAGCGCTCGGCTTAAACGACGAAAGACACGCGAAGATACAAATTAAATACGCCCTTGAGGAGCTCGGCTACCCCGTATTCGGCATGTCGCCGAGCTCGGTGCCGAAGGGCGGTTATTCGGAGTACGGCGTGAAGCCGCTCGGCATGAAGGGATATAAAGCCGGGGTTGTCACGCCGCACGCTACATTTCTTGCGCTTGAATTCGCGCCCGAGGAATGTATAAAGAATTTAAGGAAAATGCTCGAGATTTACAACGCTTACGGGGAATACGGTTTTTACGACGCGATAAACGTGGAAACAGGCAAGGTCGCCGTAAAATACCTGTGCCTCGACCAGGCAATGTCCTTCATAGCGCTCAATAATTACTTAAACGACGGAATAATACGCAAGAGGTTTCATTCCGATCCAATTGCGAAGAACGCAGAGGAGCTTTTGAAAGTAGAGGATTTTTTTGATTAATCATGCTATAATTATAGCGATGTAGCCATGCAGTTAAAAAAGGCCCAGAAAGAAGCGGTCGCAGGTTATTTTTTCATACTGCCGAATTTTCTCGGATTCCTTGTATTTATGCTCATACCCGTTATTTTTTCCCTGATCTTGAGTTTCGTAAAGTGGGATATGCTCACGCCTGCCCGGTTTGTCGGTTTTTCCAATTTTATCAAGCTTTTGGGATTTCACAGAGAAGCGGCCGGCATGGTGGCGAATGACCCGCTTTTCTGGAAATGCGTGGGGAACACGCTTTTTCTGATGATGATAATCCCGATACAGATAATGGCGGCCTTGGGGCTTTCCGTCGCGATGAACCAGAAGATAAAGAATATAACACTCTTCCGGACATTTTATTTCCTGCCCACCATTACCAACGGCGTTGCGATATGCCTTCTGTGGACATGGCTCTATAATTACGACTTCGGCCTTTTAAACAGCCTCATAATAAAACTGGGAAATTTCCTCACCCTGCCGCTTAAAAATATCCCGTGGCTTACATCGGTCAAGTGGGCGAAACCGTCGCTTATGCTGATGGGGTTATGGATAATGATGGGCGGTTACAACATGATTTTATTCATGGCGGCCCTTCAGAACGTGCCGAGAGAACTTTACGAGGCAGCCGCGATTGACGGGGCAAGCGGATGGCAGAGATTCTGGTCCATAACGTGGCCCATGATAAGCCCGACGACGTTTTTCATATCGGTGATGGCGATAATAGGCGGCTTCCAGGGTGGTTTCATGCAGGCCTATATCATGACCGGAGGCGGCCCCGAGCGCTCCACGACGACGCTCGAGTACCTTATATATAACCATTTATACAGCTGGCAGCACGCGGGATACGCTGCCAGCATTGCGTGGTTTGTGTTTATCGTGATATTTACCGTTACGCTGCTTAACTGGAGATTCGGCGGAAGGCTGGTCCAGCAGTATCACTATTAAAATTATGCAGCCAGAAACCAAAGACAAGAGAATAAAAATGGTCCAGAAGGGGAAGCGGACGCTCAATAAGGTCATCATTTACACGATCCTCACCCTGGGCGCCGTTACGATGATCCTGCCTTTTTTGTGGATGCTTTCCACTTCGTTAAAATCATACAGTTCCGTTTTTATATTTAACATAGCCGACGTACAGTGGATACCAAAGCCCGTATACTGGAAAAACTACCTTGATGTCTGGAAGGTCGTTCCGTTTGCAAAATTTTATTTGAACAGTATATTTGTTACCGCCTCGGTTACATTTGCGCAGGTTGCGACAAGCTCCCTCGCCGCGTATTCATTCGCGAGGCTCAGTTTTCCCGGAAGGGATAAAATGTTCTTCGCTTACCTTGCCACGATGATGATACCCGGCTCCGTTACCATGATACCGGTTTTTGCCCTCATGAAGATATTCGGCTGGATAGATACCTACAAGGCGCTTATTATACCGGCCGCGTTCACCGCTTACGGCACATTTCTTTTGAGGCAGTTTTTCATAACGATACCGCGCGACCTCGAAGACGCCGCGAAAATCGACGGCTGCAGCCTCTGGGGCATATTCTGGAACGTGATACTCCCTCTTTCGAAAACCGCGATCGCAACACTCACGATATTTGTGGCGCTGGGCAACTGGGTGAGCTTCATGTGGCCCCTGCTTGTAACAAATTCTATCGAGAAAAGGACGCTGCCGATAGGCCTTGCGTATTTCCAGGAACTTTACCAGTATGCCCAGCCGAACTGGGGACTTTTGATGGCAGGTTCTGTTATAGCGACGATACCGCTTATAATTATATTCGTGTTTAACCAACGGTTTTTTGTAGAGGGTATTAAGTTAACAGGGATGAAGGGATAGTAAAGGAGGTACGGGATGAAAAGGGGAATCGTTATCTTATTTGCGCTTTTGATCACAGTAGCATTAATGACCGGCTGCGAGCCAATGAAGGGCGAGGAGGCGGTATCTGTCAGGGAAACGGTTCAGCCGAAGAAACAGGGCGTTACCGTAGCGAAGGAAACAGACAAAATTGTTATAGCCGATTTTAATAGCGGCGAGAAGCCCAACAACATCGGCGGCAATTTCGGAGCCTGGGATAAGGACCCCGCGGACTTCTCGCAAGGGTGCACGGAGTCCTTTGACAGCGCAAACCGCCGGGGTGTAAAAGGCTTCGCGATGAAAATCGATTACGATGTCGATTCGAAGAATCCGGCCTACAACGGTTTCTGGATGTTTCTGCAGAATCTGGACACCTCCAAGTACGACAACCTGTCGTTCTGGGTAAAAGGCGATTCCAAGGAAGGATACACCACCGTATTCAAGGTGGAGCTGAAGAACGCCGCAAGGCAGGTCGGCCGTTACTACGTAACGAACGTAACCGACAAATGGCAGAAAATCGTAATACCCTTCAAGGATTTCAAGGGTATAACCGATTTCTCGAACCTCACTGAGTTCG
>JBARPB010000115.1:0-16532 GCA_049642705.1 Candidatus Omnitrophota bacterium
CGTGAAAGTAAGATCCAGCGTAAAGAAGATATGTTCCAAGTGCAAGATTATAAGGCGAAAAGGCGTTTTAAGGGTCATCTGCAAGGACCCGAAGCACAAGCAGAGGCAAGGGTAATAGTAAATGCAAAAATTAAAATTAAAAATGCAAAACTTATGTGTCGCTTTGCGACCTCGGATATACAGGTCCGAAGGACACAACTATTTTGAATTTTACATTTTAAATTTTAAATTAACATGAGATAAGGACGGGATATATATGCCCAGAATAGTAGGAATTGACATACCGAAGGAAAAAAGGGTTGAAATCGCGCTGACATATATCCGCGGCATAGGCCGCTCGACCTCGAATAAAATCCTAAAGAGCGCCGGCGTAAACCCGGACACGCGCGCCAAGGACCTCTCGGAGGAAGAGGTCTCCCGAATAACTTCTACGATACAGAAGGACTGCAAGGTCGAGGGGGACCTGAGACGGGAGGTTTCCGCGAATATAAAACGCCTGATAGATGCGGGTACGTACAGGGGCTTCAGGCACAGGAGGAGTTTGCCCGTAAGGGGGCAGAGGACACGCACCAACGCCAGAACCCGCAAGGGGCCCAGGAAGACCGTCGGCGTCATACGCGCCAAGAAACAAGCCCCGGCGATGACTACTAAAGAAGAAGGTTAAAATGCAGAAAAAAAAGGTGAAGACAAAGAAAAAGGTCACAAAAAATATCCCGAAGGCGATAGCCCATATACTGGCGACGTTTAACAACACGATAATAACCATCACGGACCCGAAGGGCGATACCATATGCTGGTCCTCGACGGGAACGGTCGGTTTCAGCGGATCCAAGAAGTCAACCCCGTTTGCCGCCGGCATCGCCGCGGAAAACGCAGCCAGGAAAGCCAGAGATTTCGGTGTGAGGGAACTCGAGGTATTGATAAAAGGTCCCGGCTCGGGCCGGGAAAGCGCCATCAGGAGCCTGCAGGGTGCTGGTTTGTCGATAAGGGCTATAAAGGACGTAACGCCCATCCCGCACAACGGCTGCAGGGCGCCGAAGCGGCGAAGGGTTTAAGGAGAAAAAATGGCACGGCAAACGGACGCAAAATGTAAGCTCTGCCGCGCATACGGCGAGAAATTGTTTCTTAAAGGTGCAAAGTGCAATACGGATAAGTGTCCGGTTGCAAAAAGGCCTTTCAGGCCGGGGCAGCACGGAAAGCGAAGAAAAAAGGAATCCAACTACGGCATGCAGCTTCGCGAAAAACAGAAGGCAAAGAGAATTTACGGGTTACTTGAGCGGCAGTTCAAAAGATACTTCAAGCTCGCCGAAAGAGCCAGGGGCGTAACGGGTCACATGCTGCTTCAGATGCTGGAAAGGAGGCTCGATAACGTCGTTTTCAGGCTTTGCTTTGCGTATTCGCGCTCGCAGGCAAGGCAGCTGGTCTGCCATAACCACACCTACGTGAACAACAGGAAAGTTAACATACCTTCGTACATAGTAAAAACGGGAGACATCATAGAGATGCGGGGAAAGGAAAAAACCCTTAAAGGGATAGCCGAAATCCGCAAGGAGTTAAAAGAAAGGGCCCTCCCGAAATGGCTCGGAAGCGAAAAGGAGGCACTGAAGGGCTCGGTCAAGCGTCTTCCGGAAAGAGAGGATTTGGATTTCTCGATTCAGGAACAGGTAATAGTAGAGTTATATTCGAAGTAATACCTATTAAGCAGGGGGTACTCAATGGGGGTTAAACTCAGAAATTTCGAAATGCCGAAAAAACTGACTTGTGAGGAATCAACCTACAAACCGACATACGGCAAGTTCACAGCGGAGCCTTTTGAACGGGGTTACGGCATGACTGTAGGGAATTCCTTAAGGCGCGTGCTCATATCTTCCATAGAAGGGACGGCTGCGACTTCGGTCAAGATTGCGGGCGTCCAGCACGAGTTCTCGACGATTAAAGGCGTCGTTGAAGACGTGCCGCAGATTATCCTTAATATCAAAAAACTTATCCTAAAGTCGCATTTCAAGAGCCCCAAAACCATGTTTCTCAAGGTTGACAAGAAGGGCGAGGTTGCGGCAGGGGATTTAAAGACGGACGAAACCGTCGAGATTCTAAACCCCGGCCTCCACATCGCCACGCTTACGAAAAAGACAAAACTGGAAATGCAGGTTGAGGTATCGCGCGGCAGGGGATACGTCCCGGCGGAAAAGAACAAGAAGGAAAATTCACCCATCGGGGTCATACCGCTTGACTCCATTTTTACGCCCGTAAAGCGGACCAACTTCTCCGTCGCCAATACGCGCGTCGGGCAAATAACCGATTACGACAAGCTGGTTCTGGAAATATGGACAAACGGAAGCGTCGATCCAAAAGAGGCCCTTCTTTACGCCTCCAATATACTCCAGCGCCACCTCGATATCTTCGTGGAATTCGGCGAACTGCCGGAGGAAATTACCGAAGAAGAAGAATCGAAGGAAGAAAAGGAGCTTCAGGAAAAACTCAAAATGCCCATTACGGAACTCGAGCTTTCCGTGCGCAGCTCCAATTGCCTGCGCGAGGCCAAGATAAAGACAATCGGTGATCTCGTGAAAAAGGGCGAGATGGAGATGCTCAAATACAGGAACTTCGGAAAGAAGTCGCTGACAGAAATCAACAAGATACTGGGCGAGATGGGGCTTCAGCTCGGGGGACAGGCGGAGAAAAAAGAGGAAGAAAAGCCCTCCTCCGCTAAAGCTTCCTCCTTCGCCAAGGCTTCGAAGGACAAGACGGAGGGCAAGGAAAAGAAAAAATGAGGCACAGGAAAAGACGGACGAGATTCGGCAGGCAGTCCTCGCACCGCAAAGCTAGCTTAAGAGCGCTTGCTACAGCTGTGCTTTTGCACCAGAAAATAAGGACAACTCACACGAAGGCAAAAGAAGCCGGTCGCCTTGTCGAAAATCTAATTACAACAGCAAAAAATGATTCGCTTGCCGCGCGCAGGAGGGTGTTCTCGGTCCTGGGCGACAATGTTCTTGTAAGGAAGCTTTTCAAGGAAATCGTGCCGCTTTTTTCCCGAAGGCAAGGCGGTTACACGAGGATAATACCGTTTAATTTCCGCAAGGGCGACGGCGCAAGCATCGTCTTTTTGGAACTGACGGAGAAAAAACCCGAAGAAAAGCGCAAACCAGACAAGAAAGCCAAGCAAGCGGAAAAGCCCGAGAAGCCGAAGCCCGTAAAAGCCGAACGACCCAAGGCGGCACCTGAAGTAGCGCCGAAGGTAAAAGAGGAAAAAGCTGTCGAAGAAGTAAAGAGGGAAAAGGCAAAAACCGAAGGTAGGAAAATCGAAAAGCAGAAGGGCTTCCTCAAAAAAGTCCGCGGCTTCTTCCGCCGTAAAACGAATATGTAACTTCCGCACAAGAAGAAAACCACACACTTCCTTCCCCAGAAAATTTTACCCCTCACTATGTTCGGGGTCGCCTTTTATTTCGACAAGAAAACGGTGTCCCTGGTTTAAGCAGCTCTGAAACACCGCCTCCTGCCCCCTAAATTCAAAGGAGAACCGGATGCCGCCTAACTTTTCGCTTGTTTATATAATAAAATTATGATATATTAAAAGCTCTATATGGAGGTAAGATATGATATTTGCTGGTAGAGTAGCGCAACTTAAGCCGTCGCCTACACTTGCGATAGCCGCCAAGGCCAAGGAAATGAAGGCCGCCGGTATCGATGTCATCGGCTTCGGGGTGGGCGAGCCGGATTTCGATACGCCGGATAACATAAAAGAGGCGGCTATAAAGGCTATAAAAAAAGGTGTTACAAAATACACGCCCGCTTCGGGAACGGCGGAGCTTAAAGAAGCTGTCTGCGAAAAATTGAAGAAAGACAATTCACTAAGTTATAAACCCACAGAAGTCGCCATATCATGCGGCGCAAAACACGCGCTTTATAACATATTCCAGGTCTTGTGCCAGAAAGGGGACGAGGTCATTATCATTTCCCCGTACTGGGTAAGCTACCCGGAAATGGTACGGCTTAGCGGGGCCGAACCCAAAATCGTAAAACCGCCCGAAGCAAACGGCTTTGTGCCGGACCTTAAGGAAATCGCAAAACATATCACCCGGCGCACGAAAGCCATTATCGTGAACAGCCCTTCGAACCCGACCGGCGCTGTTTTCGATAGAGGGGTGCTTGAAAAAATCTCTGAAACCGCCGTGGCAAAAAAGATTTTTGTAATAAGCGACGAGATATACGAAAAGCTTATTTACGACGGCGCCGAACACGTCTCCACCGGCTCGATCGGCAAGGATATTTTCAGGCAAACCCTTACGGTAAACGGCGTTTCGAAGACATACTCGATGACGGGGTGGCGGATCGGATACGTGGCCGGGGCGGCGGATATCATAAAAAAAATCGGGGCGCTTCAGAGCCAGTCAACATCGAACCCCGCTTCCATAAGCCAGGCCGCGGCGCTTGAGGCGTTAAAGGGGCCTCAAGCTGCGGCGCTTCTTATGGCAAAGAAATTCGCCGCGAGAAGGAATCTCATGACGGAAGGCATTAATTTACTTAAGAACATATCATGCGTAAAACCGAAGGGCGCTTTTTATGTTTTTTGTAACATATCAGGAACCGGGCTTGATTCGACGGCGTTTTCCAAGCGGCTTCTCGATGAGGCGCACGTCGCATGCGTGCCCGGCATCGCGTTCGGTTGGGACACGCACGCGCGCCTGAGTTTCGCGACGGATTCCGAAGGCATTAAAACAGGGCTTGACAGGATCGGAAAATGGCTACAAAAATTCTGAAACAGACAATCGCTGAAAAAGTATTGAGCGCTCATGCGAATAGGGAGCTGAAAGCCGGGGAAGTCGCAATCTGTGAAGTGGACTTTTGCTTCGGACAGGACGGGACAAGCTCTTTGATAATCGAGAGTTTTGAGCGGCTCGGCACGGGCAAGGTCTTTGACACCTCGGGATTCACCATGTTTATCGACCACAGTTCGCCGAGCCCGAATATCGGCGTATCAACCATACACAAGATAATGCGCGAGTTTGCCGCGAAGCATTCCCTGAAGATATCCGACATAGGCTGCGGCATATGTCATCAGTTAATGATCGAGTCGGGCAACGTAACTTGCGGTGACCTTGTCGTGGGCGCGGATTCGCATACCTCGACTTACGGTGCGCTTAACATATTTTCCACCGGCGTGGGCTCGACCGACCTTGCTATTAGCCTGGCCAGCGGCAAGAACTGGTTCAGGGTTCCCGAGACGATAAAGATAGTAATAAACGGGAAATTGCCCGTAGGCGTGTATTCAAAAGACGTGATTTTGCACATAATAAAAAATATCACCTCCAGTGGCGCAAACTATAAAGCACTTGAGTTCTCGGGTGACGCCGTTGGAAGAATGAGCCTCGAGGGGCGTTTTACGATCGCGAACATGGCGGTTGAGATGGGCGCAAAATGCGGTATATTCGAGGCGGATAAGAAGGTTCTGGACTGGGTTACCGAGCGCTCAAAACGAAAGCCGTGCCCCGTTACGGCGGACGAAGGAGCCTCATACGAGAGCGTTAAAGAATATCGCGTGGATTACATGGCGCCGCAGGTTGCCATACCGCACGAAGTCGATAATGTTCGGCCGGTCGGAGAAGTTGAAGGTACGCGCGTCGACGAGGTCTTCATCGGAACCTGCACGAACGGCCGGTTGGAAGACCTTGAAATCGCCGCCGCCGTCCTTAAAAACAATAAGGTTCACCCCGACACCAGGCTTTTTATCGCGCCTGCGTCGCGGGAGGTTTTTTTGAAAGCCGTGAAAAAAGGCTATATTGAGGTCTTTGTAGCCGCGGGGGCGGCCGTATTGGGGCCGGGATGCGGGCCCTGCGTCGGCACGCATAACGGCGTTCCTGCCGACGGGGATAATGTTATCTCTACGGCAAACCGCAATTTCAAGGGGAGGATGGGCAATCCCAACGCGAAAATATTCCTGGCGAGCCCGGCAACCTCGGCCGCTTCGGCGCTCGCCGGTAAGATTTCCGACCCCAGGGAATTCTCGAGGAAACTAAAGCGATGAGTAACATAGCGCACCGCCTGAGGAAGATGCAGAACAACGTAAACACCGACTACATCATTTCCGGCCGCTACAAATTTCACATACGCGAGGCCAGGGAACTGGCAAAGCATGTTTTCGAGGACATAGAAAAAGATTTCCATAAAAAGGTAGAGAGGGGCGATTTTCTGATAAGCGGGGAGAATTTCGGCTGCGGCTCATCGAGGGAACAGGCGCCGCAGGCCTTAAAAGCCACGGGACTTAAGGCTGTCGTGGCGAAAAGTTTCGCAAGAATTTTTTACAGAAATGCCCTGAATCTCGGGCTTCTGCTCCTGGAGTGCAACACCAATTATATAGACGATCACGATGAACTGGAATTAGATCTGGACCGCAATATCATAAAGAATAAATCAAAAGGGTTGAACATTGCGTGCAAACCCATATCGTCTCTTGCGAAAAAGATTCTCGCGGAGGGCGGCATGGTAGAGTATTTCAAAAAACATAAAGGGAAAATTGAAATTGAGTCATAATATAACATTAATCCCGGGAGACGGTACGGGGCCGGAAATAAGCCACGCCACAAGGCGAGCGGTCGAGGCGACAGGCGTAAAGGTGAAATGGGATATCACCCAAGCCGGAGGCGATGTTATCGAAAAGTATAAAACCCCGCTTCCGGACTCCGTAATCAGGTCCATAAGAAAAAACAAAGTCGCCATAAAAGGCCCGATTGTCACTCCCGTCGGTTCGGGTTTCCGCAGCGTGAACGTAAAACTGCGCAGGGAACTGGGCCTCTTTGCCTGCGTGCGCCCGTGCAAGCTTTATAAAGGCGTGCGGTCGAATTACAAAAACGTGGATATCGTGGTCATCAGGGAAAACACCGAGGGCCTCTATTCCGGCATTGAGTTTGAGAAAGGCACGAAGGCCTTAAAGGCGGTTTGTGCCGCGATACAGAAAAATTCCGGTATCAAGATCACCGATGACGCCGCGGTAAGCATTAAGCCGATATCGGAAGGCGCCTCAAGAAGAATCGTGGAATTCGCCTTTAAATATGCCCTCGAACGCGGCCGCAAAAAGGTTACCGCCGTCCATAAGGCCAATATCATGAAATATACGGACGGGCTCTTCCTCGAAGTCGCGCGGGAAGAGGCGAAAAAATTTCCCGATATTGAATTCGAAGACAGGATCGTGGACAACATGTGCATGCAGCTTGTTCAAAAGCCGGCCCTCTATGACGTGCTGGTATTGCCCAACCTTTACGGGGATATAATATCGGATTTATGCGCCGGCCTGGTCGGAGGCCTGGGCGTGGCTCCGGGCGCTAATATAGGAAGGGATATAGCCCTTTTTGAGCCGACGCACGGAAGCGCGCCGAAGTATAAGGGGCAAAACAAGGTTAATCCTACGGCCATGATACTGTCGGCTGTGCTGATGCTGCGGCATATAGGTGAAAAGGAAGCTGCTCGCAGGCTCGAAAACGCTGTCGCGTCGGTGATAAAGGAAGGTAAATGCGTAACGTATGATTTAAAAGAAGACAGGGATGACCCGAGTGCCGTTGGCACGAAGGAAATGACCGACGCTATTATAAGCAAACTAAAATGAAGGTATCTATAATCGGAGCGGGTAACGTAGGTTCGGCGCTGGCGGAACGCGTCCTGGCGCACAACCTGGCGGATGTTGTCCTGGTGGATATCGCGGGCAATTTGGCCAGGGCAAAGGCACTTGACATCTCGGACGCCGCGCCGCTTATGGGGTATAAAAAAACCATAACGGGAACGAATAATTATCAAGAAACAAGCGGCTCGAGTGTTGTTGTTATAACAGCAGGGTTCCCCCGGCAGCCGGGAATGTCGAGAGACGCCCTTATAAAGAAAAATCGGATAATCGTGAGCGCGGTCACGAGGAGCTTAAAGGAGTTTACGCCCGGCGCCATACTTATTGTGGTTACAAATCCCCTGGATGTCATGACGTATCTGGCTTACAAAGAGACAGCGTGCCAGCGCCAGAGGATTCTCGGTATGGCCGGCAACCTGGACACTGCGAGATTCAAAGTGCTTCTCGCGCAGGAAACCGGCGCGCCGCCGGAAAAGATAGAGACGTTTGTGATGGGGAGTCACGGCGACACGATGGTGCCGCTTTTGTCAAGGACGCGCGTGGAAGGAAAACCGCTGGAGGAGATATTAAAGCCCGAAACGATCGAAAAAATCGTAGAGAGCACGAAAATGCGGGGTGGCGAGATCGTCGGGTTTTTAAAATCCGGAAGCGCCTATTTTTCACCGAGCGCGGCATGTCTCGAAATCCTGAGATCACTCATACTCGATGAGAAGAAAGTGATACCGTGTTCGGCAATTCTAAACGGCGAATACGGAGTAACGGACTGCGCTATCGGCGTCCCGGCCAAAATAGGAAAAGACGGAATCGAAGAAATACTAGAGTGGGAACTACCCAATGAGGAGCTAAGCGCACTCCGAAAATCCGCAAAAGCTGTAAGGGATATACTGAATAAATTGTAGGGGCAAACATGCAGGAAGCAAACAGATTAAAACGATTACCGCTATATCTTTTTACCATCATCGATAATTTAAAGGATGAGGCGAAAACCAGGGGTATCGATATCATAGACCTTGGGATGGGGAACCCTGACCAGCCGACGCCGAAACACATCGTGAAGGAGCTCCGCAAGAGGGCGCTTGTAAAAGAGAACTATAGGTATTCAAGGTCCATCGATATTTCTGAAATAAAATTGAGGCGGGCGGTAGCGAAGTGGTACGATACGAAATTCGGCGTTAAGCTGGACCCGGATTCAGAAGTCCTCCCGCTCATTGGTTCCAAGGAGGGGATAGCTCACCTTTCGCTGGCCTTTTTGAATAATGAAGACGTAGCGTTGGTTCCAAATCCCGCCTACCCCGTGCATTTTAACGGCGTGCTTATCGCCGGGGGAATACTTCACAACATACCGATTTACGAGAAGGACGGGTATCTCCCGGATTTAAGAAAGGTGCCGAAGAATATCGCAAGGCGCTCCAAGCTTCTTTTCTTAAGCTATCCGCATAACCCGACGACGGCAATCGCAAGCCCCGAATTCTTCCGCGATGTCGTTAACTGGGGCGTGGGGAAAAATATCATAATCGGCCATGACCTGGCCTATTCCGATATAGTATTCGATAACTATAAGGCGCCCAGCATCCTCCAGGTAAAGGGCGCAAAAAAAACCTGTATCGAGTTTCACACCTGCTCCAAGTCATATAACATGGCCGGCTGGCGCATGGGTTTTGCCGTCGGAAACCGCGATATTTTAAGAACGCTCGCGAAAACAAAAAGCTACATAGATTTCGGTATATTCAAGCCGATCCAATACGCCGCTATAAAGGCCCTTTTGGGGCCGCAAGGATGCGTAAAAAAGACAGTTTCCGTTTATAAAAAGCGCCGCGACGTCCTCGTAAGAGGGCTCACGGAAATAGGCTGGGATGTCCCCTTGCCCAAGGCAACTTTCTACGTGTGGGCGCGCATACCGGATAAATACAGCGCGCTGACTTCAATGGAATTCGTATCGCTTCTTATAAAGGAAACCGGCGTTGTCATCGCGCCCGGGACGGGATTCGGAGAATACGGCGAGGGGTACGTGAGGTTCGCCCTCGTTGAAGACGCAAACCGGCTCAAGGAGGCGGTAAAAAGGATAAAACGGGTCCTGGAAATGGAAACGTAATGCGGTATGTATAAAAAACGCATTTTATTGATGTACATCTCCGAAAATTCGGGGCACCACCACGCGAGCCTCGCCATCGAATCGGCCTTTCACAAAGCGTCTCTTGATATTGAAATACTCAACGTAAATTCCTTTCATTACACAAATCCCATTCTCGAGAAAATAATAAACAGAACCTACATGGGCATTATAAGACGAAGACCCGAGGTCTGGGGATATCTTTACGACAACCCCAGGGTCATAAAAAAAACACAGGGATTAAGGGACGCCATACACAAATACAACTCGCAAAAAATGAGAAACCTCCTTGATGACTTCCGGCCGCATGCGGTTATCTGCACCCAGGCTTTTCCTTGCGGGATCGTGGCGGACTGCAAGAGGGGAGACTCCGCCGGGCTTGTGCTTGCCGGCGTCCTCACGGATTACGCCCCCCATTACTACTGGCTCTACGATAACGTTGATATGTATTTTGTCCCATCGGAAGAAACACGGGAAAGGCTTGTATCAAACGGTATATCCAGAAATAAAATAAAACTGACGGGGATCCCCATTGACCCCAAATTCAACAGGATTATCAACGGGAAAGCGGTGTGTGATTCCTTGAGGCTTTCTCAAAGGGCGCCGATAGTCCTCATTATGGGGGGGAGCCAGGGGATCGGGCCGGTACTGGAAATCATAAAGGTCTTGAACGGGGTAAAAACAGACTTCCAGATCATGGTCGTGGCCGGCGGAAACAGGAAACTCTACCGGTTGCTTAAAAAAAGAGCGCCGCGGCTTGCCAAAAAGACCGTTGTTTTCCCGTACGCGGAAAATATCGAGGAACTTATGGAAATCTCCTCTTTGATTATCACAAAACCCGGCGGCATCACAGTAAGCGAATCGCTCGCCAAGGGGCTTCCTTTATTGATAGTGAAACCTATACCCGGACATGAGCAGATGAACACCGAACACCTGCTAAAAAATAAGGTAGCCATCAAAGTCAATAATCTGCACGACGTTGGCGTTTTTATTAAAGAGTTATTTTCGAGCCCAGCCGCCCTTAAGAACATGCAGGAGCGGGCCAGGGCGTTTTCGAAACCGAATAGCGCCCTGGACATAGTCAATACCGTGTTAAAAAGGATTATGTAATGCTATATTCGCTTTACAGGATAGGTAGATACATGGCTTTAATGCTTCCGCTCAAGGCCTGCTATGCGGCGGCCGTCTTCCTGGCCGATATCTATTATCTCTTTGCCCGCCGGGATAAAATTGACCTCGAATATAATCTTACGATTGTGCTCGGAAAGAAAGACAAGAAGTTAATCCGGAGATACATCAGGAACGTATTCAGGAATTTCGCCAAATACCTGGCGGATTTTTTCAGGTTTTCAAAATTAAACCGGGATTTCATGCTAAGCCGTATAACCGTAGAGGGAAAGGAAAACCTGGACAAGGCCCTCGCGAAGGGAAATGGATTAATTCTTGTAGCGGCCCACATGGGAAACTGGGAACTCGGGGCCGCCATTGTCGCGAGCCTCGGGTACCCGCTTTATGTCATCGCGCTCGACCACAAGGACAAGAGAATCAACGACTTTTTCCTCGAGCAGCGCGCCGTAGCCGACGTGAAAGTAATACCCGTCGGCGCCCAGCTCAAGAACTGCTTCAGGATTTTAAGAAAAAACAATCTCCTCGCAATCGCGGGAGACAGGGTCTTCTCAGATTATGGCGTGAGCGCGAATTTCTTCGGCCGCAAGGCCTACCTCCCCAAGGGCACGGCGTTTTTCAGTTTAAAAACAGGCGCCGCGATTATACCCACATTCACGCTCCGGAGGAAGGACGACACTTTCAAGATGGTTTTTGAGCAACCTATCGAAAGCGCCCCCGGCGTGGCCGACGAAGCCGGTATAAAGGGGGTTATGCAACGCTATCTCCCTGTAATCGAAAAATATATAAGGTCTTATCCCGACCAGTGGTACGCCTTCCGGAAGATGTGGCAAGAATGAAAACGTGCGTTTTAATACCGGCTTATAACGTAAGCTCGACTATCGGAGATGTCGTAAGAGAGATAAAAGGCATGGGCCTTGAGGCTATCGTGGTGGACGACGGTTCGACGGATGACACCGAAAGGGTCGCAGCCGATAACGGCGCAATTGTTATGAGGCACGTGAAAAACCTGGGCAAAGGCGCTTCCCTCAAGGAGGGCTTTGATTTTATAGTCAGGATGACAAGCTTCGACGCTGTCATAATAATGGACGGCGACGGCCAGCACAACCCGAAAGATATCCAGAAATTTATCTTGCACGCCCGCGAACAAAGTAATGACATAGTAATCGGGAACCGCATGGCCCTTACGAAAAACATGCCCCTTGCGCGGATTCTGACGAACAAGTTTATGTCTTCGGTGCTCTCGGTAATGTGCAAACAGCGTATCCCGGATACGCAATGCGGCTTCCGTCTTATTAAACGTAGCGTCTTTAAAAAAATAAAACTCGAATCCAATAAATACGATCTGGAATCGGAGCTTCTTATAAAGGCGTCACGCAGGTCGATGAAAATCGCCTCCGTGCCCATAGAAACCATCTACAGGAACGAACTGAGCCGCATACGTCCGGTAAAGGACGCCGTCAGGTTTATCGGTCTTCTTATAAAATCATATTTTAGAGCAATATGAACTACACAGAGCTCCGCGACAGAATGGTCGAGCAGCAACTTAAGCCGCGCGACATATCTGACAGAGGCGTCTTAGAGGCCTTTCGCAAAGTCGAGCGTCATAAATTCGTCCCGGAGGACATGCGCGAGAGCGCTTACGAGGACCATCCGCTTCCTATCGGCGAGGACCAAACCATATCTCAACCCTACATGGTTGCCTTGATGACACAATGCCTCCGGCTGAAAGGCAGCGAGAAAGTGCTTGAAATAGGGACAGGCTCAGGCTACCAGGCCGCGGTCCTGGCTACCCTCGCGAAAGAGGTTTACTCGTTGGAGCGCATCGCTTCGCTTGCGGAAAGGGCAGAAGGGGTATTAAAAGTTCTCGGATACAGCAATGTAAGGGTAGGGGTAGGGGACGGGACTTTGGGCTGGAAGGAACACGCGCCTTACGACGGCATCATCGTCACCGCGGCCGCGCCGAAAATTCCCGAAGCGTACATTGAGCAGCTTAACGAAGGCGGAAGACTCGTAATCCCCGTGGGATCGTCATTCAGCCAAATATTAACGGTAATCGAGAAGGGCCCGAGCGGCGTTACGGCCTCGGAAATATGCGGCTGCGTCTTCGTCCCGCTTCTCGGTAAGGAAGGCTGGAAGGAGTAGTGAAGAAGGAAGTTTTCTTAAAATTCAAAAAAGGGAAACAGAAATCAATATTTATAAGAGCGATTAAGAAAGCTGGTTCTGAAAAAAAATTAGCGAATTTAATTAGAGTATCCCCTGCTTCTATTTATGATTATAAAAACGAGATTAGGCCCCTCCCAATTAAAAGAGCTGAAAAGCTAGCTAGATTTCTAAATCTGGATTTTATCGAGATTAAAAAAGAAGTGGAAGAGAAATTTATTGCCCGCTGGGATAATAAAGAAATCAAATTTCTCTTGAAGAATTATTTGAATATGACCGCCAAGGAGATAGCCAATAAGCTAAATAGGAGCGTAGACAGCATTAAACATAAACGAAGGCAATTAGCTTTAGAAAAAGGTCCAGCTTATCGCTGGAATAAAGAAAAAGTTATAACCCATTTTAATGTATTTAAAGAAAAGTTGGGCAGGATACCAACATATCAAGAATGTTCAAAAGAGGCCGGAGGAATGCTTTCAGCAATTCATAGGATTTGGGGTAAATACAGTGAATTTCTAAAGTCCTTAGGTTTAACCGCTAAAATTAAAAAATGGACTAAAAAAATGTGTATTGAAGAATTCGAAAAAGCAAAAAAAGAGATGGGCAACATTCCGACCCAACGGGATTTAGAAATGTGTTCTGGCTTATTTAGGGCAATAATAAGAAAATGGAATTCGTATAATAATTTTCTGAAGGAACTCGGTTATCAACCTAATTTTGAACTAAAGTGGGATAAAGAAAAATGCATGTCTGAATTTGAAAAGCTAAAAGTTAAGAAAGAGCATTTACCAACTATTGAAGAGATGCGCAACTCATACCCTGCGTTAGTTGCAGCTATTTACGCATATTTTGAAAGTTATCCTGATTTTCTAAGAAAAACTGGATATAAATATAATGACTACTGGCAAAAATGGGAGAGACTGATTACAAAAATATGCAAAAAACTCTATTCAAATGTGATAATCAAACCCAAATTAAAGAATAATAAACAACCGGACATTGCGATTTTAAGAGATGGTACATTTGAAAAAATAATTGATGTTAAATTAAATTCTTTTGCTAGCAGCATCAAGCGAGACATCGAGAATTATAAACCTTATTGTAAACAGTTAGAATTCTGGTGTTTATTGGGAAACAAAAAAATAAATATTAAAAACGTCAGGGTTGTGCAATTTAACCAAATAAAACAACTTTTAAAGAAAAGAAAAGAGAAAAAGCTTGTTAATGCGCTTAAAAAAATGGAGTAATTTTGATATACAAAATTTTACTTTTGGCACTAGTAACATTTATTCCAGGTCTTGAATTACGGGCGAGCATTCCTTTAGGAATACTCGGTGGGAAAATAGAATTTTTTAATTTTACATTACAGGGATTTGGTCTTGATTGGGCCTCTGTATTTTTAATATGTGTAATAAGCAATATTATTTTGGGGCCTTTAGTTTATGCGTTTTTGGATAGATTTGTGCATCATTTTTTAAGGTTTAGATTATTTGCTAAATACTATCGTGGAAAGGTTGAAAAAACTCAGAATAAAATTAAACCCTATGTTGAAAAATATGGCCTATTTGGAGTAGCGCTTTTTATTGGAATACCCCTTCCCGGTAGTGGAAGTTATACGGGAGCTTTGGGAGCATATTTGTTGGGGTTGGATTACAAGAAATTCATAATTGCAAATACAGCTGGGGTTTTTATTGCCGGTATATTAGTAACTGCAGCCACTTTAACAGGAAGGAAGCTTTTTAATTTATTTTGGTTTTAAAAATTATAGCACAGTTATAAATATGAAGCTGAAAAAAGGTCTCGTACAAATCTATACGGGTAACGGAAAAGGTAAGACTACAGCTGCGCTTGGGCTTGCATTAAGGGCTGCGGGTGCCGGTCTCAAGGTTTATATATTGCAGTTTCTTAAAAGTCGCTCTTATAGCGAAATAAAAGCGCTTAAAAAGGCAAAGGGTATTAAAATTGAACAATGCGGCAGGGGCTGTATCATAAAAAGAAAGCCGAAAAAGATAGACATAGAATACGCCAAGAAGGGATTCATGAAGGCCCGGAGAATTATAATGTCTGCCGAATACGATATTGTCATACTCGATGAGATAAACATCGCGCTAAAGATGGGTTTAATCAAAACCAAAGACAGTATCGGCATGATAAAACATAAACCCCGCCGTGTAGAGCTGGTCCTTACCGGAAGATATTGCCCCCGAACCCTCCATAAACACGCCGACCTCATAACCGAAATGAAAGAGGTGAAGCACCCCTACAAAAAGGGCATAACCGCCCGCCGCGGACTCGAATATTAAAATATGAAAGGAAAAGCGATATTTTCGTGGAGCGGGGGAAAAGAGAGTGCTTTAGCCCTTCACGAATTTCGGAAAAACGAACATTATGAAATAACGGCTCTTTTGACGACGGTAACGGAAGATTACCAGAGGACGAGCATGCACGGCGTGCGGCGGATTTTACTCGAAGAGCAGGCGCGCCGAGCGGGCCTGCCTTTAGAGGAAATATTTATTTCGAAAAATGCCACTTCCGAAGAATACGGAAGCAAAATGCGCAAAGTCCTCGAAAAACACCTCGCATCCGGCGTTTCATCCGTGGTTTTCGGAGACGTCTTCTTAGAGGACGTGAGGAAATACCGGGAAAAGAATCTGTCGGGAATAGGCATGAAAGCCGTATTTCCGATATGGCAAAAAGATACCGGGGAACTTGCCCGTGCGTTCATAAACCTGGCCTTCAAGGCAGTTACCACATGCGTTGACACGAATTTCCTCGATAAAACGTTCGTCGGCAGAGAATTCGACGAGCGGTTTCTGTCGGATCTGCCTTCCGGCGTTGATCCATGCGGCGAAAACGGCGAATTTCATTCATTCGTATACGCCGGCCCGGTATTCCGTGAAAACGTCCGCTTCAAAAAAGGCGAAACCGTCCTGCGCGGCAACCGCTTCTACTACTGCGACCTCCTCCCGCTTGCCAAATAAGTAAGAAGCAAACCGGGGTTCTGGCTGCGGAAAAATTTTTCCCTCGCCTTAAAGCGGGGACCGTCTTTAATCTCAATTTTTTGAGGGGATGGCGGAACTCGCCCCACACCGGATGGTGTGGGGCTCAGACAACCGCCATCCTTTTTGTATCAAAAATTGTTACAAAAGAAACCTCTAAAAATTTCGAATAAAAGACTACAATTTTTCAAGTGCAGCCAGAACCCCGGTTTCCTTCTTCTTTTATCGGAAGACCGGATGAGGCACTGGGTTCGAGGCGTATCTTTTCGACCGTAGAATTCAGCAATCTGCGAAGTTGGTATATAGGTTATTAACTATGAAGAAATAGCCGCAGGTTTTAGCCATCGGCTATTTCTTTTGTGTTTCCTTAAATCCAACGAGCAAATTGCATGAATTCAAGGGAGAAAAGGAATGGCATAATTTTTTAAGCTACGCCTCGAACCCAGTGCCTCATCCGGTCTTCCGATAAAAGAAGAAGGAAACCGGGGTTCTGGCTGCACTTGAAAAATTGTAGTCTTTTATTCGAAAT
>JBARPB010000116.1:0-5410 GCA_049642705.1 Candidatus Omnitrophota bacterium
AATTTTGAATTTCAATTTTGCATTTTTCGTTTTGACTTTTCAATTTTTGCGTTATATTTTCTTCAAGTTCCCCGCCGCTACCTCCGGCGGGACGGGATTTACGTAAAAGCCGCTTCCCCATTCGAAGCCGGCTACATTAACAAGTTTAGGCATAACCTCTATGTGCCAGTGATAATAGTCCTTCTCGTGGCCGTTTATCGGCGAGGTATGAATTATATAATTATACGGCGGGTCGTTCAACAATTTTTTTAGTTTCTTCAGATTGTTCCGCAATATCACGCCGAGCGGTCTTACCTCTTCTTTTTTGAGGTCTGTGAAGTGCGACTCGTGCCTTTTGGGCATTATCCAAGTCTCGTAAGGGAACCTTGAAACAAACGGCACGAAGCAAATAAATGAGTCGTTTTCCTCGATTATCCGCTCCTTGTCGCTTAACTCCTGGCTCAATATATCGCAGAATACACACCTGTCTTTATAATTATAGTATTCCATCGAGGAATGCAGCTCCTCGTTGACGCGCTTCGGCACGATCGGAAGCGCTATCAGCTGCGAGTGCGGGTGTTCCAGCGACGCGCCGGCGGATTTGCCGTAATTTCGGAAGATGAGGATGTATTTAAAGCGGGGGTCTTTTCGAAGGTCCGTGCTCCTTGAAACATAGGACCAGATTATTTCTTCCGCCTGTTCGTCCGATATGTCGGCAACGTCCTTTGTGTGCTCGGGTATATCCACTATAACCTCATGGGTGCCGACGCCGTTCATCCTGTCAAAAACGCCGAGACCCCGCTTCTCCAGCTCGCCCTTGGCCTCGAGGGCGGGGTATTTGTTCGGCACAACCCTTATCGTCCAGCCCGGCGTATCCGGCGAGCCGACATTTCTGTGCGCGACGATTTCGGGAGGTGTCATTTTTTCGTTTCCGGGGCAGAAGGGGCACCCTTCGGTATTGTTCTCTTTTACGACTTTCTCGAACGAGAACTCCTCCGGCTTTATGTTTTTTTCGTAATTTACGATTATCCACCTTCCGGTTATGGGATCTCTTCTTAATTGTGACATATTTATATAATTAAAAATTTAAAATGAAAAATTTAAAATTATAATTCAAAATTCAAAATTTGTTTTTGCCTCGAATGGTTAAAAGACTTGCACCCAATATATTGGCTAATTCTTTAGTTTCAGAAAACAAATCATCTAATTTGGAATCTTTAATTTTCTTCGCATCCCTCAACAACCCAAGCCAATATAAACTTTCATTTGCAGATTTAAGCGAGTGATTTAAAAAATTGGCAAAATCCCTTTTTGAACTTGCTGCCTGGCCTTCGATAATATTGGCCCCTATTGATGTTGATGATCGCAACAATTGATGTGTAATTGCTTGAGTAGAAAAATCTTTGTTTAATGTATCCAAAAATTCTATTATTTTAATCGAATAGTTATATGCTCGATCTTTCAATTTAATTTTAAATTTTAAATTTTGGTTTTGCATTTTTAATTTTGCATTTTAAATTTAATCGGATTCTTTCAAGTACTTACACGCGTCCTCCGGTGGGACGGAATTAATATAAAAACCGCTTCCCCATTCGAATCCCGCCACTTGACTAAGCCGCGGCATAATCTCGATATGCCAGTGGTAGTCATTTTCTATTGTTTCCCAGTAGCCCTTCTTTTTTCTCCTCCTGAAGGGTGCGGTATGCAGGACTATATTATACGGAAAATCGCCGAGCGTCGCCGCCATCTTTTTCATCGTAAGCTGGAATATTTTGGAATAATTTTTTATTTCATCGGTCTTCATGCTATCGAAATCGCACGAATGTTTCTTCGGCAGGATCCATGTCTCGAAGGGAAACCTCGAACAGTAGGGGTTGATTGCCAGGAATCCGTCCACCTCCAGCATCACCCTTTCCTTTATCTCCAGTTCCTGTCTTATCATATCGCAGAAGATGCACCTGTCTTTATAATCGAAATAGTTTTTCGAGCCGACCAGCTCTTCCTTAACGCGCTTGGGCGTGGCCGGGGTTGCGATAAGCTGGAGGTGTTGATGGTGGAGGTTGCTTCCCCCGGCTACTTTTCCGTGGTTCTTGAAAATTAGGGCGTATTTCAGGCGCTGGTCTTTTTTTAATTCGCGCATTCTTTTTATTACTACTTCGGTAAGTTTTCTGACATGCGAGAGGTCTTTCATGAAGGTGCTCGGGTCGTGTTCGGGTGTTGCGATTATGACCTCATGAGCGCCTACGCCGTTCATGAGGTCGTACATGCCTTTTCCGTGGCGGTCCAGGTCGCCTTTTGTGCTCAAAAACGGGGAAACCGACGGGACGACGCGTATGCTCCAGCCCGGTTTATTTGCCCGGGTGCCTTTTTTTCTGAGGGCGTATATTTCGGGAGGGGTAAGCGATTCGTTGCCTTCGCAGAAAGGGCATTTCGTGCCTGGCGGGGGCGCGACTTTCTTTTCCTTAAAAGCGAAGTCACTCGGCCTCTTCGCCCTCTCGGTTGCGATAATAACCCACCTGCCTATTATCGGATCTTTCCTTAACTCCGGCATATATTCCCTATGATTTTAACAATATTATATCAGTAAACTGTATTTATTCAAGCATTTTCCGGCATCTGTCAGCGGGCTACACGAAATATTTTAGCGCGATTTTGAAGACGAGGGGGATTTGGCGGGGCTTTAGGCTCCGTAGCATGTAAAACACGGTTCTGGGATTGAGGTAGAACTTCCTTAAAAGCGTTTTCTGCAAGCCCTTCAGTTCCTTCGCCGACAGCGTTTCCGTGGGTTGGGCGGTGAAGTAATTAAACTCGTCCCATTTAATACTGTCGTATTCGTTGCTTTTAAATCTTTCGTTAAAAAGCCGGGAGCCCGGAAGGTATGTAAGCAAAGAAATATCCAGAAAATCGATCGGAAGCTCTTTTATGAGATTCATTGTTTTAAGCGCCGTCTCTTTTGTCTCGCCCGGAAGGCCTAGAATAAAAAACGCCTGGACCTCTATGCCTTCGTCCTTTACGGTTTTTATTGCTCCCGGAACCTTTTTCAAATCCAGTTTTTTGTTGGCCCTGTCCAGAATCTCCTGCGAGCCCGATTCTATCCCGAACGAAAGCCGGTAGCAGCCGGATTTCTTCATTAAACGGACGAGGTCCCTATCTATCGTGTCCACCCTTATTCCGTTGGGGCACTGCCATACTATCTTGATTTTTCTCTCTATTATTTTTTTACAGATGCTCTCGGCGTGTTTCCTTACCAGGGTAAAATTGTCGTCTTCGAAATGTATTTCTTTTACGCCGTGCCTGGTGGCAAGCAGCTCTATTTCATCAACGACTTTTTCGGGAGAGCGCATCCTTAAATTTTCTCCCGCCAGGAAACTTGCCGAACAAAAAGTGCACCTAAAAGGGCAACCCCTTGTTGTTACAACCGGGGCGATGGGGTGTTTTTTAAAGAAGAACTGGTGCGGGTTTACGGGATACTGCCGGGGTTCGATGAGGTCCCAGGCCGGAGGAGGGATTTTATCCAAATCTTTGACCTGTATCGTACAGGGTTTTGTTTTTATTTCGCCGTTTTCACTGAAACACAGGTTTTCTATGTGCGAGGGGTCGCCTTTTCCGCCTGCAAGAAAATTAACAAGGTCTAAAAATGAATATTCCCCTTCGCCCCTTATTAAAAAATCCGCCGGCACTTCTTTTAAGGTAGCAACCGGAAGCGCCGAGGGGTGCGGTCCGCCGACTACTATTTTCGTGCGGGGGATGAGTTTTTTCGCTTCCTTTACTATTTTTTTCGCGTTTGCATAATTGGAAGTTAAAATGCTTACTCCGAGGACGTCCGGGTTTATTTTGCTTATTTTCTCCAGCACTCTTTCTGTATCCAGCGATTCTTTTTGCGCGTCGAGTATGCCGGCGTCATAACCATTTTCGCGAAGAACCGAAACCAGGTAGCCCAGGCCTATCGGCGGGGTAACGGTAAGGGCGTTTGAGGGCGGGGTAGCGAGCAGGATTTTCATTTCACTTCCGCCTATAAAGCGAGATTTTCTTCTCCAGTGGCGCGGTTTTGAAGTAGTGGTGGGACATGTCGTCCGGCCGATTTTCCCACCATATATCGGGGTAGTCAAGTTCTATCTTATCGTACCGCTTCTCTATATTTTTGAAATATTCTGTTTTATAGAAGGTGTCCTCTGTCCAGTAGTCGCGCAGGAAAATCCATTCGGGGTAAGTTTCTTTCGTAAAATCGGTATCCACCTTTAAGTCGGTATAGTAAAATAATGGGTTAGCGTTAAAGAGATGGGTCTTTATAGTTTCGCCGGGTTTTGCGTTCTGCCTCAGGTATTTCACCACGCCCTCCATCGGGCCGTCGTAATCGTTGGTTATCTCGTACAGGTAGTCGAAAAAATGGGCCTTTATATTTGCCTTATCCGCGATCCTCGCTACCTCTTTAATCACTTTTTTGTCGAAACGCACGCTTATAACGCCCTTATCCCGCGCCCAGGCGCTTGCCTTGAGCACAAGCGGCACGAAAGGTTTTGCGGCAACATAAAAAAATGAGTCGTGGAGTAAATTTGAAAAACATAGCACGATAAGGAGAAAGCCCGCCAGTATTTTACTCCACTCCATAGAGCGCCAGATCAAAAAGGCCGCGAATATGAAAAGAAGCGGCGCCACATGTATAATGTACCTGGCGCTATTGGCGTCGGCGAACCACAGAAAAAACCAGTTTACAAGACAGATCAGATTCAGAAAAATGACCGATTTTCCCTTTTTTGTCCCGAAAAAGTCCCTCACGATACGTAACACACGCGATCTCCACTTAAAAACCAAAAGGGTAATCAGTATAATCGCGACAGACCGGTACGGCAAAAAATAGTGGTTTACTTTGCTGAGGTAAAACTTCGCGTTGTGGATAATGAGGCTCGAAGGAGTACTTATGCTCTCGGACCAGATTTTGTAAATTATCGCCCACGGTAGAAGAAGAATAAAAATCCAAACGTACATTTTCAAAAATTGCGCGAAGAGTTTGCGTTTCCGCTCAAGCAGCACGAAACTCACAAAGATGGCGCCTAAAAGCGGGATAAGGCATCCGAAATTGGCGTGGAAAAGAAAAAATGACGTTGCTACGAAGAAAATGGAACTGAATTTTTTTCTTTCGAGGAAATTGACATAGAAGATCAAGAGCGCAAGCGACAGGAAAACGGTAAGGCTGTAATAACGGCACTGCCTGAGCATCAAAAGAAACGGGACAGACGTTGCTGCGATGATAACGGAAATCCTTGCCAGGATTTTTTCTTCAAATAACCGGTATGCCAGGACATAAATAAGGTAAAACGACAAGAGGCCAAAGAGGGCAAATATTATCCTTGCGGAGGTGTTGGATTCGCCGAATAAAAGAAAGGACGCCGCGCATACGTAGTTTTGAAGCCACGGCTGCGCGATATAAGAC
>JBARPB010000117.1:0-2087 GCA_049642705.1 Candidatus Omnitrophota bacterium
ACGGGGCAAGCTTGCGCGCTCGAGGATAACGGACTTTTTCTCCGGGTACAACCGGATAAGGATTAAGATAGGCGGGGAAGACCTGAAGAAACTTAAGATTAAACCCGGCCCGCTATATACGAAACTCCTGAAGAGGGTATTGCATAAAAAGATAGACGGCGAACTGAAGACAAAGAAAGAGGAGCTTGAGTTTGTGAAGAAGCTCGTACGGGGAAAATGATCCGCGTAGGCGTGTTAAAAATAGATCTCCACGTTACAAACAGCATGTCTTTAAAAGAAAAAAGATTTGTCCTCATGAGCATCAAAGACAGGATCAGGAAGTCATTCAACGTTTCGATTTCAGAGGTGGACAATCACGACAAGTGGCAGGCGGCGACAATCGGCGTCTCCTGCGTATCCAACGACAAGAGGCACATAGACTCGACCTTAAACAGGATTAAGGATTTTTTTGAAAAAGATAAAAATATCATCGTAAACGACTATCAGGTAGAGATTATCTAGATATGGCGAGAAGAGCAGAACGCGTAGCCGAAGCGATAAGGCGCCTGGCCGGCGAAATCGTCCACAGCCAGTTAAGGGACCCGCGCATAAAGGGGTTTGTTACCATAACCAAGGTTGAGATAACCCCGGACTTAAGATTCGCGAAAATTTATTACACCACCATATGCGATGACAAGAAGAAAGAACTGATCGCGCGCGGTTTAAAAAGCGCGAAAAACTACATACGAAAGCGCATCGGGGATGAGCTCAAGCTGAGGTACGTGCCGGATATTTCGCTGAGAGTAGACGAGAACATCGAATATTCGAAAAGGATAGACAGTATTTTGGACAAGCTAAACAAGGAGGCCCCGAATGAAGGCGATAGAGAAAATAGCAAGGGCGATTAAAAAATACGGCAGTTTTCTCATCACATCCCACGTGAATCCGGAAGGCGATGCCCTGGGAAGCCAGCTGGCAATGGCCAAGCTCCTTGAGGGCCTCGGCAAGGAGTTCGCCATAATTGATCACGACAGGGTTCCCGGTCATTACCAGTTTCTGCCGCAGGTGGATTTGATTCGGCAGAAAAACCACCCCGAGGGTGGGAGCTTTGATGCTGCGCTTGTCCTGGATTGCCCGAGCCTCACAAGGACAGGGAGGGTAAAAAATACCGCAAAGAAAACCGCCTGTGTCATAAATATAGACCACCACGTAAGCAACGAGAACTTCGGCAACCTGAATTGGGTCGAAAAAAACACAAGCTCGACAGGGGAGATGGTTTACAAGCTTTACAAAAAGATGAACCGCAGGATCACGAAGGAAACAGCCCTTTATCTCTACATAGCAATTTTGACCGACACGGGTTCCTTCAATTACAGCAATACCTCGAGCGCCACCCACGAAATTGTAAGCGAGCTTTTGGGGTACGGCATCGAACCGTACGACGTATCGAGAAGCATTTACGGAAACAAGACCTACGCCGACATAAAGCTTTTGGCCGGGTGCCTTTCCGATTTAAAGCTTACATCGGGCGGACGGATCGCTTATATGGTTGTCCGCAGGGCGCTTTTCCGCAAAACCGGAACGAAGCCGTACGCTTGCGAGAATTTTATCAATTTCGCCCGCTCGATACGCGGGGTCGGCGTAGCGGTGTTTTTCCGTGAGGATATTAAAAGGAAGGATATGTTTCACGTGAGCTTCAGGTCTACAAGAGGTGTAGACGTCAACAAAATAGCGTCATCCTTCGGAGGAGGCGGCCACAAAAGCGCTTCCGGGTGCACCATGCGGGGCAGCTTCGAAGAAGTCAAAAGAAAGGTTTTGAAACGTGTCAACGACAGGCTCAAGCGAAGGCATAATCCTGATTGACAAGCCCAGCGGAATGACGAGCCATGATGTAGTGGATTTTATAAGAAAGCGCTTTGGCTACAGGAAAGTGGGGCACGCCGGCACGCTCGACCCGATGGCCTCGGGGCTTTTGATCATACTCCTGGGAAGATTCACAAAAAAATCGGCCCACTTTCTAAATTACAATAAGGAATACGAAGCGCGCCTTTTTTTTGGGGCCTCGACAGATACCGGTGACGCGGAAGGCAATATCATCCAGAGGAAAG
>JBARPB010000118.1:0-2393 GCA_049642705.1 Candidatus Omnitrophota bacterium
ATTATGATGTCGTCGAGTTTACGTTTGGGAACGTGATGTACTCCTTTGGTGTCGCGCCAGTATTTAATATCGCCGCTGTTTTTGGCGGTTTCAATCGTTACTTTTTCCTTGGGCTTGCCGAGAGCGAGCACAAGGAGTATCTCATAGCGAGAGGGAATTTTAAGCGCTTTTCTTAGCCCGTCGCGATCTATTGACCCAATCATGCATCCGCCTAAACCTTTTTCCGTGGCGCCGAGGAGCACGCTCTCTGCCGCTATCCCGTGGTCGCAGCCGAAAGATTTACTAATCCGGGTATCTCCAAGAATTACGATATAAGCGGCGGGCCTCTCGCCTTCACGAGGGCCGCGCCAGTCCTTGAGATAACCCGCCCACCTAAGATGCGGAAATATGAGGGCGTTTTTTTGCGGCCCAGAGGAGAGAATGTATTTTAACGGCTGCAGGTTGGCCGCCGAAGCGGAAAGGCGCGCAAGGTCCACGAGAGTTCTTAAGGTTTTTTCGCTTATAGCGAAATCCTGCCGGAACCTGCGATAACTTCTGTTTTTTAGTATTAAATCGCGAATCATTTGCTTAACACGTATTCGAAAATAAGCGGGGCGACGATGCTCGCGTCCGATTCTATTAGGAATTTTGACGTTTCGACGTCGAGTTTTTCCCAGCTAATTTTTTCGTTGGGCACTGCCCCTGAATAAGAACCATAAGAAGTAGTGCTGTCGCTTATCTGGCAGAAGTACCCCCATAGTTTACATCTTTTTTTCATGTCCTGCCTTATAAGTGGTGCGACGCATATTGGGAAATCGCCCGCAATCCCGCCGCCTATCTGAAAAAATCCTATCGGATGTTTTTTTGTATTTTTCAGGTACCAGTCAATCAGGTAATACATCTGCTCCAGGCCATTCTTAACGAAACCGAAACTCCTGAAGCGGCCTTTTTTTACCGCCCCGACCAACCCGTTTGCAAGCGTGGAATCCTCCCAGCCCGGCGTAAAAATAGGGATATTCTTCCCGCAGGCGGCCACAACCCAGCTATGTTTGGGGTCGATTTCGTAATGTTTCTTCAGCGCGCCGCTACGTATAAGCTGGTAGATAAATTCGTAGGGAAAAAATCTCTTTTCTTTACCCTCGGCTTTTTTCCAGAGAGAGAAAAGTTTTTTCTCCAGAATCCGCACCGCCTTTTCTTCCGGTATGCACGTGTCCGTAACGCGGCTGAGGTGGCTATTTCTAAGCTTAAGCTCATCCTGCGGGGTAAGTTGCCTGTAATGAGGTATCCTCTTATAGTGTTTATGGGCGATAAGGTTGAATATATCCTCCTCAAGGTTGGCCCCGGTCGAGGAGATGCCGTGAACTTTTTCTTTTCTTATCATCTCGGCAAGGGAAATGCCTATTTCACCGGTAGAAAGCGCCCCTGCCATGGCAATAAGCATCTTGCCACCCTTCTTGAGGTGCCGGACATACGCTTCCGCTGCCTCGGCGAGCACTGCGGCGTTGAAGTGCTTGAAGTTGGCCTTTATGAACTTTTTTACATGCATACTAACCTCTTCAACCGCCGCGGTTTCTTTATCAACCGCGGCGGTTTCTTTTATACCGCTTCGATGGTCGAAGGCGGTTTCCTGGTTATATTATAGGTAACGCTTACGACGCCCGGAACCTCCCCTGTTATCCTATCCGCCAGTTTTTCCAGGATATCGAAGGGGAGCTTGGTGGGTGATCCGATTACGGCGTCTTTGGAGTCCCAGCACCTTACTTCTATCTGTAATCCGTAATCCCTTTTGCCGTCTCTCACGCCCGTAACCTTGTCTTCGTGTAAAATAGCCATGTATTGAAAAGCATTCGTGCCGCTTAACACGTCCTCAACAATTTTAGTGGCCTGTTTTACGAGTTTTACCCTTTCCGGCGTAACCTCCCCTATGACCCTTGCCGCAAGAGCCGGGCCGGGAAATGGGGGCCTTTTGTATATTTCTTCCGGAAGGCCCAGTGCCTTCGCGACATTTCGGACCCCTGTTTTTCTGAGCTGTATCACTGGTTCTATTACTTTATAACCGTAGGCCTCCTGAGTATCGATGCCCAGCTGTTCCAGTATGTTATGCTGCCTCTTGACTCCCGCGATGGTCTCCTCCACATCCGTGTAATTCGTCCCCTGAAGAAGATATTTCGCGCCGCTTTTCTTCACGAGTTTGCCAAATACTTCTTTGTAAAATGCGTCGGTAATCGCGTTCCTTTTATCTTCGGGGTCTGTTTTTCCCTTCAGGGCGCTTGAGAATTCCTTCTTCGCGTCCACGAGTTCCACGTTTACCCCCAACTTTTTAAAAATCTCCGCTATTTTCTGCGGCTCACCTTCCCTCATCAGGCCGTGCTCTACGAAATACGTCTTGAGCCTCGAGCCCAGGGCCTTGTGGC
>JBARPB010000119.1:0-1529 GCA_049642705.1 Candidatus Omnitrophota bacterium
CGCAAAACCGGGCCAGTTGGTAGCTTTCCTGTTGTTATAGAGAGCCATTTGCAAACGAGAGGTGATCGGCCGCTCGTTTTCGTCCAGGCCGACCTCTTCATCGAAAGCAAACATATCGGCGGTGTCAATGGCGCTGTCGCCCATCAGCTCCGTCAGGATGTCGATTTCCTCGCCTTCCGCAACCGAGTCCGCCGCTTCCTCAGTCTCCTCCACAGCCACAACGGTGTCCTCGTCCGTGGTCCCCGTTCTGGCCTTTTCGTACTCATGGACAACCGAATCAATCTTAGTCAATATGAGCGTGGCGTTGTCGTACACTTCCAGCAGCTTGAATTCAAGCAGCGCCGTCTGGCCGATCAACTCCTCGGCCCGCTCGGCATCAGTGTAGCCGGGCAGGTCCACAATAATGCGGTCATTCCCTTGTTTTTGAATGACCGGCTCAGCCACTCCCAGGCCGTCAACACGGTTACGGATAATCTGTATCGCCCGTTCAACGGCATCCTCCCGGCTGGCTTTGTCCAACTCCTCCATCTTGACTCTCAGGACGACGTGAATACCTCCCTGCAGGTCAAGGCCCAGCCGGATCGCTTTCTGTTGAAGAGTTAAAAGCGCACCCGGGTCACGTTCATTAAGAGCTTCCTTGTCGGTATCGCTCATGGTCCACAGCTTAAAGGTGTGCCAGAAGGCAAAGCAAGCCAGGACGACCAAGATCGCAGTCAGGATAATGCGCCAGTTCTGTTTGGACATTAAAAGACCCTTTCTAATTTATTGACATTATTGTTATCGTACTGATTCAACGCAAAAGTTAAACATAGCACCTTCAGCGTTGTCGACGGTGGGCAAAAGCTCCGTTAGCTGGTGCCTGACGGTTTGGCTCCCACAAGAGTGACACGGCGGCCCAGGTTCGATGAGATGAGGCTGGTTGACGTCAGAACGTCACAAGGCCGGTCCTGATAAACAGATGGGATGATTATCCTTCTATAAGAAACCGTCTGTTTCTTGAAACGCTTGTCCGTGTTGTCAGGCTTAAGGATTGGCGGCAGGACGAGGTAGGCCGGTCGTGCGTGGCCCGGTTTTCCATTAGTCGCCATGTTTTTCTGCGCGCGGTCCGAAAGCAGCTGGGCCGGGATTTGAGCTCCGCAGTCAACAGAGGCGTTGGATTGGCTGACTGGACCGTCATGAATCGCTGCCGACAGGTCTATGGGACCCGGGCCGGGTATCGCCAAAGCCACAGTAACAAAGAGGGTAAACACCATTGTTGGGCAACAGGTTGTCTTTTCAATCACTTTATTCATAATAATAGGAATCGAATATAGTATATTCTTACTTCAAGTCAATCCACTTTTTTGCGGCAGAGTTGACAGGCAGCGACAAAGACCCTAATATAGATATTATCGAAAACAACGATAGCGAGTTTAACCGCTTGGTTCACTTTTGTGAGGAGATGATTATCATGAGTAAGTCCTTTCCACGGAAGGTAAAAACGGCAGGGATGTTTGTTATTTTGACCTTGGCCCTTTCAATACCGGTTT
>JBARPB010000120.1:0-5581 GCA_049642705.1 Candidatus Omnitrophota bacterium
GTATAAGACGATAAAGGGCGAGATCGATAGCGCCATAAACGGCGTTCTCGAGTCCCAATCCTTCATACAAGGCAAAGAGCTCTCGAAACTCGAGGAGGGTATAGCTTCGTATTGCGGGGTAAAATACGCCGTGGGCGTAAGTTCGGGAACCGATGCGTTAACTTTAGCCTTGAAGGCAGCAGGCATTGGAACCGCCGACGAGGTAATAACGGTTCCGTTTACTTTTATCGCGACGGGGGAGGCCATATCGAATGCCGGGGCAACCCCTGTGTTTGTTGATATCGATCCAAGGTCCTATACGATGGACCCCGCCTTGATAGAATCAAAAATTACAAAAAAGACGAAAGCCGTGATACCCGTCCACCTTTACGGGCAATGCGCGGATACCGACGGCATCCTGAAAGTGGCGAAAGGCCATAATCTAAAGGTTATAGAAGACGCTGCCCAGGCCATAGGCGCCGAATACAAGAAGAAAAAAGCGGGCTCAATGGGTGACGTCGGTTGTATAAGCTTTTTCCCGAGCAAGAATCTGGGCGCTTTCGGCGACGGCGGAATGATCGTTACCGACGATAAGGATATAGCAGAAAAGATCAAACTCCTCAGGGTTCACGGAAGCTCCAAGAGATACGTTCATCCGATACTCGGCTATAACAGCCGCCTCGACAACCTGCAGGCAGCGGTCTTAAACGTAAAACTGAAATATTTGGATAAATGGGCTTCCGCAAGAAGAAAAAACGCCGAATATTTTGATAAGGTATTTAAGGGGATGAAAAATCTCACAACACCTTTTACCTATCCCCACAATACGCATGTTTATCATCAATATGCCGTAAAGGTGGATAGCGCAAAAAGAGACAAATTTATAGAATTTCTGATTAATAAGGGCATAGAGTCAAGGGTCTACTACCCGATACCGCTTCATATGCAAGGCTGTTATAAATTTCTCGGATACAAAAAAGGCGATTTTCCGAATTCTGAAGAAGCTGCGGAGACTACCCTTGTATTGCCCGTGTATCCGGAATTGAAAGAGGAAGAACTAAAATATATCGTTGATACCGTAAAAGAATTCTGCAAAAAACTCATAGAAGCGAGGTGCATATAAGATGTTAAAGATAGGAGTAATCGGCTGCGGGTACTGGGGGCCGAATCTAATAAGGGATTTTTCGGAGATGGAAAACGTCGAAATAGCGGCGTTATGCGACGTGGATGGCTCGAGGCTTTCGCGTTTTGAAAAAAAGTTCCCCAAGGCACTATTTACAAAGGACCCTAAAGACCTTTTTGAATCAAAATCAATAGACGCCGTAGCCATTGCGACGCCGGCAAACACACACCACGCCCTGGCGAAGGAGGCGCTCACTAACGGCAAGCACATTCTGGTTGAGAAACCGCTTACATTCAACGTTAATGAGGCGCTCGAGATTATAGACATAGCGAAAAAAGAGAAAAAGGTTTTAATGGTCGGACACACCTTTGAGTTTAACCCGGCAGTGATAAAGATAAAAGAGCTTATAGAAAAGGGAGAACTCGGCAGGGTTTACTATATTACTTCGAGAAGATTAAACCTCGGGATCGTAAGGGAGGATTTAAACGCGTTATGGAACCTCGCCCCGCATGACATTTCGATTCTAAATTATATCACGGGAAAGATGCCCAAAAAGGTAAGAGCCTGGGGAGGTGCTTTCTTAAAGGCCGGCCACGAAGACCTGGTGTTTATAGACCTCACTTATCCGGACGACCTCATGGCAAACGTCCATGTAAGTTGGCTTGACCCGCTGAAAGTAAGGGAAGCGGTAATCGTAGGATCGAAGAAGATGGTGTTGTACGACGATGTGGACAGCGAAGCAAGGATCAAGATATACGACAAAGGGGCCGATATGTATGGTAGTGAGGGCGCTGAACAGGGATTCGGTGAGTTCCAGATAAAGCTGCGGGCCGGCGACCTTCATGTTCCCAAGATAGACATGACGGAGCCGCTTAAACAGGAGTGCCGCCATTTTGTCAACTGTGTGATTAATAACAAAACCCCGAAGACAGACGGCGAAAACGGCCTGCGGGTTGTCAAGGTTTTAAGCGCAGCCGAAGAATCCTTGAAAAACGGCGGCCGCGAAGTGGATATAAAGTAGGCTACCATGAAAATCATATACAAGAACGTAACCATCGGTAAAAACGCGAGCGTAGAAGAATTCGTCCGCATAGGTTGCCCGCCGCGCGGCAAAAAAGAAGGCCAGCTTAAAACGGTAATCGGCAATAACTGCGTGATACGTTCCGGTACGGTGATATACGCCGGGAACGTCATAGGGAATAACTTTTCCACGGGCCACAACGCAGTTATAAGGGAAGAAAATAAAATAGGAAATAATATAAGTATCGGCACGCTTTCCTGCATCGAACACCACGTTAAAATAAGGGATAACGTGAGAATTCATTCCCAGGCGTTTGTGCCGGAATACTCCATTCTGGAAGAAGGCGTTTGGATAGGTCCGAATGCAGTGCTGACAAACGCCCTTCATCCGCAGTGCCCCAAGGTAAAAGAGTGCCTGAAGGGCCCCCATATCAAAAGAGGGGCGAAAATTGGCGCCAATGTAACGATACTTCCGGCTGTTGTGGTAGGTGAGGGGGCTTTAATCGGAGCAGGGTCGGTTGTTCCAAAAGACGTCCCTCCGGGCGCTGTAATGTGCGGCAATCCTGCAAAGGTTATGAAAGATATATCCGAA
The DNA here is from genome assembly GCA_049642705.1 of Candidatus Omnitrophota bacterium. Classification (GTDB taxonomy): domain Bacteria; phylum Omnitrophota; class Gorgyraeia; order JABMRN01; family RBG-13-46-9; genus CAZYPU01. The sequence goes on from JBARPB010000120.1 coordinate 2,715, forward strand.
ATTAAGTGCAGGTACGGGCGGGTGAAAACTCCTTATGGGAAGCGGTAATCGTTGGACGGTTGCGTCAGGCGAATCGGTTGCGGCATGCGGTTGCATGTTGCGTAACCGCAACCGTAAAACGCCCGACGATTCGCCAGACGCAACCGCAACCGATAGACGCAAAACAAAAGCAATAATAAAATGTTACCCAGGAAGAAGACAATATTTATAACAGGCGGTTCGGGCTTCATCGGGAGCTCGCTCGCCGTGCGGCTCGTAGATAGAAATAAAGTAACCATCTACGACAACTGCCGGAGGTTCTCGCCGCTTTTAAAAGATCTTTTAAAACATAAGAACCTCACTTTTATAAAAGGCGATGTTCTTGACGCGCGGAGACTGGCAAGAAGCATTCCGAAAAGGGTCGACATAGCCATTCATCTCGCGGCCATAGCCGGCGTATCTTCCTACTATGAAATGCCGGTCGAGACGATGACGACAAACATCATGGGCGCGCATAACATCCTTAACGCATTAAAGGGAAAACGCCTCCGGCTTTACCTGAATTTCTCCACAAGTGAGGTTTACGGGCGCCATGCCGACCGCGTAAGGGAAGACGGCGAAACAGTTCAGGGCGAGATAGAAGAGAGGCGCTGGACATATTCTTTAAGCAAGCTGGCTGCGGAGAAACTGGCGTTCTGCTATTACTGGGAGCGGAAACTCCCTGTAATTTCCGTAAGGCCGTTTAATGTCTATGGCCCGGGCCAGGTAGGAGAAGGCGCCATCCAGATATTCATTACACGCGCACTTAAAAACAAAAATATATATATCACGGGTAACGGAAGACAGGTAAGGGCATGGTGCTATATAGATGATTTAGTCGAAGGGGCCCTCAGGTGCTTCCAGTCGAAGAGAGCAATAGGAAATACCTTTAACATAGGAAATGACAAAGCAATGATTACGATGGTGAACCTTGCGCGCATGGTTATAAACCTGGCGGGTTCGAAATCTCGAATCTATTTCAGGCCGCACGTAGGAGCGGACATAGATTTGCGAATTCCCGCTATCGAGAAGGCAAAGAGGATATTGAAGTACAGGCCGCGCGTGGACCTCGAAGAGGGATTAGACAAAACGATAGAATGGCATAAGGAAATTAAAAATTAAAAGTTAAAAATTCAAAATTATGAAGATACCTATTACACGGCCGTATTTTGACAAAAACGAGATAAAAGAGCTTACCAGCACCGTGCGTTCGGGCTGGGTTATGCAGGGTCCAAAAGTAGAGAAATTCGAGAATATGTTCGCAAGATACGTCGGCGCGAAGTACGCCGTCGCAACATCGAGCGGCACGACCGCGCTTCATCTTGCGCTTGAGGCCTCAGGCATAGGACAAGACGACGAAATTATAACAACCGCTTTTTCGTTCATCGCGACGGCAAATTCGATTCTTTACTGCGGTGCGTACCCCGCGTTTTGCGATATCGAACCGAAGACTTATAACCTTGATCCTGAAAAAGTCGAATCTTTTATTAAAAATAAATGTGCCCGAAACGGAAGGAAACTGGTAAATAAACAGACAGGAAGAGAAATTAAAGCCATAATGGTTGTTGACCAGGTAGGTATGCCGGCCGACATAGATAGCATAAAGCGTATCGCGCGAAAATACTCTCTTCGTGTCATAGATGACGCGGCGTGCGCGCTTGGCTCAAAATATAAGGGGAAAATGGTAGGTTCGGCGACAGATGTCACCTGTTTTAGCTTTCACCCGCGCAAGGTTATTACGACCGCGGAAGGCGGCATGATAACAACGAATGACAGGAAAATCGCAGAGCACCTTAGGATGCTAAGGTCACACGGCGAAGGTAAAAACGGCACGTACCCTCACAAGGGCTATAACTACAGAATGAGCGACCTCGCTGCCTCACTCGGTGTCGCGCAGATGAAGAAATTGAATAAAATTTTATCGGCAAAGAAATCTCAGGCCGCTAGATACGACAAGGCATTTAAGAGCATGAAAATGCTGGCCGTGCCCTTTGTTCCAAAATATGCATCGGCGAATTACCAGTCATATATTATACAAGTTTTAGATAGTTCAAAAATTTCAAGAGAAAAACTGGTTAGGGAACTTGGAAAATCCGGCATTTCGGCGAAAAAAGGTATTACGGCGATACATAAAGAACCGCTTTACCGGCGCCTTCTCGGAAGCATTCACCTTCCTTTGACAGAGGCGGCCAACAAATCTACGTTAATGATCCCGATTTACCCGTCGTTAAAAAGGAAAGAGCAAGATTACATAATTAAAAATATCCGTAGAATATGCAAAAAGTACTGATGATTTTGGGGGCTGGCCAGAACGAGGTTCCGGCAATAAAAAGAGCAAAAGAGATGGGCATTAAGACGATTGTCTGCGACATGAATAACAACGCCCCGGGCCTTGAGTATGGCGACTATAACGTAGTCGCCAGGACGAAGGACCCAAAGGAATACGTGGATATCGCAAAAAAGCGTAAAATAAACGGCGTTATGACCGTCTCCGTAGAAAGTCTTGTCCCGACGATTAGCATTATCGCCGAAGAACTCGGCCTTACGGGCATTTCTAAGGACGCGGCTTCAAACGTTACCAATAAAGTATCGATGAAGAAGGTGCTTAAAAGCCATAATATTCCTTGTGGCACTTTTGTCTCAGCCGGGTCTCTTACGGAGGCGCTCGAGAATGTAAAAAAGCTTAAATTCCCCCTCGTTATAAAGCCAGCGGATAGAGCGGGCTCAAGGGGCGTTTTCAAACTGGAAAACGAAGGGGGCTTGAATAAATATTTTAACATATCGCTTGGCGAGTCAAGGTGTAAGGAAGTAATTATAGAAGAATTTATCGAGGGGATAGAATCTACCAT
>JBARPB010000121.1:0-6171 GCA_049642705.1 Candidatus Omnitrophota bacterium
CCTCCATGCCTTATATAAAACCCTTTGTTTCAGAGGCCGTAGATTGGACGCCTCTTAAAAACCTGAATACAAAATTCACCAAGTTCGACTATCCCAAACCCAAAGAAGAGGATGTCTGGCAGTTCACTACGTTTCTGGTCGATCCACAGGAGAGATTAAACGCGTATGATTCCGGTGCGCTCCGGCGTGAGCACGAAACCGCCAAAATCTAAAACCGACGTAGCGAGCGTCGAGAACCTTGTAAAAGCGGCGCTCAAGAAGCACCGAACGCCGTTTATGTTGATCAGGCGCTCCGTGCTTGAGCGGCAGTACAGGCGCTTTCGCAAATGCCTGCCTGAAGTAACGCCGTATTACGCCATAAAAGCCAATCCACACCCCGGCGTCATTAAAACCTTTGTCGAGCTCGGCACAAGCTTTGACGTTGCGAGCGCCGCCGAGATGAAACAGGTCCTTCGTCTGGGTGCTTCGCCGGCAAAAATCATTTTCGCCAATACGATAAAGTCGCCTGAGGATATTGCGTTTGCCAGGAGGCGGAGGGTGCGGCTTGTGACCTTTGACAACGAACCGGAACTCTACAAGCTGGCAAAATATCATCCGGGTGCGCGCGTTCTCGCGCGCATCAAAGTGACCAACGACGGCAGTGTCGTAGAGCTTTCGCTAAAGTTCGGTGCGGACGCGGAACAGACGTTTTTCCTGCTTAGAAAAGCAAAGGCGCTGGGGCTTGTGCCGGCCGGGGTAAGTTTCCACGTTGGTTCCCAAGCAACAAACGTCGAAAACTATCTTCAGGCAATAGAAATTTCCGCCGGTATTTTCAAAGAAGCGGCTAAAAACGGATTGAAATTAAAAATTCTGGATATCGGCGGGGGATTCCCGATTCAGCATTTTGATAACCAGGTCGGGATAAATTTCGAAAGGATGGCCTGCCAGATAAAAAAGCAGATGAATGCCCTGTTTGACGAAAATGTCAGGTTTATCGCCGAACCCGGCAGGTTTTTAGCGGGGCCGGCCGGAATTCTGGTCACTCAGGTTATAGGAAGGACTTTCCGCAATAACAAAAATTATTATTATCTAAACGACGGCATTTACGGCGACTTCTCCGGCATGGTATTCGACCGTGCCAGGTATGAATTTAAAACCTTAAGGCGCGGCCAGAGATTCTTAAGCACCCTCGCAGGGCCTACCTGCGATTCCTTCGATACACTATCGCTTAATGAGGAAATACCCGAGCTTTATGTTGGCGATGTCGTCTACGTGAAGAATATAGGGGCGTATTCCTCGGCAAGCGCCACCGCCGGCTTTAACGGCTTCCCGCCCGCCGAAATCATCATGGTTTAGGGCAAGTGTAATTTACGATTTTACTCTTGCTCAAATCCACGTTTGGCACGATAACGATTGCTTTATCCTCGGACAAAAACTTGGAGCGCCTTACCCCGATGTCCAGCACTTCCACGACTTCTCCGGAAGGAAGCTTTATCCTGTCGCCTTCGGTGAAAGGTGTATCAACCATAATTAAAAATCCGGCGATTATATTCGCGATTGTGTCCTGGGCGGCCAGCGCGATGGCGAGAGAACTTACACCGAGGGCAGCGATTAGCGCGTTTATGTTTACCCCGTAAAAGGGAAGGATGACAAGAAAGGCTATCACCCAGATAGTCACCTTAAGGGTTCTCCGCAGGATAGGGATTAATTTATCGTCAAGTCGTGTTTTTGTTTTTGCTGCGATATTTTCCTTGTACCATCCCAGAATCGCGTCCGCTATTCTATGGGCGATAAACGCTATGCACATAATAAAGACGGTTACCATATATTTTTTGAGTCCTTCATGGAGCTCAGTGGAAATCGCTGGTTCTATCTTCATCTTATAAAATACGTAACCGGCGCCGAATAGAAAAAGCACAGAAAGTGGCATAAACAACCTCTTCATGATCTCCCAGCCGACTCTTTTAGATACCTTTACCATTTTAACCTCCATTCAATGAGACCTCGGCTCAACCTCAACCGGTAACCTTAAATTTCCTATCCAGCAAATCCAGTATTATTATCCGCGGCTTGGGCCCGAGCGGCGCATTTACCCTCCCGAGAAGTATCATGACCGCTTCCGAAACGGCGATCGCGGTCCCCAGGTGCTGGGACATGGCGATATTCGGTACATTGATCTCTCCGAGCGCCGCCCTCTTAACTATCTCCGGATCGGCATAACTCGGCATGTAGGCAAGGATTTTTTTCAGGTCCGGCTTGCCGGAGGTGAAGCCCATATATTCTTCTAAAGAGACGGTTTCCGGGCCGAACACAAATACGCTTACGCCGAAACCGATGGCATTTGGATTAACGATACATAGCTTTTTTTGCCTTGCGGCTCTGTATAGCGCAACGGTATTTTCCAGGTCGGAATAGTCCATCCCGTCAATTACTATTTCGGCGCCGTCGAGAAATTGCCCTACATTTTGCGGCTTGACGCCTTCATTAAAAATTTCAAGATTAATCTCGGGGTTTATCTCCTTAAAATAACGGCCCAGCACTTCTGTTTTGCGTTCTCCGATATTGGCGGACGTTGAGCCGTGCTGCCGGCTCAGGTTGTGTATCTCAAATTTGTCAAAATCCGCGATTTTTACGCGCCCGACCCCGAGGCGCACGAGCTGCTCGGCGGAAAGCCCGCCCATGCCGCCGCAGCCGGTAACGGCAATACAACTGTTGCGGAGGCGCTCCTGTTCCTCAACGGATATGATACCTATATTTCTCTCCACCATTTGCTGGTAAAAATTAGTCCATTCCATTATACTATTGCCCCCTTATGCCTTTAGTATACCTGTAATTGCAAAAGAAATCAAACCTGCCGCGAAACAATATAGCGAAAATAGCCAGAGCTTCCCTTTTTTGACTACAAAGAAAAGCAGGTTAAGAAAAACCAGGCTAAAGATCAGGCAAACGAAAAAAGAAATAACCAGTGCCGCATTAAAATAAAACCCCTCCCTCGCTTCCAGTAAAAAAGCTCCCAAAGAAAGAGGGATGAATAATAAAAATGAAAATTTAACGGCTTTTTCCCTGTCAATACCTGAGAAAAGCGCCGAAGAAATCGTCATGCCGCTTCGCGATACGCCGGGAAATAAAGCGAGCATCTGAAAAAGCCCTATGATAATAGAATTTTTGATGTTTAAATCCGAATGTGTTTTTGAAAATCTGGTAAAAAATAAGATAACTCCTGTAAAAATAAAAGCGCCTCCTATAAAAAAAAATGACGAAAATGCCTTTTCTATTGCTTCCCTGAAGAGGACCCCGCAAAGTGCCGCCGGTACGGTCGCGATTATTAAATAAATCCAGATCCTCCTGTATCGCCTCTCGAAACTGAGGAGATTTGCGATTTCCTTCCTCGTGAAAATAACGACGGCTACGAGCGATGCAAGATGAAGCGCCGTGAAGAAAAAAAGGTCGGGTTTTGAAATAATCCCTGATATGAGTGCCAGATGTCCAGAGGAAGATACCGGCAGGAATTCGGTTGCCGCCTGTATAACCGCAAGCAAAATACCTTTTATCATGGGCATAATTCTTCGACGGCAGCGATGAGTTTTTCCAAATCTACCGGCTTGGCTATAACGTGATACCCGCTTAAAACGCCGCCAGCTCCCGCCTCTTCTTCTTTTGTTACAATTGCGGTGAGTAGTATAACAGGTATATTTTTGGTATCCTCAGAGTTTTTAAGCTGAAATGCCACTTTATCGCCGCCCATACCTGGCATTATGATATCCAGTAAAATTAAATCCGGCCTGAATTCCTTTGCAGCGTCGAAGCCTCGCGCACCCTTATTCTCGACCCTGACTTCGTATTTGCCGGTTTCTTCGAGGTTAAATTTCACTACTTCGGTAAAGGCCTCTTCGTCATCAATAACCAATATCTTTTTTTTATGCATATAACACCACCTTTATGCCGTTTTTCCGCAAAATCTCTGTCGCAATGCCGCCCGAGCCGCAGGCGGGGCTTCTTTCCTTGAAAATAGCTTCTTTTATACCGAGTGTTTTTGCGATTTTCAAAACGCTTCTCGTGCCTTTTTTGAAATTTTTTGTTACGTCTTTTCCGCCCCTCATGATAATTCTCTTTCCTTTTCTCTCGGATGGTTTCCTCGGCGTCGGCAGGCCGCCTAATTGCTCGGGGCAGACGGGAATAAGCACCTCTTTCTTCGCGAGTTTAATAATGCTTTTACGCGGCTTCGCTTTTTCGTCATACCTGCACTTTATCCCTAACAGGCACGCGCTGCATAGTTTCATTGTATATGATTATACCAGATATATACCCTAAAATCCAATTATCTTGACTTTTAAAATTGCGGTTGTTATAATTCAATAAGCAAATGATTTATGGAGCCCCCTGTGGGCGACATAAATCATATTGCGAATTGAACCCCGTACCAATTTTAGTGCCGAATAAAACGCTTCTGTGCTAAAATTTGGTACGGGGTGAAAAATAGTCCCTCGGAAGCTTTTATTTGTCGCTTCCTCGGGATGAAATTTTTGTCAAAATTTCACGGGGCGTAGCGAAGCTTGGATTATCGCGCCTGGTTTGGGACCAGGAGATCGTCAGTTCTCCCGAACGAAGAAACTTCTTTAGAAGTTCATCGGGATCCCGCAGAAATTTTTTGCATAAGTGTATCGGGGTGTAGCTCAGCTTGGATTAGAGCGCTTGCTTTGGGAGCAAGAAGTCGGAGGTTCGAATCCTCTCACCCCGACTTGAAAGAAACAAAAAATTTCTTTGCGGGAAAATCTGACCGCCCCGACCAAACTATAATTTAATATGAAGAAAAGAATGCAAGAACAACGTGAAGCCGTATGGTTGCGATCGAAAGGGATGAGCTATCTCCAGATTGCCAGAAAGATCGGGGTTTCTACCGGTAGTCTGAGTCGTTGGTTACACGATATCTCTGTTCAAAACAAGAAATTCAGTATAGCGAAAGCGAGTGATGCGTTTATCAACAGAGGACGTATTCTTCGGGCAGAAAAAATCTTACGTGCAAAAACTATTAAAACATCTGCTGTAAAAGAGATTGGCAAGGTCACAGAAAGAGACCTATTAATAGGGGGCGCCATTTTATATTGGGCGGAAGGAACAAAAGTTGGCGAAGAAGTTTGTATATCTAATTCTGATCCGCAAGTTATAAAATTTGCAATGAGATGGTTTCGCGATATCTGCCACGTTGCCGAAGAAAAATTCAGAGTGCAAATGTATATACATACCGATCTAGACCATGATAAATGTTTACATTTCTGGATGAAGATCATGGATTTGCCGAAGGAGCAATTTAATAAGCCTTATATCAAAAAAAGTACTTTGGGACATCGAAAGAATGTACTATATAACGGCACTATAAACATTAGAGTTAATGACAAGAATTTGCATCGAAAAATTATGGGATGGATTGATGCTTTGGCTCTTTGTTAATAACTTTTGTCCCTGTAGCTCAGTTGGATAGAGCATCTGCCTTCTAAGCAGAGGGTCGCGTGTTCGAATCACGCCAGGGACGCCACACACAAAAATATAAAAACCTCTGTGTGGTTAACGATAGAGAGGTTTTTACATTTTTGTATGTGGTGCTGAGCCCCGAATGAAGAAACTTCTTTAGAAATTCTTCGGGGCGAAGTACCACACTTTTGCGAAGTACGTGGTGGCTATAGTGTAATGGCAGCACGAGAGACTGTGGTTCTCTTAGAGCGAGTTCAAATCTCGTTAGCCACCCCACTTCTTCGCCCTCTCTAAGCAAAACAAGAGAGGGCGAAGAAGTGCAAGCATAACCTAAACTTGTAGGCGAAGAAGTGTCCTGCGAAGCTCCCCCTTGTTTACTTGTAGGGGAGCGTAGCAGGGCAAATCATTATGTACTACGTATATATTCTCCAAAGCCTTAAAGACAAAAGTTATTACACAGGTCTCACCGCAGATGTGGAAGCTCGTCTCAAAAAGCATAATAATGGCTCGGTTGACTATACCTCTACAAAGCGTCCGTTTAAATTGATATGGTATTGCTGTTTTGAGGATAAAGTAAAAGCCCTGCAATTTGAAAAGTATCTTAAATCCGGCTCCGGATTCGCTCTTGCCAGAAAAAGGCTAGTATAGCTCCAATTTTTCCCACGCCACGACCTGTTTAGAAAACCTCTCTGAATCTAGCCATTATAGCGCCAAAATCGGCCA
>JBARPB010000122.1:0-6001 GCA_049642705.1 Candidatus Omnitrophota bacterium
CTTCTCCTCTACTATGAGGGTCACCATCAGCCCTTCCTTGTAATCTTCCACGTCAACGGCGACATCCGTAAAATAGCCGAGGGCATAGAGCCTCTTGATATCGTCGTTTACCACTTCCTGCGAAAAAGGGGCCCCCGGTTTTGTTTTAATCTTTGCGAGGATCGTGGCGGAGCTTATGGCCTGATTGCCTTTTACGCGGATATCAAGAACGAGCTTGCGCTTTGCGGGCTGTTCGGCTAAGGAGGCGGTGTTGAGGAAAAATAACAATAGTACAATTATGGGGACAGGTTTCGTTATCCGGCGTAGTGTCATGAAGAAACCTGTCCCCATTAATATTCCTCTGCCCGGGCGAGGTCCTCGAACCTTGTGTGCTCGCTGACAAAAGCGAGCTTCAAGGTGCCGACTGGGCCGTTGCGCTGCTTTGCTATGATGACCTCGGCAATCCCTTTATTCTCTTCGGTGGGATTGTAATATTCCTCCCTCAAGAGTAATACGACGACATCGGCGTCCTGCTCGATAGCGCCCGATTCCCTCAAGTCGGAAAGCTGGGGCCTCCTGTCGGCCCTTTGTTCAACGGCGCGCGAAAGCTGGCTGACAGCTATCAAGGGGAGCTTGAGTTCCCTAGCCAGGGCTTTAAGGGAGCGCGAAATTTCGGAAATCTCCTGCTGCCTGTTTTCTATGCCACGCGTCCCCTGCATTAACTGCAGGTAATCCAGTATAATCAGCCCGATGTCATGCTGGGCTTTCAGGCGGCGCGCTTTAGCCCTCAACTCAAGCGCCGAGATGCTTGGTGTATCGTCTATAAAAATAGGCGATGCCGAAAGCTTGCCGGCGGCGTTTACGAGCTTGGGCCAATCCGACTGCGAAAGAAAGCCCGTCCTTACTTTATGCGAATCGACGCGCGCGTGAGAACAAAGCATCCTCTGGACAAGCTGCTCTTTTGACATTTCCAGGCTGAAAAAAGCGATGGGTTTTTTCTCGACAACACCGATGTGCTCCGCGATACAGCTTACGAGGGCGCTCTTGCCCATTGAGGGCCTTCCGGCTATGATTACGAGGTCCGACTTTTGAAGGCCTGCTGTCATTACGTCGAAATCGTGAAACCCCGTGGCAATACCGGTGATGTTCTCCTTTCTCTGGTACAGATTGTCGATTGTCTCAATGCTGCTTTTTATGATATCTTTTATAGAGGTGCATTTCGCTTCCACTTTATTCGTGGTGATATCGAAGATCATGCGTTCGGCCTTGTCCAGGAGTTCGTCGATAGTGGTGATGTTATCGTAGCTTTCCGATACTATCTGGGTGGCCGTGGATATGAGGTTGCGCAAGATAGCTTTTTCCCTCACGATCCTCGCGTAGTGCTCCATGTTGGCTGAAGTGGGTATGCTGGAGGCGATGGAAGAGATGTAGGTGCTCCCGCCGATTTCGTCAAGGGCGCCTTTCTTTTTCAACTCTTCGCCGAGAGTTACGATATCGATGGCCTTGTTCTTGTCATACAGGTTTATAATGGTGGAATATATCCTCTTGTGGGCAGCCTTGTAAAAGGAATTTTCGTCCAGAAGTTCGATTGCCCGGTTTATGGCCTCTTTGTCCAGGAGCATCGAACCCAGAACTGCGATTTCGGCCTCGTTGCTTTGGGGCGGGACTTTATCGAGTAATTCTTTTACCGGTGTCATTTTCAATGAGACCCAAACTTATGGAAATCTTTGATTTTCATAAGTTTGTCTCCTCCTAATTTCTCCTTTGAAGGGTCGAATTGCACCCCCCACCACTTTCCACCACATTCGCAAGAAAGTGGTGGGGGGTAAATTCAGCCAACGACTTACGTCGGCCACCACGGCCGACGTAAGTCGTGGCTTCATTTATTTCTTAACTACCCAAATCCGCAAATCCGCTTTAACCTCGGGGTGCAACTTGACCCCGACCTTATAGACACCGAGCTTCCGGATGGGTTCTTCGATGTCAATGTTTTTCTTGTCTATGCGCACGCCTTCATGCTGCAGGGCGTGGAAAATCGTATCCGGCGTAACGCTGCCGAAAAGCACGTCGCTTACGCCTGATTTCGCCGGGATGGTCAGAGAAAGATTGCCAATGGTCTTTGCGAGTTCCTCGGCGGCTTTTTTATCCTTTTCCGCGGTCTTTGCCGCTTTCCTTTTTTTTGACTCCAGGATTTTGAGTGCTCCCGGAGTGACGGGCGCGGCGAGTTTCCTTGGGATAAGGTAATTGCGGGCGTAACCGTCTTTTACTTTTACGGTCTCTCCCTCTCGGCCGACTTTATCGACGCTCTCAAGGAGTATTACTTCCATACTATTCCGCCAGGTATGGCATAATGCCGATATTGCGGGCCCTTTTTATCGCTTTGGCAAGTTTGCGTTGGTGTTTGGCGCAAGAGCCCGAAATCCTCGAAGGAACTATCTTGCCGCGTTCGGTGGTAAACCTCCGCAAGAATTGCGGGTCAAGGTAGTCTATTTTCAAATTCTTATCGGCGCAAAAACGGCATTTCTTTTTTCGCAATACATAAAGCCGCGGCCGGCGCTTTTTGAGCGCGCCTTTTTTCCCGCGCGTTCTGTCTGTCCTCTTTTTCAGCACTTACTCTCTTCTCCTTAAAAAGGTATTTCTTCCCCGGTTGTAGCTTGAGAACCCTCGCTGTTCAGGTCTATGGATTTCGCTTCCGCATCGGGTGTTCCCGCCGCCCCGGCCTGGGGCGGGGCCTCTGGGGCCTGCCTTGAAGCTCCCCTTAAAAACTGGACGTTATTCGCCACGACCTCGACAGTGCTTCGCTTCTGGCCGTCCTGCGTCTCCCAGGAGCGCGAGCGAAGCCTGCCCTCTACGAAAACCGGGCTTCCTTTGCTGAGGTATTCCGCGCAGACCTCGGCACGCCTTGCCCATACCACAACCTTTAAGAAAGAGGTCTCTTCCTTTTTCTCGCCTGACTGTGCAACATAAGCCCTGTTTACGGCTATGTCGAAACTCGTCACAGCTGTTCCGCTTGGTATGTACCGCAGCTCCGGGTCGCGCGTGAGATTTCCGATGAGAAATACCCTGTTTAAACTGGCAGCCATTTCTTAACTCCCTTTTTTTGCCGTGATCATGACCCTTAAAATATCTGCATTTAGCTTGAAACTATTGTTAAGTTCGGACATTTTCGAGGCCTCCGCAGAGAAATTTAGTTTATAGTATATTCCTTCCGGTTTTTTCTTAATGGGGTACGCCAATTTCTGCTTGCCCCAGTTTTCCTCTTTAATTACGGTGCCCTTATTTTTGGTAATGGTGCCGGTTATCCCCGTGGTAATCTCTTTTATGGATTTTTCCTTTTCGGGATCAATGACAAATAATGCCTCGTATTCCACCATGATATAACCTCCCAATATTCATAAGATATTAGCATAGGCCACTCTTAAAATCAAGAGGTTTGTCGCCTGTTAAACCTCGCCATGGCCATATCCGCGCCTTCTTCGATCCACGTAAGGACGCATTCGACTGCCTCCTTTATTATATTTTTTAGCGCAGCTTTTTCCCTGGAGCCGAAAGGCCTCAAGACAAAGCCCGTTACGTCTTCGGGTTTTCGGTCTTTCGCTATGCCTATTCTGAGGCGCGGAAAGCCGCCGGTTGCGAGGCTTTTTATGATTGACTTAAGCCCCTTATGGCCGCCGCTCGAACCCTTTTCCCTGAGGCGGATGAAGCCAAGTTTCAAGTCGATGTCGTCGCAAATAACAAGGAGGTCTTCGGGTTTTATCTTTTCTTTTTTTGAGATTTCCCGAACGGCCTCGCCCGAAAGGTTCATATAGGTCTGGGGCATGAAAAGATTTATCTTTTCTCCCCCGGCTGAACCCCAGCCAAACAGCCCCTTGCACCTTCTTTTTCTTAAGGGTATGCCGAGCCTTTTGGAGAGTTCTCTGAGGGCCAGAAAACCTACGTTGTGGGGTGTGTTTCTATATCCGAAACCGGGGTTGCCGAGGCCAACGATTAATTTCACGCTACTGTTTTTTCTTCTCTTCCTTCGCGGCAGGAGGCGCTTCTTCCTTCTTCGGCTTCTCTTGCTTTTTCGCTCCTTCCGCAGCCTCCCCTTCGACTTCTTCCTCTTCCTTCTTGCCCTTCGCTATAACTTCGGGTTCTGTGCCTTCCTCGGCCGGAACCTCCTCGACCACTTCTTCCTTGGCGGGCGGGCTAACGGAGAGGACTGTAAGTTCCGCGTTGCTCAGTATTGTTACCGCCGGCGGCACCACAAGGTCCTTCACGTAAACGGTATCGCCGATCTTCATGGGGCCTACCTCCACCCCTATCTTCTCGGGTATGTCCGTGGGCAGGCATTCCACCTCTACCTCCCAGAGCACGTGTTCCAGGACGCCTCCGTCCTTAACGACGCCTTCGGGTTCCCCGTGCGGGTGGACCGGCACCTTGACCTTTATTTTTTCGGTAAGTGATATTTCATTCAAATCAATATGCAAAACGTCTTCCTTAACGGGGTCCCTTTGCAATTCTTTTATAATGCACGCCCTTTCTCCCCTTTTCTTATCGCCCTTGATCTTAAGCGTTATCAAAACGTTTTCCCCGGCCGAGGTATGTAAAACATCGAATAAATCGCGGGATTTTATCTTCAGGTTTATGCATTCCTTCCCGTTCTTATAGATAACACCGGGTATAATTTCAGCCTTCCTTAATTCTTTTACTTTGGATTTTCCTATTTCCTCGCGTATCTCGGCGTTGAGTATGACTTTCTCCATTGTTTAGATTCTCCTGCTTGTTTGTTTGCATTCCCCACACGGAAGTGTGGGGTCCGATGTTCGGATTATTCGAACAATATGCTAATTGACTCTTCGTTATGTATTCTCTTTATCGCATTCGCCAAAAGTGGTCCGATGTTCAGCACCTTTATTTTGCCTATCATCTTGCTTTCCTCTATCGGGATCGTGTTTGTCACTATGAGCTCTTTTATGGGCGAGGCGTTCGCTCTTTCCATGGCCGGGCCGCATAACACCGGATGCGTTATGGTCGCGTATATATCCTTTGCGCCTGCGTTTTTAAGGGCGCCGGCGGCCTCCGCGACGCTTCCGGCGGTGGCTATTATGTCGTCGACTATAACAACGTTTTTCCCTTTTACCTCGCCCATTATGTTCATGACTTCGGCTTTTGTATCGTTTATCCTGCGCTTATCAACGATGGCAAGGTCCGCCTTTAAATCCTTCGCGTAGGCCCTTGCCATTTTTATACCGCCTACGTCGGGCGAGACGACAACAACGTTTTGTATGTTTTTCTTGGTAAAATATTCCACAAAAGTCTTGACGGCATAGAGATGGTCGAGCGGTATGTCGAAAAAGCCCTGTATCTGGCCCGCATGCAGGTCTATGGTCAATACCCTCGAAGCGCCGGCGCGGGAAAGAAGGTTCGCGATAAGTTTTGCGGTTATTGGGACGCGGGGCTGGTCTTTTCTGTCCTGGCGCGCGTACCCGAAATAGGGCAGAACCGCCGTTATCCTGTCGGCGGAGGCGCGCTTTAGCGCGTCCAGAAGTATCAAAAGCTCCATGAGGTTTTCGTTCGCGGGAAAACAGGTAGACTGGATTACAAAAACGTCGTCGCCGCGGACATTCTGGTTTATCTTGACCTGTATCTCGCCGTCGGTAAACCTGCCTACAAAGGCGTTGCCGCGTTTTACCCTGAGGAGCCTGCATATCTCGTCCAGGAGCGCGATATTTGAATTGCCGCCGAATATTGAAAGCTTGTCAGTCATCTCTTCCTCCCCCTTGCCCTCGGCTTCGCCGAGAGGCGAGCCTCGCCTACGGCGGGCTTATTAAATATTTTTGCCGGAATACCGGCTACGGTTTTTCCCGCCGGTACATTTTTGCCTTTAGTTACAACGCTTCCGGCACCCACAATCGCGCCGCGGCCCACCCTGACGGGGGCTATAAAAATCGAGCCGACGCCTATAAATGAGTTATCTTCTATAATTGTTTTATTTTTTTTTCTGCCGTCGTAATTGGCCGTAATCGTGCCGGCGCCTATA
>JBARPB010000123.1:0-1686 GCA_049642705.1 Candidatus Omnitrophota bacterium
GTCAGGGGCCCAACCCTTCCCGCAAACATTGTGAATATTACTATCAATTTGCCGGTCGCGCTTAAAGTCGGGGTGATACCCGTCGAGAGGCCGACCGTTCCGAAGGCCGATGTAATCTCGAAAAGCAGGCGCAAAAAGAAGTTATCCAGATACGCCGCTTTCTTGAATTCCACAAGCGCCAGTAAAAATACCGCGACAAATATCCATCCAAGCCCGAGAAAAAGGACAACAATGGCCTTGCGCACGACGTCTTTGGGAATGGTGCGCCGGAATATGGAAACGCGGTCCCTGTTTTTAAGCATGGAATAAGTCGTCGCCAGAAGAACCCCGAATGTGCATGTCTTGATGCCGCCGCCGGTCGAGCCGGGCGAGGCGCCGACAAACATAAGAAAAACGAAAAAACAAAGAGTGGGCGTGGCAAGGCTTGCTATGTTGAGCGTATTGAAACCGGCCGTTCTCGTGGTAACCGCCTGGAAAACCGAGCCAAGCATCTTGTCCTTTGCCGATAGATGTGCCATTGCGTTATTGTTTTCGATAAGAAAAAAAAGTAGCGCCCCTATAAGAATAAGGCCGAGCGACACGCTTAAGGCCACTTTGGTCTGGATACTCAGGCGGTAAAACGGTTTTCTCCTTACAATGCGAGCGAGTTCCATGACAACTATGAAGCCGATACCGCCGATTACTATAAGCAAAATCATAGTTAAATTTATATACGGGTCGGCCAGAAATGCGCTGAAACTCGTCGGGAAAAGCGAGAAGCCTGCGTTACAAAAACCACTCACGGCATGGAATACCGAATTGACAAAAATCTCGCCGGCGGACCAGTCCATCGTCCTCGTCCACCTGGCAGCAAGGCAGGCGGCGCCGAGGAGCTCTATCCCGAACGCAATAAAGAGGATGTATTTTATAAGCGTGTTCAGGTTCTGCACTTTACCGCCGGTCATCGTCCGCTGGATAACAAGGTCTTCCCTTATCGTAAGCTTTCTTCCCAGAAGGATCGCAAAAAGCGTCGAGAACGTCATGATGCCGAGCCCGCCCATCTGAAGGAGAAGGAGTATGACGGATTTCCCGAACCCGGAAAAGTACGTCCCGGTTTCCCTGACTATGAGCCCCGTAACGCAGGTAGCGCTTGTGGCCGTAAAAAGGCTGTCTATGAGGGGCATCCTCTCACTGCCCCTGGTGGCAAGCGGCATGCATAAAAGCACCGTGCCGATAAGTATGGCCGCAAGAAAGCTGATTACGACAATCTGCGGCGGATCCAGTTTTTTTAACATTATGTCCCGCTTTTTACAAGCTCCGTGAGTATGCTAAAGGCTTTTTTGTCGTTCAGGGCCAGGTCTGCCAGTATCTTCCTGTTTAACGCGACCCTTGCTTTTTTCAAGCCGCTTATGAATCTGCTGTAAGATAAATTCTCCCCCCTGCAGGCGGCGTTGATCCTCGCGGTCCAGAGGTTCCTGAAGAGCCTTTTCTTCTGCTTTCTGTCCCTGTAGCTGTAATACATGCCTTTCTGAACGGATTCTTTCGCCGTCCGGTAAAGCCTGGACCTTGCGCCGTACTGGCCTTTGGCTTTTTTCAGCACTTTTTTTCTGCGCCTTCTCGATGCTACCTTAAATTTAACTTTTGTCATTGTCCCTCCTACAATGAGACCTGGATTTACGAAAATCTATGATTTTCGTAAATCCATCT